>CBDAQH010000003.1:0-82735 GCA_965199145.1 Acidobacteriaceae bacterium
ATCTATTCCTTTACATCTGACGACTACCTCTAGTACTGAATCGGGTTTCATTCGATCCAATACCCAACCCCGGAAGGTAATTGAGCTCATAAAAAGGCCCACCACCCCCACAATATTTTTTTGCTTCTCACTAATGGCATTGATTCCTTGAGTAAGACAGACCGAAGGCCAGCGACACACAAGAGCTTTTCTTAAAGCTCGATAGAAGTAGTTCCACTACAGGCCGTGACCGAAGCGCAACAATACTTTTCAGTCGCTGATAACTCCAGATGCAGTATCTGGCAAACGGGAAAATAGACGACACAGCTGCGAGTCCAGACTTCTATAATAAGGAAAGGCCCGTTGCAACGGAGTATGCGAGAAATCTAATGTAGTCGGACAGTATGGAGTGACCGAAATTATCCCGTCAATGATCTTGCATTGGTGGATCTGTGGGTCAGGGTGATTGACCCAATCACCCTGATTTGCACGATGCACGCCTCGTAGGGGAGCAATCAAACCCAACAGCACTACGGATGAACTGATTTTCAGCGGCCGATCATCGAGCCGCTGCGTCCCAACAAGCGGTTCGGCGTGGTGCGGTTGATAATCAGCGGGTTCTGACGGGGATCTACTGGCGGCTCTGGATATGATTTTCTTGGGTAAGTTGGCCCCAGCGGGTATGGACCGGCCGCGATGACTACAAGAGCTTCGTCCCCTGGCGGAAGATGAGCGTCTTGAGCAGTGGCGAAGTCAAGTGCCGCTAGCGGATGGATCGGCTCAGCTATGCGTTGGAAACATAGCGCAGTATCCTGGTGCCTGGGCAAGAGCCAGATCTATGCCGCATGGGATTAAAGCCTGGGTTCAGCCTGTTCCTCTCCCGATACCGCGACCTCGTCAACTGGTTGTTCAGCAGGATCAAACATTTGAAAGCCGTTACAACCCACTTCAAGATCTTGAAGTGATGGCACATCTAGCTGTCTCAAAGAGACACACAAGCGCTCCTTTCATGTTGGCTCGGAAAGAGGGCGGTGTTGTTGCACCCAAATTTCGGGACAGGGTCACGCGCCGATTGGCTGGCGCTCATGCCAAACGCCCACGAGGGCTATATCAGCTGGGAGAAGGCCGAGACGATCCGCACGATGGTCAGCAGCATTAGCCCTACCAGTCGACACCACGGCGCCCCCAAGCACGGCGACGCCCTGCTTGCGGGGCTGATCCGTTGCCGCCGCTGCGGGCGCAAGCTGACGCTGCGCTACTCAGGCACGAAGCATCAGATCCCACGTTATAGTTGCAGCCGTGGCTGGATGGACAATGCCGAGCCGCGCTGCATTCCCTTCGGTGGTTTGCGGGTCGACGACGCCGTCGAGCACGCACTGCTGACCATCGTCAGCCCCGGTGCCATCTCGGCAGCGGCGGCTGCGGAGAGGGAGGCGGGCGAGAGGCGGGATCAAGTGCGCGACGCCCTCCACCGTGATCTGGAGGCGGCGCGGTATGCCGTCGATCGCGCCTTCCGGCAATATGACGCTATCGATCCGACCAACCGACTGGTTGCGAGCGAGTTGGAAGCGCGTTGGAACAAATCGCTCGCGCATGTAGCCGAGATTGAGAGCAAGATTGCGACTCACGATGCGACCATGCCTGCCGCCAGGATCGACCCGATCTCGCTGGCCTCACTGGCGACGGACCTCAAGACCGTCTGGTCCGCCCCGACAACCAATGCACGGCTGAAGAAGCGAATCGTGCGTACTGTCATAGAGGAGGTCGTTACCGATATTGACGCGGAGGCGGCCGAGATAATCCTCATCGTCCATTGGATGGGCGGTATCCACAGCGAGATGCGTCTACCAAGACGCCGCCGTGGTCAGCGGAACAGCACCTCAGCTGACGTGATCGCTGCCGTTCGTCACCTCGTGCTTATCGCCAACGACGATCTCATCGCCGGCATCCTGAACCGGAACGGGCTTGTGACAGGTCACGGCAATCGATGGACACAAGAACGCGTTGTCTCGTTACGCTCGCATCATCGCATTCCGGTGCACAAATCCGCAGAGGGTGGGATCGAGCCTTGGCTCAATCTCAGCCAAGCGGCGCAGCTTCTAAGGGTTGCTCCGAAGAGCAAGCGTCTTAAGTGCAGCGTGAGGACGAGCAGCACGAAAAGTGCGGGATATCTTCTCCGATCCGCTCCAACGACAGCGGCGTTGCACGGAGGCACGGAGGTGATGACCTCAATTTTTAGGGAACGGTCAGTCATAGACACAGTCATACTCCTAACCCTTACGAGATGATAGACCGTGTTGGGTCATTTAGGGGGGCAGCTTCAGACGGAGCGGCTTCTGCTCCGCATTATGAATGGCACGAATCTGTTCGTGAAGGTCATGCGCTCGAACCCCATCACTCCTCGGACCAACCTGCGTTTGGTTCGATGATATGTCGACCAGTCATACCGCTCTTTGCTCGTGCTAAGCGCGATATTCGCAAGCAGTATGAACGATTTATCCTGAGGGGTGCCGACATTCGTGCGCATGGAATCGCGGTTAACTTTACTCCTTACATGGAAGTGGTTGTTCTCTAAGAGCGCTTCATGCGGCTTGCAAAACTGAGTGCTAAGAGATAAACGCTTAACTTTGTTCGCGTAGGTAAAAGCATGAAGTCTTCTTCCACACATAAACTCCAATCTTCCCGCGCGTGTTGTGCAGATCTCATCAAACAAGGAAGAATTGATGAGGCTCTGGAAATTGCAAAGACCGGTCACGCAGATAACAGGGGGTCGACGGTTTCATCCCTGTTTTTAGCCGCTTGCCTACTAAAGCAGGGAGCAGTGGAAAAAGGCCTTCGACACTTGGAAGCAGGTGAAGAGGATGCGGCATTAGCAGACGTTCTGGCAGTCTCGTCTGAACTCGTCAGAATCAAGAACTACGAATACAGCCTGCCGTTGTTGCGACGAGCTAAGAACTTCTACAATACCTCAGTCGAACTCCGCTGTCTGCTCGCAAGATCGCTTCACCTCTCAAATGAAAGAGCGGCGGCAAAAATAGAGGCCGAT
This sequence comes from Acidobacteriaceae bacterium, assembly GCA_965199145.1. Taxonomy (GTDB): domain Bacteria; phylum Acidobacteriota; class Terriglobia; order Terriglobales; family Acidobacteriaceae; genus EB88. Next base: position 3,026 of record CBDAQH010000003.1, read on the forward strand.
GAACTTCGAGACACTATGGAGCCAACTGATGAGAATTTTAAAGCCCTCTTGACATTGTATAACGACTTGGACGCCAAGGAATTCGCCCGGGACACTGCAGAGCTGATATTACTGCGGAATCCCAAAAGGTTTGACGTGCGAAAATTGCTCGTAGATGTGCTTTTCGAATTACGGCAAACCAGCCAAATCCGGGTTCATTTGAAGTCTATCTGTGAACGGGAAGGTGCCGATGCTGACGAGCTCCTTTTTGTAGCTAGGGTTCTTTTGCGTTTTGTTGAGAGAGCAGCGAGAGACTTGCAAATATATACCAAGACAAATCAGTTTTATATCGAGGCAAGTGAATATAATACTAGATATCGGAAAGACGATCTAAGAGAGGCATTAAGAATCTCACGGCGATTAGTAAATGGGAGCAATAATCCTTCAATTGCGGGGAGGGTGACGTTGGTAGAGGCTCTCATCAAGTCGAGTGACAGGGGGGCTTGGGGGGAGATAAAAAAGCTGCAAGAAAAGTGCGGCGAAGCAGCTGATTACGCGTCGGTGTCGGAGTTGTATCATCAAATAGGTCGTAAGGAAGACGCTCGGCGAGCTGCCCAGGAAGGGGTGCGTCTAGATCAAGGAAGCCTTGAAAGGCATGCTCTTCTTACACGTATCCGGTTGGCGGAGGCACTGACAAATTGTGGTGCCCTTGATGAGGCTCGACGTTTGTTAATCGAGATCTCGATAAATCCTTTTCCTGATAACTTAATCTGGAGACGATTCCACACCGCAACGTTTAATGCAGATCTGGTTTCACTTTCTATTGAGTCTGCTAAGCAACTGCTTCGGGCAGATCCAGGAAACAAGTTTTATACGGAAAGGTTGCAGTTGCTTTCAATGCTGAGTCGGCCAGCACTGGTGAAGTCGGAACAAAAAATTCAGACGCAGAGCTGGTTCCATTGGTTCTGGTCCAAGCTTTGTCGATGAAGATCAGCGGCTCGATTAATCGCCCGCCGGTAAATGGCCACTCTACGCGGCTCCAGGCAGTTTTATGGCGATTTCGGTCGCGAGGGAGCGCCGTTTTTGAAGCTCACCTATTTAGCCCCAACCCCTCAGTTTAGAGGAAGCCAACAGCCACCGACAATCGATCCTGAGCCCACGCTCAACGTCCAACTCTGCCACCAGCCACGCAGCATAACTGGTACTTGGTATAGCGCGATCATACAATTCTAATCCACGCTCCAGGTCGCCTACAGCTTGTGACCCGCCATCCGCTTGGGTGCCGCACTCGCAGTCTGCCGTATCGTTGCATCCACTTGATCCGCCTTGCTGGTGGCTGCCAAGCACAGGACATCAACTCGTCGATATAACTGAGGCCAAGCCTTTGAAAGCTTCGGCAGGACCACGGCGATATAGCCTGAGACTTCATCCGTGGGAGGACGCTCTTGCGAGGTTGACTTTAGTTCTGCTAAAGCCCTGTTCAATGCCTGATCTCAAGCGTCTCTTCCGAGCGAGCGGCAAGCGCCAGCGCGATATCGCCAAGGCGGTGGGCCGCAGCGAGGGTGCGATCAGCCAATGGGTGAGCGGCGAGCGCGAGATTCCAGCGGATTTGGTGCTGAGAGTTGAGCAATTCACCGGAATTCCTCGTGCTTATCTTAGACCAGACCTTTGGGAGACAAGAATGCCGGATGCCACCGCCGCCACCATCGAGGTCGGGTCATCTCTGACGCATCTGCAACGGCTCGAAGCCGAAAGCATCCACATCATGCGGGAAGTCGCGGCCGAGGCCGAGAAGCCCGTGATGCTCTATTCCGTCGGCAAGGACAGCGCCGTCATGCTGCACCTGGCCATGAAAGCCTTTGCCCCCGGCAGGCCGCCCTTTCCGCTGCTCCATGTCAATACAACCTGGAAATTTCGCGAGATGATCGCCTTCCGCAACCGGCGCGTGAAGGAACTCGGCCTCGAATTGCACGAATGGATCAACCGGGATGGATTGGCCCGCGGGATCAATCCCTTCGACCACGGCGGCGCCTATACCGACATCATGAAGACCGATGCGCTCAAGGCCGCGCTCGACCATTACGGCTTCGATGTCGCCTTCGGCGGCGCGCGGCGCGACGAGGAGAAAAGCCGCGCCAAGGAGCGTATCTTCTCCTTCCGCTCGGCCGGCCACCGATGGGACCCGAAGAGCCAGCGCCCCGAGCTCTGGAACCTCTACAATACCCGTAAGAACAAGGGAGAAACGATCCGGGTCTTCCCGCTCTCGAACTGGACCGAGCTCGACATCTGGCAGTACATTTATAAGAAGAGCATTCCGATCGTCCCGCTCTACTATGCGGCGGTGCGCCCGGTCGTGGAGTACAACGGCATGACCATCATGGTCGACGATGAGCGGATGCGGATCCCCGAGGGCCGGACAACGGAGATGAAGAGCATCCGCTTCCGCACCCTCGGCTGCTATCCGCTGACCGGCGCGGTCGAAAGCCGGGCCGACACGCTTCCCGAGATCATCCAGGAAATGCTGTTGACCACGACGAGCGAACGCCAGGGCCGCGCCATCGATCGCGACGGCGCCGCCAGTATGGAAAAGAAGAAGCAGGAGGGCTACTTCTGATGGATGCTCAGAACGACCTCCTCTCGACCAATATCGAGGGCTATCTCCGCCAGCACGAGCAGAAGAGCCTGCTGCGCTTCATCACCTGCGGCTCCGTCGATGACGGCAAATCGACCCTTATCGGACGGCTGCTGTACGACAGCCGGATGATCTTCGAGGATCAGCTCGCGGCGCTCGAAGCCGACTCCAAGAAGATCGGCACCCAGGGCCAGAACATCGACTTCGCCCTGCTGGTCGATGGCCTCGCCGCCGAACGCGAGCAGGGCATCACCATCGACGTGGCCTACCGCTTCTTCGCTACCGAAAAGCGCAAATTCATCGTCGCCGATACGCCCGGCCACGAGCAATACACCCGCAACATGGTGACCGGAGCCTCCACCGCCGATGTCGCAATCATCCTGATCGACGCCCGCCGCGGCGTGCTGACGCAGACGCGGCGTCATTCCTACCTCGCCTCGCTCGTCGGCATCCGCAACATCGTCCTCTCCATCAACAAGATGGATCTGGTGAACTACAGCCAGGACGTGTTCAACCGTATCGTCGGCGACTACATGAACTTCGCGGGCGGTCTCGCGATCGAAACCATCGTCGCGATCCCGATGTCGGCGCTCGCCGGCGACAACATCACCGAGAAGAGCGGCAATATGCCCTGGTACATGGGGCCGCCGCTGCTCCGCCATCTCGAGGTGGTCGATACCAAAGCCGCCGACGGCACCGCGTCGTTCCGCATGCCGGTGCAGTGGGTGAACCGCCCAAACCAGGATTTTCGCGGCTTTTCCGGGCTGGTGGCCGCGGGCGTCGTGCGGCCGGGCGACGTCGTGCGGGTCATGCCCTCGGGCCGCGAAAGCCGCGTCGCGCGCGTCTTCCTCGACGGCGACCTGCCCTATGCCGTCGCCGGCCAGTCGGTCACCATTTCGCTCGAGGACGAGATCGACTGCAGCCGCGGCGACGTGCTGACCGGCATCGATGACCCGATCGAGGTCTCCGACCAGTTCGAGGTCACGCTCGTCTGGATGAACGAGACCGCGATGCTGCCCGGCCGCAACTATCTGCTCAAGCTCGGCACCAAGACCGTCGTCATCTCGGTCACTGCGCTCAAGCACAAAATCAATGTGAACACGTTGGAGCAGGTCGCGTCCAAGCAACTGGCGATGAACGAGATCGGCCTCTGCAACCTGAGCCTGAGCCAGCCGGTCGCCTTCGATCCCTACGAGAAGAACCGCGAGACCGGCGGCTTCATCCTGATCGACCGCTTCACCAATGAGACGGTCGGGGCCGGCATCATCCATTTCGCGCTGCGTCGCGCGCAGAACATCCATTGGCAGTCGATCGAGATCGACCGGGCCGCCCGCGCCGCCCAGAAGAACCAGAAGGCTTTTGTGCTCTGGTTCACCGGCCTGTCAGGCGCCGGAAAATCGACCATCGCGAACATCGTGGAGCGGCGCCTGCACGCGCTCGGCAAACATTCCACCATGCTCGACGGCGACAACGTCCGCCACCGGCTTAACAGGGATCTCGGCTTCACCGATGGTGACCGCGTCGAGAATATCCGCCGCGTTGGCGAGGTGGCGCGGCTCATGACCGATGCGGGCCTCATCGTGCTCGTCTCCTTTATCTCGCCCTTCCGCTCGGAGCGGCAGATGGCGCGCGAGCTGCTGCCCGAAGGCGAGTTCATGGAGGTCTTCATCGACACGCCGCTTGCGGTGGCCGAGGAGCGGGATCCGAAAGGCCTCTACAAGAAGGCGCGGCGCGGCGAGATCAAGCATTTCACCGGCATCTCCAGCCCCTATGAAGCGCCGGAGAACCCTGAAATCCGTCTCGACACGACGGCGCTGAGCCCAGAACAGGCCGCCAGCCGCATCATCGACGTCCTCGATGAGCGTGGCCTGCTGCAGGTCACTTTGGCATGAGGGCGGATCAATGCCCGGACACCCTTTCACTTCCGACCCTGCTCGCCGCCGTCAGGCCTCTGGCCGAGGAGGCCGGCCGCGCCACGCTCGCCTTCTATGGTGGCCACCAGGCCTGCACCCAGGTAAAGGCCGACGGCAGCCCGGTGACGCTCGCAGATGACGCGGCGGAGGCTGTCATCCTGCCCGCGCTCCGCGCGCTCACCCCGGGGATCCCGGTTGTATCGGAGGAGGAGGTCGCCCAGGGCATCGGGCCGTCCCGCGTCGGCGCACGCTTCTGGCTCGTCGATCCGCTGGACGGCACGAAGGAGTTCCTCAGCGGCAATGGCGAATTCACTGTCAATATTGCCTTAATCGAGGATGGCCGCCCGGTGCTCGGCGTCGTCGTGGCGCCCGCACTGGGCGAGACCTACGGCGGCACGGCAGGCGCGGCCTACCTGATCGATGCCGACGGCGAGCGGGCGATCCTCTGCCGCCCTCCGCCGGCAGAGGGGGAGACGATCGTCGGTTCCCGTTCGCATGGCGATGCCGCCGCCATGGAAGCCTTCCTCAAGAATCGCCACGTAGCCGCTTTCCGGGCGGCCGGAAGCTCGCTGAAACTCTGCCTCATCGCGCGCGGGGACGCCGATCTCTATCCCCGCCTCGGCACCACCATGGAATGGGATATCGCGGCGGGGCATGCGGTGCTGGCTGCCGCCGGCGGCAGCGTCACGACGGTAGACGGAGGCCCCTTCGTCTACGGCAAGCCGGATTTCCGCAACCCGCATTTCGTGGCCCATGGCGCAAGCGCGCCTTCCATCGCGTCAGGATGACATCGTGTTGACGGCAGCCCCGTCGGCTGATGCCTCCTACCAACATGAGGATTGGCACGCGACATGTCGCTTTCATTCGCCCACACGCTTTCGGGATTCTTTGTAGGACTGCTGGTAGGCCTCACCGGGGTTGGCGGCGGCTCGTTGATGACGCCGCTGCTCATACTGTTCTTCGGCATCCACTCCTCGACCGCCATCGGCAGCGATCTTCTCTATGCCGCAACGACCAAAGCGGTCGGCACCAGCGTCCATGGCTTTCGGCGCAGTGTGGACTGGCGCGTCGTGGGCAGGCTCATGACCGGCAGCATCCCGCTGACAATGATCACCATCGTGCTCTGCTCGCTGCTCGGGATCAAGCATCATAATTCGCAGTTCCTCAATGACGCCCTAGGCGTTGTCCTCGTCATCACCGCTTGCTTTGTCATCTTCCAGGCGCAGGTGACGCGCTTTTTCGGGAGTTCCCTCGGCGACCTCAGGGATCGGCAGCGGACGCTGCTGACGGTCCTCGTCGGCGCGATCCTCGGCGTCATGGTGACGCTGACCTCGGTCGGCGCCGGCGCCATCGGCGTGACTGCGCTCATCGTGCTTTATCCCAGGCTGTCGCCGGCGCGGATCGTGGGCTCCGACATTGCCCATGCCGTGCCGCTGACGCTGCTCGCGGGCATCGGCCACTGGTGGTTGGGGGACGTGAATTTCAGCCTTGTGGGCGCCCTGCTGCTAGGCTCAGTCCCTGGCGTCATTCTGGGCAGCCTGTGGTCGACCAGAATGCCTGACCGGGGTTTGCGCGTGGCCATGGCCGCCGTGCTGCTGGTGGTGGGCATCCGCCTTGTCGCCTAAACTGGGAATACAGTCGCTGGAGTCTGGAGTCGGAGTTGCCCCCGCTAACCCAGATGAGGTGGATGGCTCCCGCTCCAGCCGTCGACGCGCTTGGCGTCGCCAGGTCCATAGAAGCCCGCGGCTGATATCGTGCCGCCGCGCAACCTCGGCCACGGTGGCATCGGGAGCCTCCAACTCGGCCAGGACGCGCCGCTTCTCCTCAGCCTCAGCCGCCATCGCCGCCGACCCGCCGACCCGCCGACGCTCAACCCCGGTGATTATCTACACCGCCAATCCGCCAATCCCGCTCCCGTTCTTAAGCTCGCTCTTAAGAGCGTCGTTAAGATCAGCGGGTGATTCACTAATTCACTGCCGCAAGGCGACCGTCACCGGATGGATACAAACGACAAGCTGCGGCTGCTTATCGTATCCCTCCGCCGAGGGCCGTCTGGGTTTGAGCCTCCTGCCGCCGTAAGGAGCTCCTTAAGGCGGCCCTTGAGGTGTGCGGATGGATGGCGTGGTAGAGATCATCACCGGGCGGGAGCGTCGGCGGCGCTGGAGCCTGCATGACAAGATGCGGATCGTCGCCGAGAGCAATGAGCCGGGCTCGATGATCCGTGCCGTGGCCGCGCGGCATGAGGTCTGCGAGAGCCTGGTGTTCACGTGGCGGCGCCAGGCGCGTGAGGGTCTTCTGGGTCCGGCTTTGGCGAGCCCGATGTTCGTGCCGGTGCAGGCGCTTGCATCGGCAAGCACGGCGGTCGGGCCGCTTGAGGAGAGGCCCAACCCAGCATCGGTATCACGGTCCGCGGGTGCACCTGGTCTTATCGAGATCGAGCTTGGCAACGGACGACAGGTCCGCGTCGGCAGCGATGTGAACCTGGCCGCCTTGCGGCGCGTGCTGGCGGCGTTGCGCGAGTGATCCCGATTGCCAGCAGCGTGCGGATCTGGCTGGCGACGGGCCACACGGACATGCGCCGCGGGATGCCGGGTCTCGCGCTGCTGGTGCAGGAGGGGCTCGGCCGTGATCCGTTTGCGGGTGACGTCTTCGTTTTTCGGGGTCGCAGCGGATCGCTTTTGAAGGCGGTTTGGCACGATGGCCTCGGCCTGTCGCTCTATGCCAAGCGACTGGACCGCGGACGCTTTGTGTGGCCGCAGGCCAAGGATGGCGTGGTGGCGCTGACGGCCGGTCAGATGAGCTATCTATTGGAGGGGATCGACTGGCGTCATCCGCAGCAGACTTGGCGGCCGCAATCGGCGGGATAGCCGCTGCGCGCTGCTGAAAACAGTACCACGGCGGCGCGGTTCGTGATTCAATCCTGGCATGGACGCCCAGCTTGCCGCCCTGCCGGATGATGTCGAGACGCTCAAGGCCGCCCTGCTGGCCGCACGCGCCGAAACCGCCGTCGCCCTGGCGGAGCAGTCCAGCAATCGGGCGCTGATCGCCCATCTCAAGCTGCAGATCGAGAAGCTCAACCGGGACCGCTTCGGCCCGCGCTCCGAGCGCACCGCCCGCCTGTTGGACCAGATGGAGCTGCAGCTGGAGGAGCTGGAGACCGCAGCCACCGAGGACGAGCTGGCCGCGGAAACCGCGGCCGCCAAGACCACCAAAGTGGCGAGCTTCACCCGCGCGCGTCGTCGTCCCCGGTCCAGTGGCCTGCGCCTGCTGCGGCGGCACCCGCCTGTCCAAGCTCGGCGAGGACACCACCGAGAGCCTCGAGACCATCCCCCGCACCTGGAAGGTCATCCAGCACGTGCGCGAGAAGTTCTCCTGCCGGGATTGCGAGCGCATCAGCCAGGCTCCCGCGCCGTTCCACGTGATCCCGCGCGGCTGGGCCGGGCCGAACCTGCTGCCCATGATCGTGTTCGAGAAGTTCGGCCAGCATCAGCCGCTGAACCGCCAGGCCGAGCGCTACGGCCGTGAGGGCGTGCCGATCAGCCTGTCGACGCTGGCCGACCTGGTCGGCACCTGCACGGCGGTGCTGATGCCACTGTTCTACCGCCTGCAGGCCCATGTCATGGCCGCCGAGCGCCTGCACGGCGACGACACCACGGTGCCCGTGCTGGCGCGGGGCAAGACCGACATCGCCCGGCTCTGGACCTACGTGCGCGACGACCGCCCGTTCGGCGGACCGGCCCCGCCCGGAACGGTATTTTACTACTCGCGCGACCGCGGCGGCGGGCATCCGCAAAGCCACCTGGATGGGTATGCCGGGCTGCTGCAGGCTGACGCCTATAGCGGCTACGGCAAGCTCTACGAGCCCGGACGCAAGCCAGGCCCGATCCTGGAAGCCGCATGCTGGGCCCACGCACGGCGAAAGTTCTTCGTGTTGGCCGACATCGCGGGCAGCGCGCGCCGGGCGGCGCAGGGCAAGGCTCCGGCAGTGCTGTCGCCGATCTGCCTGGAGGCCGTGCAGCGCATCGACGCCCTGTTCGACATCGAGCGCGACATCAACGGCCACACCGCTGAGGCACGCCAGGCGACCCGACAAGCCCTGTCAGCACCACTGGTCGCCGACCTGCATCGGTGGCTCGGCGAGCAACGAGGCAAGCTGGCGCGCGGCAACGACGTCGCCCGCGCCATCGACTACCTACTGAAGCGCTGGACGGCGTTCACGCGGTTCCTGGACGACGGACGGATCTGTATCTCGAACAACGCCGCCGAACGCGCGCTTAGAGGAATTGCCCTTGGGCGCCGCTCATGGCTGTTCTGCGGATCGGACCGCGGCGGACAGCGCGCCGCGGTGATGTACAGCCTGATCGTCACCGCCAAGATGAACGACATCGATCCGCAAGCCTGGCTCGCGGACGTTCTGGCCCGCATCGCGGGCCATCCAGCCAAGCGCCTCGATGACCTGCTGCCCTGGCATTGGGCCAAAACCGCTGCCACTCCCGTTCATCAGGCCGCCTGAGCGCCTCGCCAATCGGCTTCAATCAACACGCGGTCCTTGGCGGATGCTTACTGCTTATCCAACGTTTTAGCGCGCCACCGATTCGGCCGCCGCTCCGAGCAGCTGAGCCCTGACCAGCTGCAACTCGGGCTCGAGGTCCTCGAGCAAAGCGCGGGAGAACCGGCATCACTCCGGTAACAGCTCGAGGAGCTGGAAGCCGCTGCCAGGGAGGATGAGGCGCAGATCGGCGAGACCAAGCAGTATAGCGTCAGTGGCTTAACCCGCCAGCGCCCCGGGAGCGTGTGGTGGTGCCAGGCCCGACAGCCTGCCGTGCTGCGGCGGCAAGCTCGCCAAGCTGGGCGAGAGCATCACCGAGACCCTGGAGGTGGTGCCTCGGCAATGGAAGGTCATCCAGACGGTCCGCGAGAAGCTGAGAGGCCAATCCTGCAAGACGATCACTCAGCCACCTGCGCCCTTCCACCCAATTGCGCGCGACGGCTGGGCGCGGCTGCGCCGGGCCAGAGCTGCTGGCAATGGTAACGGGAGCACGTGAGTGCAGGCAGGCCGAAACTCCTAGATTAAGGCCAGTCACCCGGATAACGGCGTCCCTTATTCCACAACCGCTTACAGGCTAAGGTCAGATTATCTGCCGCCCCCTGCTGGAGACGCTTATGTCATAAGCACGTCGACATAGCTTTAGCCAACTCTCCACGGGAATGTCCCAGCGTCCATTTCGATAGCCGTGCCTTTCTATAAAGCCTTCGATCAGACACTCGCTCGTTTGTGTAACGGTGCCCTGCAGAGCGAGTTCGTCGGTAACGCGAACAATGAACACAACGCCATTCCCGTGACGACTAACCGATCGCTGCAAGTCAAGCATCTCCGGCAATGACAGACTTCCCCAGACCTTGTAAACGAAGAGCTTCTCGCCCTCCTTAAGATCCTCAAGTAACTTGCGTCTCAGAAATGTCAATCTGCGTAACATGTTTAGGTAGGTAGAATCGTAATCTGCCTTACTTGCTTGAATAAACGTATGCATCGCCATTCCGAACCGCGTATCACTTGTAACGTATTCGCCGGCCGAATCACGAAGCGCCAAATAATCGGCCGTGCCAACTCCATCGAAGTCGCAATTCATAGCCGCTACAAGTTTAGCAGGAGAGATGCCGGCAAATCTGAGCAAGCCCAGAGGCTCTGCCCCGACAGCGCGCTGGAACAGCCCAAACTCGCAATTCTCCCCGATGCTCTCGAACTTCTTAACTAACTCGTCGTCGTTGAGTTCATCCGCAAGATTGGCAGAGCCCCGATCCTCATCTCTTCTGTCAAAGGAGGAGTCAGTCGGTTCACCTGCCATGCGATCGGCAAGTGACATACTTTGACCGAAACGCGCTGCACCAAGGCCATCCAATACCTGCTGATTATCCGGGTGGACAGCTTGCAGAACCGTCCACCGTTCTAGCGCTTCCTTCCAATTACCTCTTGCATTGGAAACTCGAGCAAGATTGATAGCGACGCCCAAATGGTTAGGAAAGTCACTGACCGCTTGGGTTAAGACCTGCTCCGCCTCTTCATATTTTCCCGAAGACAACAGAGCAAACCCGTAATCTCCTTGAACGCGAGCGGAAAGTGGATGCTTTTCTGCCAAAGCTTTCCAGCGGGTTTGTGCTAACTCCCAATCCTGCCGGGTCAGGGGCACCCACCCATACTCAGCTGCAAGCTGTGCGTCCTCAGGAAAGCGCTCAGTTGCCATCTGCAGAAAACAATCAGCAAGCCCGAATAGTTTAGCCCCTCTTAAAGAAACGCCCATGCCGAGATATCCCGTCGACACATCGGGATGATGGCTAATGACTTTATCCCAGCGAGCAATCGCTTCTGGCCATTCTCGCTTTTGGGTTGGGATCCAAGCATGACTGATCTTAAGTTCCACCGCATCTGGAAAACGTCCCAATGACGACGATAACAAACTCTCTGCTTCTTCTAAACGCCGCATCTCACGCATCGCCAACGCCATTCCGACAACAGGTCGGAAATCCGTCGGACAGCGGTTAGCTAACGTAACATATCTTTCTAGCGCTTCGGGCCAGGCGCGGCGTATGGCTGCCAGCATGGCATGTTCAAGAGCTAGTTTAAATTCCAGTGGAAATCGGCTTGTTGCTTCGCTAAGCAACTCTTCCGCCTCCGCTAGACGGCCCAACTCGCGAAGCACAATCCCCTTGCCGATATACCCGGCGCGTTCGTTTGGAAAACGGTGACAAACATCGTCCCACCGACGCAGCGCCTCCCTCCAATCTCGGCGGCCAACTGCTACCCAGGCCCATCCTTCGGCTACCGCCATCGCGTTGGGATACAAACCAAGCGCCTCCAACCAGACACAATCAGCCTCATCGAACTTTTTCTGTTCGCGCAGGGCGGTTCCGAGACCTACCATGGCCTCGATCGTGGCACCGAACTCTGTAATGGCGGAGCGCCAAAGACTGGCGGCATCGCTCCAGGCGCGTGCTGCGGAGGCCGTTCGGGCAGCCGTTGTTGTTTCAAAAGTAGCCACCGACTGAAGGGTTATCACACTCATCTACCTCGGCGAAATCCTGCTCAAACCGCAACCGCTCTGTGGCGTGACCGTTGACCATAACCACCACTTCCCACTGGAATGCAGCCGCACCTCGCAGTTCGGTTCAAGTCAGGAGGTCGTAGATTGTAAGCATGTCAAGCATACCTTGAGAAAGACGCTATACTGACTTGCTGAAAGATTTTATCCGCATGGTAGCCAATTGGAGCCACAAGAACAAAGAAAAATGTCACACCCCTATTTTGGTGAAAATTGCCGATGCAAGGTCGCCAACGCGGTCTAGACGGTCTAAGTCTTTGCTAGAGAATTTGATCTTAAACTTCTCTTCAACAGCCAGAATGATTTCAATTTGCTTGAAACTATCCCACCCCTCAATATCTTTAGCAGTCATGGGAGCAGTAAGTGTGAAATCTTCTCTCATAAAGATTTCATGGAAGACGTCTGTAAGTTGAGCATACAGACTTTCAGTGTCCATGATCAGACCTCCTCTCTGGTTATTTTGATGACCGAGGCATTTGACTTGAACGATGCGAGTTCCAATATCGCGCTGTTGCTATCCTCGTCTTCCTGCACAATACTGAACCCGAGCCTCTTATAATGATCTTTGACCATTCCGTTCTTTTTTGTAGAGACGTAACGTCCTAACAATCGTTTAGCACCGATGCTCTTTGCATATTCTACAACTACATTTAGTGTCGCTACTTCAACTTCTCGTCCGAGCACACGACAGCTCATTAACCAAGTATCAATCTCTATATCAGCGCCTAGATCACCAGGGCCGTTAACCAATCTACCAATCACAATCGATATTATGCCGTTGTCTCCAAACTTGTCGATGAGGCGGAATTGTAAGCCAAACGCACCATCGTCATTCATTATTTCTGCGACATCGGAGTTGGTATAGCGGCGTGTCGTTAGATTAAACTGATTTGTCTTGTTAATTAATTGAACAATCCTGGAAAGGCTTATTGTATCAAACCTGCGAACAATCAAGTCCATTTTGAGGCTACGTAGGTATGATGGCATGTCGCTTGCTAACTCACGTGTTGTCTCGCGCATCAGATTGCTCTGATACTGCCTGCTACGTTCTAGGTCGTCGCTCGTTAACGACAAACTTTCAAAATAGCCAGCGTCAGCTAAGATGCGCGCAAAATCTGCTGGATCTTCGCCAACTTCTGGGACAGCCACCATCGGGAGTTCCTGACGCACCAGGTTACGCTCAAAAGGATTGTCATCAATAAATACGATACTATCCAAGCCAATATTAAGTTGTGTTGAAATCTTCCGAATGTTCGTTGCTTTATCACACCAATTACAGACAAATGCGGCTAGATCTGTTCGACGGAGGATCATTTCTGGATGACTATCGAAGGGCTCAACGGCGTTCGCCTCATCGTTTTTTGAGCAGACGGCTAGGATGACACCTCGGCGAGACAGATCACGCGCATAACTCTGAAATGCGACGAATGCCTCACCGAGGGCGCTGCCTTGCCCAAGCACAATTCCTTGGAGCCCGTCATCCCCAACGACCCCTCCCCACAGCGTGTTGTCTAGATCCATTATAAGGCACTTATACGACCGACCCTGTCTTGCCGCGACTAGGCGCCCAACAAGATCTCCATACAATGGGGCAGCTTTGGGAGAAATTTCCTGCTTTGCCTTATGCCAAAGCCCCAGGTCGTGCCAGACATCAAGTCCATCTCGTGCAGTCCGACGATCGATTGCGATGAGATCGACGCCGGCTTTGTCTGCCTGAACAGGCAAAGCCGCATTTAAACGCTCGATAAATAATGCCTTGGAGCCAGGGAGCCGATGCTCATTGTTTCCCATTAAAGTTATGTGTAGTGGAAGAGAAGTCTGATGAATGACATGGGGGTCAAACAGCTCATGCGCCATTTGCCAGCATCTACGAATTAGATCTTGGGTCTCCTCCAGAGTACGACCCAAAGCCTCCGAGGACATGCCGACATGAACGGGTGCGGCGAGGTGGTGTGCGTCGAGCGATAGCAAAATAGCTGTTGGCTTGAATTGGTGCAGCGCGCCAGCGGGAGAACTCAACTCCTGCCAATATTGTCCATACTCACCTTCATAAATCTCGATGTGGATACCGCGCCGAATTCCCGCAACCCTGATCCCTGAGTGGAGATGCGTTGTGGTGGATGAGCTGAGGATCGCCAGACGAACTGGCCTAGTATCAAGGCTTGCTAGAACCTCGGCATCAAATATACCATTGAGCACGCTGTCGAGCCTATTCGTCGAGACAAAATCCAACTGTGTATTTGCTAGTTTAATGGCCTCAGCAACAACCTTTCCCTTGGGCATCTTCTGGAGAGCTGCGAGTTGAGCTCGGAACGCTTCATTTTGAACATTCCAATCAAGTTTCATCTCGTCTCTCTTACCTGCTGGCAGCTACGAGCCCGCTCTGGAACTGTATTAGTGGTTTTTAACTAACGATCTTAATTTTTAGCTCATCCGATTGCACGGTTAGTATATAGAGAACTACAGCCGTCGACCAGCGGCGCACGAGACGGAGCAAGCCGAAGCCCGTCGCTAAAGCGCTGCCAGACGGCGAGATAGAGCATTCAAAGTATTTTCCATCAAACTTGACTTGCGTTCTAGGTGCAGGATCATGAGCAAGAGCGCTGCGATGAGGTCAGTGTTATCTTCGGTGGCATTGTCTCTTCGCCCTAAGAATCGAGACCTTCCAGAATATTTCAACTCGACTCCATAGTCCTTCTGAAGCTGGTTATTCATTTCGGAAAAAGTCTCTGCCAAATCGTTAAGCATATCAGCTGAAACATCGATAAGACAGGGATCTACCGCGTGAAAATCTCTTGATACTACTCCCGCTTCGGTCATCAAACCTAGCAACGGTTCCGGCTGCTTCGCTTCTTGAAATTGGTCATTAAAGACTTTAAATAGAGAGAGAGCAGTGTAATTCGGAGTCTCATAGACGCGGTCCACTGATGGCTTGATTTCTGCCTTTAACTGAAGGCAGCCAAAAAAATCAGACACGATGTCGTTCGCGGTATCATATGAACGAGCGACAACCGATGCGCCATGGCAATGGCCCGTCCAGTTTTTTAAAATAGCTAAGTAGTCGGTTGAGTTCCGGGAATCACGACAAAAGGCTTCCCAAGTTCGAACTCGGCCAGGAATATTCTTGTCCTTTATCCCCCATTGAAGATATGCGGAGATCAGCCAGTCGACTTGATTACGAAGATAAACAACAACCTTGTTCTTGCTACTTTGTGGGAGCTCCCCAAAAATAGCTCCCACAGTAGCCCAATGCATAGCGAGAGTCTCATTACTCCAAATAATGGTATGGGTGCCTTCGAAAGACGGATTTTCCGGAGAAAATATCCTAGCCAGCCTTCGCGAGAACTCTACCGGATTGCTATTCAGAAGTTGGAGAAATTGTTCATGGTTCTCAAAACCATGAACACCCACAGTGCGCTTAATCAGCCATAAATCGCAGCAGAATACTCCCTGCTCCTTAAAGCGTCCCGTGTTCTCTCGCAGAGCCTGCTGAATAGCAGATGTGCCCGTCTTCCCAAAGCCAACATGAAACACAAGGTCTCGCACACATCCCCCGTACGACTAGCGCTGTCACAGTTTACCCTGCGGCATAAAATCTTCCTTTTGGAGCTATGGCGCAAGACCCCTTTAGCCTGCAGCGTCCGCTAACCGCTAGCCAGAGCTCCAATTGCCGCCAAAGTCTAATGGTCAGCTATCCTAGCTGCCCCAGATCGCCTAAAGGAGCGGCACCAGAACGCGCTCATCAATGCCATCTAGGCTAACATTAGAGCTTGAGTGAAGGGCTAGAAGCGCTTGTTTCACACGGGAAGCGGCTAGACCAGTAGATGATAGTTTTGTCATCCTCATCCCTTCTACCGGCCACTAAGGTGCGTGCCGCTTGAACCGCTCCTACTCGAGGGTGGACAGTCGGAACAATTGCGGAAGCTGATGTTAAACACTATGCTAAGCTCTTACTTTTGCGCCCGACACATGTGTCGCCTCTACCCAGGCACGTTCGCCGCTTAGATACTTCAGCGGCGTAATGCGGCGGGGAACCGCAAGGGCACGCAGGACGGGTGCGTCTTCGGATGCCACCACCCGGTGGACGAGACCTGGGCCTACAATGACGAGGTCAAGATTGTTAAATTCAACCTCGCCGATCGATAGGCCCTGTTTCTCAGCCAGAACACCCAGTTCCTTCGCCCCTTCAGTTGTCCAGCGTGAGAAGCCACCGGGGCCAAACTCTCCCATCTCGTGGCTGTTACGGATGATGTCGAGTCGCGTGGTACCGCCCGGAAAGCCAGCATAGATGAGGAGGCATTCGGCCGGAGACGGGAGGGGCTCCACGACGGCCGCCTGGTGAAAGACCGTTTCCTCCTTCACGCGCTCCAGGCGATAGACGACCGGATGGTCGTCGAAAATCGTCCGCATGAGGCGAACCGCCGAGTCACGGAAGAGCAGCTTGGCCATCCCGCCCAACACTTCCTTGATCACCGCAGGCGAGGATTTCGCTCGCGGCTCGATTGACATAACGGCAGCCGCATCCTTCGACTCCAACCCCTTGGGTGCTAGCACGCCAGGCAGGACGACGAAGCCGCTCTGGATCAGCTCGTGTAGCATGGGCTGCAACTCAGCGGGGCAGGAGCCGACTGCCATGCGACCGGCGAGAACCTGGGCGGCATCGGTGCGATCCGTCCACAAGCCGCCAAGGACGCTGCGGTTGCGGCCCGCTCCGGTGCCGTCACGCAGCAAAGCATGCAGTAGATCCAGATAGATCGTCTTTTCGGTCAGCGACAGGCTGAGATCGATTGTGTCCGGCTTGATCTTGATGAACGGAAGTTGAGATTCGGTTAACACTCGACCAAAGGACATGTCGAAACCACAATGTCCGTCGCCGAGGCCAACTTGATGGAGGTCAGGTCGGTAGAGATCGGCTACGGTTTCGCCAATGAGATCGCCATCCAGGAAAGCGCGGAGCTTGCAAGGATTTTCGGAATCTGTTCGGAATATCCAGCCAACAGCCCCTTGAGGCGTCAATTTGTCGATTGATCCAGAAATCATGTCACAGACTCCGTAATGGCTTCTAAACGTGAGATAGAGATAGCAGAAACGAGGAGCAGGTCCTGGCAGTAACATTACCGGCCAGTGGCGATAGGCTCCGTCATGATCGAGCGATAAAGGGCGAGATGTGCGTTAAGCGCTTCCTCCGTCGTCAGCCGCTTCCGCACTCCGGCAGTCAGTTTCGCCAGACGGTCTCGATCGGTCGCGAGTTCGATGATGGCGTTAGCAAGACTCAAAGGCTGACCCACCGCGAAGTGCAGACCATCCACTCCGTCACTTACCTTCTCAGCCATACCACCAATGCTCGGGCAAATGACGGGCTTTCCGTTGGCGAAAGCTTCCTGGATAACAACTGGAGAATTTTCCCACCATGTCGATGGCACAAGCACGACGTCCATCTGGCTCATCAGGCGATTTACGTCACGATTTTCATAGGCCCCTCGATAGACAACGCTCTGCCCGGCGTCGGCCAGCGCCTCCGTCACTGCCGTTTGGAAGGTGGGCGGCTGGTTGGAGTAGTCGCCGTGGATTTCGATGGTGACGCCGCGCATGTCCATCTTGTTGAGATACTTAGCGGCGTCGATGAGGACTGAGATGCCTTTGAGCGGGGACATCTGCCCGAAGAAACCGAATCGTAGCGGCCGTGCGGGTGCCCCCGCAGCGGTTTCTATACTTGCGGCTGCTGCCTTTCCGCGGCGCGCTACTTGCCGCACGGCGCTTACCGGCTCGGAGGCCCCTGTCTGAGAAGCGGAGGCCGCAACATGGCCCTCGGCGCTGGGCGGCATGTTCTCGAGCACAGCGAGCTTATGTGCGGGCAGTCCCCAATCGCGGAACCGATCGGCCAGAAAATGGCTCGGCGAGATAAAAAGATCAACATCCTTAAAAAACGTTTGGATGTAGCGCTTGCGCAGGAAAAAGTCCCTCTGCTTGTATTGTGGGAAGCAGCCGGCGCAAGCGACGTAGGTCTCTCGCTCGCAGAGGTGCATCGTCTTCGTCTTCACCATTTGGCCATGGTGGTTACAGATCGCCAGGAACTCATGAAGGCTGAGGACGACACGGGTGTTGGGAGAGTAGCGCTTGATCACCGAGAATGCTTCAACGCCGAACCGCGCGAAATGATGGGAATGGACGATATCGGGCCGCAGTTCCGAGACTAACTTGCCGAGGGCCTTGGGGAAATTTGGATCCGGATTTGCGAACTTGAAATAGTCAAACTCTGCGCCCGGATGGTACAAATAGTCGTCGGGCCCATAGGGCTGGGTCAGCGGTGCGCCGAGGCGGGGTTCGCTCTTGACGCCGGCGCACCCGAGGAACCAAGCATGGCTCGAGCGGCTCTTCAGCGCCTGGAACAAGGTCAGCGCCGCGATCTCGGCGCCACCCCGCGTTTCCTTCGGATGGGAATGCGTCATGATGAGCACGCTCGGCATCGTACTTTTCGCAGTCTCGTCGATGAAGTCTGCACTTTCATCCATTGAGGGCAGGGTCTCGCATGGGTCGCGCCGATTTTGCCACCGTTGCAGGCGCCTCAATTAATCGGCTGGTAGAAAGCTCGCTGACGCCCCAGCGCCTCTGAAAGCGCCAGGCGTTGTAGAGGGTAAGGTTGAAGCGCCAGGAGGCCTGCTGGTTGCCCATCGACTGTCGCTCAAGGTGGTAGAGGCGGGCACGGCGATCGACGACGCAGAAGCGGCCGAGCGCCTTCACCTTTTCGCAGAGGTCGGCATCCTCGAAATCGCCGATGACATAGCCCTCGTCGAAGCCACCGACGGCACGCGCGACCTCGGCTGACAGTAGGAGACAGGCGCCCGTGACTGCGTCCACGCGATGCACATGCTGATGGTCTTCGAGGAGGAAGCCCTTGTTCGGATGTTGGCAGAACAGCCAGTCGCCGAACTCAGGAAGGCGCTCATAGGTGCAACCGTCATGCTGGATAGTCTCATCCTCGAAAACAAGCAGTGCGCCAACGACGCCTATGTTAGGATCAGTTTTTGCCGTTTCCAGCATGTATTCGAGCCATCTCGGCTCATCTGGGAAGACGTCAGAGTTAAGAAAACAAATATACTGGCCACGCGCGACCTTGAGGCCGACATTGTTGGCCGGCGCATAGCCAAGGTTTTCGTCCATCGCCACGAGCACGAAGGGGCGATGGAAGCGTGCAAGGCAGGATGCGGCGAGATGCTCAGTCAGGCGCCGCTGAGCCGGATCGTCAAGCACATAGATTAGCTCATGATCGCGCGACAGGGTCTGCGAGAAGAAGGCGAGCTGATACTCCATGAAGTCAATGCGGCCGTAGAGCGGGATAATGACTGACGACTTCGGCCGATCAGGAGGGTCCCCGAAATGCATGACCATGTAGTCGGCCTTGTTCCGTAGCCTGAACTGATTGATCGACTGGATGGCGGGGCCGACGACGACATCATAGGCGCGGACGAGGTCGTTGTAGCGGAGATCAAGGCGACCCAAGATATCCTTGATCGTATCAACGCCAGCGCTTCGGATCGCCGCCATGGATTTGAAGCCGACCTCGCCGTGGACGGTCTCTACTTCGGCATAAGGGGTCTCGCCCGGCACGTAGACGTTGGGGAGATAGGCGAGGAAGCCGCAATTCGCACTTAGCCCGCCAAACTTGTCGGCAAATCCATCACGCACATCGGCGCGTGAAATGTTAATCCATGCCTTAGGATCGAGCAGTGCCCGGCGAGATCCGCAGCACAGCGTCATTGACTTTACTATCCCGAAAGGATCAAGCGCCCAGCCAAAGATCCAAAGGCCGTTCGGTGGGCAAACGTATGATAAGTCGAGCTGCAAGAAGACGGGCCTCTCAAAGGCGTCGAGTGTGTCGACGCCCGTGAAGATCGGGCGGTCGAGCATGGTGACAAGCGTCTGCCACTGCTCGGAACGGACGGCATGGGTAATGAGGCCGCGGGCATGAGCGATCTGAGTGCGCTGGTCCGGCACCTGGGCGGCGTTGAATGTTGAGTAAAAGGTATACTCACCGGCACGAAGCGTGATGTCGTGCGGCGTGCCGCGGAGTTCCCGCTGATCGGGGATGAAGATGACGATGCCAGTGCCGAGCTTGCGGACATCCGCGCGCTCAAATATGCAGCTAATGGGTTCAGCGGCGAGACTACGGTTGCCGAAATCCATAACGGCTTCAGCGGCTCCATTCTGGTCACTCCAGCCGAAGCCTACCCAGCCGAGCACGAGCCAGCCGCCAAGTGCGGAACAGAAAGAGACCGATTCAATATTGCCGGCAGCACTCACAATACTGAATCACTTTTGTTGAGAACAGCCAGTTCACTTATCCTATGCCGTCGCATTGCGGCCCACGAAAACGTTATGGTGCACTGCAGCTTAACGCGGCCGTAAGTTTTTTTCAATGGTGAGGATGGCTTAGCAGCTTCCCAGTCAATCGTCAGATGCCGCAGCGCGGCGTCACGTCGGTGTCGGCAGGCGCGATAAGGAGAGGCTTTGCGGCTGCGCGAGGTCGGCGCGACAATCACCCGCATCTCCGCCGAACTTGGGGCCGACCCAAAATGTCCATGGCTGGCTCAGGCTAGGACAGCTGTTAATACCGGACTGATGCTGGTTCTCCCGCACTTTCCGTGCTGCTCGTCCTCACGCTGCACTTAAGACGCGTGCTCGGAGCAACTTGAATCCTGCGCGGCCGTACATCGTCCGCTTCAGCATCTTGATACGGCTGATCTGGCCTTCAACCGGACTGGTGGTCCAGGGCAATACGAGCGCTGCATTGATGGCGTCGAAGTCGCGGCGCAGGCTGGCTGCGAACCGGGCGAACAACGTGCCGGTCGCGGCCGCGAGCACCTCGTCGAGACTTTCGACGGTCCTCCGGCGGAGCAGCTTGTTCAGCCGCTTGGCCCAGGTGACGGCGACGTCCAAAGCGGGCTCGTCAGTCAGCAGGTGCGAGATGAACATCCGCTCGTCAGCATTCATCCGCGACCGGCTTGTCGTCAGCAAGCGCGCCAGCCGGTAGCCGGTCGGGATCGGCCAGACCGGAGGCAAGACTTGTGCGACAAATCCGTCACTGCCGATACCTCCGCCACGATGACCGGCGGCCCAGTCCCGCGCGATGGAGGGCCGATCGCGAAAGCCGAGAGCCAGAATTTCACGCCAAAGCTGGGTGGCATTGCGGCATCCTTCGCTCCAGCGGCGACCGAGGAAGGGTTTGAACGGGTCGAGGAGGCTAGTACTAGGAGGCTGCTTCCAGAGCGGTGCCTGGCCGAGCTGAAGCCAGCTATGAACCGTCTTGCGGTCGGCGCCAAGTTCCGCAGAGATGCGCGTGATCGTCGCTTCCAATCCCGCGCAGCCTGGCGGCCTCCTCGTAGTGGGCTTCTCGCCGCGCACGAGACACAGCACTTGCCTGTTGGGCGGCGGTCAGGGACGGGGCAGAGGGCGCCACTGATGCGACAGCGGGCACGTAGGTCGCGCTCAAATGCGATCGGACATGCTGCGCGGCGCGACGGACTGCAGCACACTAGGCACTCCGCCGATACCGGTCGTGGCACAACTTCGATCAGGACCCGATTAGGTGTCGGAACCACCCGCGTCACCCTCAGAGAACGCGGACGAAAGACAGCAACGCGGAGGACACGGACGAGCACCACGGACATGAGTCCATGTGTCTCCTTGATTCGCCCTCGTAGTACAAGTCCGGGAGCACGGAAAGTGCGGGAGAACCAAGCATAGCGATCCTTTATGTCACGGATATGACTGCCTCTGCTCCGCTCAAGGGCCCAGGAGAGAGGCACGAACTGGCCTAAAATCTTCACGTCGGGTTTCACCAGGGTTCCCAAGGGGGTGGTCATTCCAGATCTGCGGTTGGATCGCCTTCGACCTGAGCGTGCTAGAGATTTACCGCGCCTTGTTCAGAGGCTACTCTCTGCCCGGTCATTGGTCACGGTGATCGTCTGATACCCGCCCGTCTTATCGCGGATCATCAGATCACCATCTGGGTCTCCGTGCCAGGCGTCGTCAATGATGCTCCAGGCCGCGCAGGTGCAGACCGCTTGGCGTGGTTCCATAGCTTGCCCCAAGACACTCGCGCTGGGCTTACAGGATCCGAAGTCAAACCGCCGAGCGGTTTCGCATAGTCGAGATGTCAGGCGTCTTGATCCGCGGATATTTTATGGGCGATTGGGAAGCCGACGCCAGAGGCCGCCTGGCCGCCCAATTCCGGATGGTCGATCCGAACAATGTCATGGCAATTTGTCTTTTTTGCCCACGACTTCCCAAAGGGGGAATTTTGGGAAGTTGCTACGTAGTTGGCTTGCTTTCCCGGGGGCCCTGGACGTATTCCAACACGTGTTGGAGAGCAACAATGCCGAAGAAACTCACTATTACCGTGGATGCCGAAGTTTATGATGGCCTGCATACTGTCATTGGGCGCCGGCGGATCAGCCGCTTCCTGAACGATCTTGCTCGCCCCCATGTAGTCGGTCAGGACCTCTCACCCGGCTACACTGCCATGGCGGCCGACGAAGCGCGCGAGGCCGACGCCGACGCCTGGAGCGAGGGCCTGCTTAATGATGTCGGGCAGGAACCAGCACGGCATGGCTGATGCCGCTGTTCCGCAGCGCGGTGAGATCTGGCTCGTGTCGTTCGATCCCGCGATCGGCGGTGAGATCCAGAAGACCCGCCCTGCCCTCGTCATTAGCAACGATACCGCGAACGCCCTCCTCAATCGGGTCCAGGTCGTCCCGATTTCCTCACAGGTGTCTCGTCTCTATCCAGCCGAGGCCTTCATCAGCCTGAACGGTGAACGGCGCAAAGCCATGGCCGACCAGGTCACCACCGCCAGCAAGCGGAGGCTTGTTCGGCGGCTCGGCGCACTGGCACCGGAAGACCTCACTGCCGTCATTCGAGTTGTTTGCATCCAGCTTGGAATTTGAAGGAATGTCCGCCAACTTGGTCGAAAGGGGGGAGCGGCTATCTCCTTCTCATCCCGCTGTGGGCACCGGGTCGTGTCTGTCACCTTGGTGGAAAACAGGTGTAGCTGAGGCGGCCGTAGATCATGCGGCAACGTCGCAGTCCGGGTGGGCAAGCCATCGAGGAGCGGCGGTCTCAGTTCGGCCATTGCTTCGGTCTGCATGTATCGGTGCTGAAGCTACCCAGGGGAGCGGTCGGCGCGGCGCGCTCATTAAGTCGTCTATCGTCTCGAAATGGACGAGCAGGCCCTCGGGCTCCCTAGTTTGCGTGGGACGGATGCTGTTCCGCAGTCGCTGGCGGACTTCTGTATCGAGATGCATGCGACCAGCGGCCACCTCCTCCTTGGGAAGATCGAGGGCCTCCCGCCATTCGGATGGAGCAAGTTCACTCAAGACCGCTGGTAGTCGCTCCGTCCGCCAAGAAAATGTGCTCCCCCCTTTCCTCAACTACATAGATAAGCCAACCGAAGGTCTACCGTAGGTCTACGATCAGTCGATCGAAGACCTTCCGTAGATCAACACTTCACGGTGGATGATTGTTGATCTACAGATCGCTGTGGGCCAATCGTATGGAGACCATGATGCCAACCGTTGTCTTTGCTTCTCCTAAGGGTGGAGTGGGAAAATCGACATCTGCTGTCATTTTGGCTACCGAGCTGGCTTTAAGTGGAGCCAGTGTGACCATCATCGATGCTGATCCCAATCGGCCTGTAGCTCGCTGGAGTCGGCTCCCCGGTTGCCCAAAGAGTCTCACCGTGATTGAGGATGTGACGGAGCGAAGCATCATCGAGATGATCGATAGGGAGGCTTCTCGGGTCAGTTTCGTGATCGTGGATTTGGAGGGGACCGCATCCCGAATGATCCCCTACTCGATGTCGAGGGCCGATTTGGTAATCATCCCAAGTCGTGGATCAACCCTCGATGCCGTGGAGGCGGTAGCGGCCATTAGAGAGGTCCGGGAGCAGGAAGCGGCTTTCAGGATTAAAATTCCGTCTTCCATCCTGATCACCAACACCTCACCTGCTATCAAGCCAAGAACCCTGTCCAGCATTGTGGCTGAGTTCAGGTCGAATGGGGTTCCGGTGCTGAAGACGCAGTTGCACGACCGAGAGGCCTTCAGAGCCATATTCAGTTTCGGTGGCACTGTGTCGGGGCTCGATGGCGCTAACGTGCGGAACATTGAGGCAGCCGTAAAAAATGCCCGGGAATTTGCCTCTGAGGTACTCGCCATACTAAGGGCAAAAAGGGCGGGGGAGCAGGCAGCTTGACCACTGAACGCACTTCGATATTCGACCAGAGCCTCGATGTTACCGATTTCGCCCCCAAGCCTGTTGCTACCGATCTTCCTCAGGCACAAGCCATCGATGCCACCGCGGGGAAGAAGTTCAAGAGTAGAGAAGCCAATCGCTCTGTAGACCTACCGTCTACGGTTGACCAACCGTTTACTAAACGTAGACCTATGGTCTTCCGAACTGGCAGGGACACGGTTCTTAGCGTGAAGCTTCGACGGGAAACCATCGATGCCTTTTATCAGATAGCGCAGGAAGAAGGCTGGAAAGCCGGGGAAACCTTCGAACAGGCTCTTGAGGCTCTAATAACCAAAAGAAAGTCGCGGTAGGGTAAGGGAGAGACCACCGTGCATTGCAACCAGTAACCATACATTTCTGGCTGCCTGCCGTGAGTTTTGAGATGGCGCGCGTAGCCGCTGCCGCAGACCTGGTGCTCGTCCCCCTGCGGCCGCAAGAAGGCGCTCCTCGTCCTCAATGCCTGCCAGCCACCGCAGATGCTGGGCGATGCCTCTGCCACGCTCTATGCACGGAAGGCCCTACTAGTGGGCCTGGGCGTCCCCGTCGCAGCCACGTCCCTGGCTCATCGCGTCGACTACCAAAGGGCGTTGAACGACGGCGAGGCCGTCAACGAGTTCGCACCGGACAACCGGGATCGTCCACAAATTCACGGACATCTACGACGGCGTCGCCAGGAAGGTAGGGGATTGATTGTCGCGACACCGACAGTTGCCCGGAGCCAGGCGCGCCGCGAGACGATGTCGATGAGCCTCCGACTCGAGGGTTGGACTCTTCTACCGCTCCGAAGTTTTCCACATTTGAGTTTGGACTCTACTCACGCGCCTGTTTTGGACTCTTCTACCGAAATTGGCAGTTATCCCCAGGACTCTACTCACACGCTAATAGAGAGAACTAATAACCCTTCAAATAGCGTGCGTGAGTAGAGTCCAAGTTGACGCGAGCCAGATCTTTTGACGAATAGGCCTATGGGTGAAGCGCCCCAGTCTTTTTTCGACGCCCAGATCCATTGGCAGGGACGACAGCGAACAAGCGGTCGGTAACGCCTCAGCGACAGGTGAGGCGGCTGTCGGCGTCGGTGGCGGGCGCCCGCCCAGCCGGGCTGGGAAGCGAGTGCTTTCGATCTATCTTGACCCATTGGCGTGGAAGCAACTTCGACAGCTCGCTCTCGACAGCGAGACGACGACACAGGCTCTTGGGGAGGAGGCGGTCAATCTGCTGTTTGCCAAGCATGGGTTGAACCGGAGCGCATGATCCGGGCGACGATCCCAGTGGATCTCCCAGAGTCGCCCCTCCGACTCGCCTTCGGCATCCAGCTGTGGGGTTAAGTGACGCAGCCCAACAAGCCACAGGGTTCACGAGTCGACCCGTGGGGTTAAGCGACGGCGTTCGTGGGGAGAAGTGACGCGACTCGTAGTTGCTCCGTGGGGAGAAGTGACGAATCTACTAGCTAAGATCAACTAGTCTTCTAATAGCCTCGTCACTTAACCCCACAGTTGACAACAGTGGTTTTTCAACACCATCGTGTTGGAATATCGAAAGTAAGAGTGCTTTGGAAGAAGGCGATGTCGCGCAAGGAGTTCATCGGCTCGTCCTGATACATGGCCGAGAACGCGCCCGCGAAATGGTCGATCCAAAACGTCGGCTACTCGTCGACATCGCGGCTGAAGTCATGGCGGATGAAAGCCAACGCATCGGGATATCCTACACGGGCTTCTGTCTAACGGCCCTTCCTCACAAGCGCCTAGCGGATGACGCGGCTTGGGAGAAAAAGGGGCACAAGGTTACCCTCCTTGTCGAACCGGGACGTCTCCGCACCGCAGGAAGGACGAAGCTGTACGGGGTGCCATATGGCGCTCGGGCCCGCATGATTCTGCTCTACCTCCAGACCCAAGCGATTCGTACTGGCAGCCGAGAAGTCGCCTTGGGCCGGTCAATGCGGGATTGGATGGAGCGCATGGGCCTCTCCAACGGCGGTGAGACAGCCAAGGCGCTGCGGGAACAGGCAGCTCGTATATCAGCCTGTAGCCTCAAATTCTTCTGGGAGGACGGCGAGGTTGATGGCTTCGAGCGCGGCGCCATAGTCCGGTCAGGATTGCGTTTCCATGCTGAGGACTCAGTTCAGGGTTCATTATGGGAAGACCGCGTTGTCCTCGATGAAACGTTCTACCGCGCACTTCGGGATCACCCTGTCCCATTACTGGAAGCGGCGATCCGGCAGCTACGCGACCGTTCCATGAGTTTGGATATCTATGTCTGGCTTGCCTGGCGTCTTCACCGCCTTGAAAAAGCTACCAAAATATCTTGGCCAGCTATCTACGGACAGTTTGGAAACGGGTTCCGAGCAATCCGGCAGTTCAAGCCCAGATTCGCCGAGGCCCTCGCTGCAGCAGTCGCGGCTTATCCCGAGGCAAGAATAGATATTGGCGATGCCGGGGTGACACTCCATCCAACTCGACCTCCGATCGCCCGGATCGCCTGAGCGTCACTTAACCCCACACCTATTTGTCTCTCCGATCACCGTCCCAGGACCAATGATGACGGCGTCTTTGGCATCCGCACTCGGCTTTGGGAGCACGCACACCCAGCGGTTCTCAACATGGATCGCGACCAGCTTGCCAAGCTCGCTGAGGAGATCCTGCGGATCGCGACTGACTGAGGGCTGTGGACCAAGTCGAGCCAATACCGCGAGGAAATGGCGGGAGCGAGCGGCGAGCCTATAGATTCCGACGGAACGGCATTCCGGCCGTACAGGCCGGCCCGATGTGCCACAACTGGCGCCAGGATCGTGCTACAATGGTTACATGACAGGCTCAGCGAGGAAACTGGTGATGGACTGGTCAGGCTGCCCGGCGGTAGAGCGCGTGCCCGGCAAGGTATCCGGCCAATGGATCGTAAAGGGAACACGTATCCTGGCCGACGGCGTGCTCGAGAACGCGGACGCAGGCTACACGGCCGAGGAGCTGGCCGGCGAGATCTACGAGGGCCTGCAGGTCGACCAGGCGCGCGCGCTCCTATCCTACGCGATGAGACAGCGTGCCCCGCATCCTGCTTGACCAAAACACGCCTTACGGGCTCCGGAGTTCATTCCCAGGTCAAGAGGCAAAGACGGCTTACGAGCTGGGTTGGGCCGAGTTGGCGAACGGAGACCTGATACGCGCGGCGGAGGCCAAAGGCTTCGACGCCATGGTCACCTGCGACCAGAACATCCGGTATCAGCAGAACATGACCGAGCGGAAAATCGCCCTCGTTGTTCTGACGACGAACAACTGGGATCTGCTCAAGGCTAACTTGGACCGGATCCGGGACGCGATCGACCGGGTTGGGCCGGGCACGTTCGAAAGCCTGGATTTCGAGCTTCCGCCACGTCGCCGTTCTAGGACGCCGGACCAGTCGCTTTAAGCGACAGCCGCCGTGGCTCGGCGGCATGCATGGGGTTGGGATCGAGGCGGCCTGTGTAGGGTGCGTCGGTGAGTCTCGATGACGCGGGTAAATTGCGGCGCGTGTCGCGGTGTTAGACGCGGGAAGACGATGCCATGAGCGAAAACCCACTGTCCGACAAAGGCGGCTATGAGGCCGACGCCGTCTCCATGCTGAACAGGATGGCTCGCTCGCAGCCCTGGCAACTGCTGCTGACGGGGGATGGGCTTGTTGACTTAGACGCGAAGACCATCGGGGGCCTGACCCGTATTCTTGATCTATTCCCGGCCGTGACGCACTTGCTGGTGCAGACGACGGCCGGCCACGCGTACGCGACACGGGATTTCTCGAGCGGTTACACCAAGGAGGTCGACCAGATCCTGGCTGGGATCTTCCAGGGCAATGCGGCCGTGACCGGGGTGACGTTTCCGGCGGCGACCGACACGCCGGCGCACACGGCGACGCCGGACGCCCCCCACTGGATGGCGGCCTGCACGCGCGGCGAGATCACTGCCAATGAAGCGACGGCCCGGCTTGATCGGCTCTATCGCCAGACGCCGGCCTGAGCGGGTCATTCACCGGCCGCGTGGTTGTCCGGTGAGGGAGGGGTGAGCGCAATCGCTTCCATCTCCATTTGCCCGTGCCGAGGGCAGTGGGGCGGTCCGACCTGATCCAGCCATTTGCGCGCGGTGCGGGTGAGGTAACCGCAGGTGGCGCAGGCGCATTTGACGTGCCGGTTGGGCTGCTTGCGGGCCGTCGTCGTAAACGGGGTGCTTTCGCCCTCCGGATCAGCCTCAGCGGGTTTCCGATCGGTTTGGAGGCGGCGTGGGGGAGGGGACCCACCGCATCGAGGATCGGACTGATCAGGGCCAGGAACGCCGGTCCCGGGGCGGTGGCGCGCATGGGACCGGTCAGACCGATGCCGAGAGCCACGCGGCGGAAGGCGGGCCCCTTGCCGGCTTGGATGCCGACCGCTGCATGCACCAGCTCGTGGGCAAGCGCCGCGGCCACGGAGAGGGCCAGCACGCCGTCCGCTTCGGCCAGGTCGGGGCGGATGAGGATTTCGAAGGTGCCGTCGGCGCTGGCGGTGCTGTCCCAGCATTCCCCGGTGGCCTTGGCGCGCTGGCCGCCCGACGGAAAGCCGATGGCGATGCGCAGGCGGTCGGGAAGGGGGGCGCCGAGCTGAGCGAAAGCCGGTCGGAGACGACCGGCGACACCGTTGAGCCAGCTTTCACGGTTGGGGTGGTGGTTGGGCTTGATAACAGACATGGCGGGTTCCTGAGCCGTTGATGACGGGCTGAGGGTCCGACAGGCGTTTGCGAACGGAGATAAAAATCACATGGCCGCTGAAATAAGATCGATCTTCAGCCTGGGAATGACGCGGCCTGGGATCGAACCGGAGGGGACCATGCCGTCATCGACGGCGCCCATGCGCCGATAGAATCCGGCGGCATCTGGGTCGGCGTCCATCCGAAGAACCGTCGCTCCGGCCTCGTGGGCGGTTTTCCGGGCCCATTCAAAGAGCATGCGTCCCGTGCCCGACCGAAGCACAGCCGGGTCGACAAACAGCTTATCAAGCTCCGCGACGCTCCCTTTCAGCGTGATCTGGGCGACGCCGAGGATCTGATCCTTTGATGCCGCCACCTGAACGTGGGAGGCGCGGATATCGTCCGGCGTCAAGGATAGCTCGTTACGACAGGCGCGCATAAAGTCGCCGCTGTAACCCCAGACAGCTTTCGAGCGGAGGCAGAGCTTGGTCAAAGCATCGGCTTCTGTGACGCGCGCAGAACGAAGACTGATTCCGGCGCATTGCGGAGCACGGGTTTTCTCGATCCAGGCAAGCGCTTCGGTCTCATGCTGGAAGGGGCCGGCCAGGATCGTCGTGCCGTCATCATCGGCGACGAAGATGCCAGCTTCGGCCACGCCCAGCTGCGGCGGATCGAGTTCGAGCACTTCCATAGGAGAGCCTTCAGACCATGAACACGCAGATTAAGTGCCGTGTGCACGCCTATCAGGTGGCGTGACCACGGGTTGTTACTGTGGGTTTAGTGATGGGATGGAGAGCGTGAACACGCGCTGCTTCTTCTGATCGCGTTAGCGCAACGGCGGCGGTTCAGGGGACGAAGGCCAGTATAGCGCGCTCCGGATCGCGATGCATCATTCCCGTGCGCCATCCTCTGCTTGTTCCTGTTCCTCACAGCCGGATCCGGCTGGTTCTTTATCGGCGTCGAAGGCACGGAGGCCGCGCCGACGCCATGCGGCTGCGAGTTGCTTCGGCGTTCGTTCGTCGCCTTCCTTCCCATAGCGGAGATAATCAGTGAGTTCGAGGAAGGCGCCGAGGAGGGTCGCGCGGTCGTCATCCACGAGCTCGACCAGACCGGCCTTTTGCACGAGACCGCCGAGTTCGATGAGATGGCGTGTCCGTTCGCGCCTTGCCTTTGCCCAATCGCGCATGTCGGTGCGGGCCTTGCGTGCAAGGAGCCTAGAGGAGAGAGCTGCCGTCTTTCGGAGCTGCCGATCCAGGTCCCGGATGGTCTGGAGCATTGGCGAGCGTGATCTCGGGATCAGGGCTGCCTTTTCTTCCGGAAGCCCTCCTTCCTTGAGCGCCTGCCCTTCCTGCGGTGCCAGTGCTGGCTTGAAAGAACGCGTGGCCACGTTCGGTCCACCTCGCGACGGCTTCGGGTTTTTCCTTCGCCTGCTCGACGGCCGCGAGCAGCACGCCAGCGAGAGCCTCCAGGGGTAGCGTATCTGCCCCGGTTGCCGCGACCAGATCGCCCAATTGGGTCGTTCTCTTGGTTTTGAGTTCGCGGGCGCGTTCCTGAAGTGCCCGCAGTTCCGCATCGATATCCCGTGGCTTGCGCATTGTGCTTCCTCCTGCCTGGTCTGTTGCATTAAGTTATCCGCTTCTGCGGAACGCGTCACTCGGCCAGGCACCGCTCAACGATGTTAGCTCTTTAGTTTGTGAGTGCGCGCTTATACGTCACTGCGTGACCTGCGCGGCTTGTGGCGCTAGTTTGGGACGCATGGCGATCTACCACCTGCACGCGAAGGTGATCAGCCGTGCCACCGGGCGGAGCGCAGTGGGGGCGGCAGCCTATCGCTCGGCGTCTGAGCTGCATGACGAGCGGCTCGACCGTTCGCACGACTTCACCAACAAGTCCGGCGTGATCCATTCGGAAGTGCTGCTGCCGGAAAAGAGTGACGCGCCCGCGCGGCTGCTGGATCGGGCTGCGCTGTGGAACGAGGTCGAGCGGGTGGAGTTGCGGCGTGATGCGCAGCTTGCCCGTGAGATCGAGTTCTCGATTCCGCGCGAGATGCCGAAGGCGGAGGGCATTCGACTGGCACGCGACTTCGTGCAGGAGCAGTTCGCCGCGCGTGGGATGGTGGCGGATCTGAATGTGCATTGGGACACGAGACCCGATGGCGGCGAGCCGAAGCCGCATGCACATGTGATGCTGGCGACACGCGCGGTGGGGCCGGAGGGGTTCGGCAAGAAGGTCCGGGAGTGGAACCGCACGGAGCTGTTGCTGGAATGGCGGGAGCGATGGGCCACGCTCGCGAATGAGCGGCTGGCAGAGCTTGGTTTGGATGTGTCGGTTGACCATCGATCCTATGCGGCGCAGGGGATCGCGCTGGAGCCGCAGAACAAGATTGGTCCAGCCGGGGCGCGGCGCGAAGATCGTGGCGAGCGGGCTGAGCGAGCGGCAGAGCACGCGGCTATCGCGCGGCGGAACGGGGAGCGGATCATCGCCGAGCCGGAGCGGGTGCTGGCGGCGATCACGCGGCAGCAGAGCACCTTCACCCGTCAGGACCTGGCGCGGTTCGTGGACCGGCACACGGCGGATGCGGCGCAGTTCGCGACGGCGATGGCGGTGGTGGAGGCGTCTCCGGAACTCGTGCGCGTCGGGGTCGATGGGCGCGGCCGGGAGCGGTTCAGCACGCGGGAGATGCTGGGCGTGGAGGAGCGCCTGGAGGCGGCCTCGAACGACCTGGCCGGACGGGCCGGGCATGGGGTCAGTGCGGGCGTTCGGGAGCGCGCTCTGGCGGGTTCAGAGCGCATGTTGAAAGGCGAGCAGCTGGCGGCCTTCGAGCACGTGACGGGCGGGGCGGATATCGCTGCTGTCATCGGCTATGCCGGGACGGGCAAGAGCACGATGCTCGGGGCGGCGCGGGCGGCCTGGGAAGCGTCCGGCTGCCGGGTGCGGGGAGCGGCGCTGTCGGGGATCGCGGCGGAGGGTTTGGAAGGTGGGGCCGGCATCCAGAGCCGGACGCTGGCCAGCCTAGAATATGGCTGGGCGCGGGGGCGCGACTTGCTCACCGCTGGTGATGTGCTGGTGGTGGATGAGGCCGGGATGGTCGGGTCGCGGCAGATGGAGCGCGTGCTCTCCGCCGCGCGGGATGCCGGTGCCAAGGTGGTGCTGGTGGGCGATCCCGAACAGCTGCAGGCGATCGAGGCCGGGGCGGCATTCCGCGCTGTCGCCGAGCGGGTCGGCGCAGTGGAGATCACCGAAATTCACCGGCAACGAGAGGGCTGGCAGCAGGCGGCGACACGGGAGCTGGCGACGGGCCGCACGGCCGCGGCGCTGGCGCGCTACGAGGCTGCCGGGATGGTGCGGGCGCATGCCACGCTGGAGGAGGCACGCGCCGGGCTGGTGGCGGAGTGGAACGCCGCCCGTCAGCAGAGTCCCGATGCGAGCCAGATCATGCTGGCGCACCGGCGGGTGGATGTGCGGGCGCTGAACGACGAGGCGCGGGCGCGGCGGCAGGAGGCCGGCGAGCTGGGTGCGGATCACCGGCTGCCGACCGGGCGAGGTGAGCGCGCATTCGCCGAGGGTGACCGCATCTACTTCCTGAAGAACGAACGGTCCCTTGGGGTGAAGAATGGCACGCTCGGGACGGTCGAACAGATCCAGGGTGAAGGCGCCGGCGCCTCCCTGGTGGTGCGGCTGGACGGAGCAGACGGCGCCGGAACGGGCCGCGCGGTGTCGTTCGATCTGAAGGACTATGCGGAGATCGATCACGGCTATGCGGCGACGGTGCACAAGTCGCAGGGCGTCACCGTCGATCGGGCGCATGTGCTGGCGACGCAGGGAATGGACCGGCATGCGGCCTATGTCGGGCTGTCGCGGCATCGGGACGGCGTGACGCTGCACTGGAGCCGCGACGAGATGGGCAGCCGAGAAGGGCTGGATACCCGGCTCGGTCGCGAGCGGCTGAAGGACACCAGTCTGGATTATGCGCCGGCTGCCGAGGCGTCGCGCTGGTCCTATGCCGAGCGACGGGGCTTAGTGCCGGAGAGCGAAATTGTCCTGCGCGAGCAGGAGGTAGAAGTCGCCCATAAAGCCGAAGTGCCCGCGCCGCGTCGGGGCAAGTTTGCTGGGCTGAAGCTGCGGGCGGAACCTCTCAGCCGGGCGCCCCTTAGCCGGGCGCCGATGGGGTCGGTACGAGAGCCGGTGGCCGAAGCTAGGCCAGTCGCGCCTCAGTCGGACACGCCAGTTCTCCACCGGGCGCCCGCTTCGGAATCCGAGCTATCGCGGGCAGTCGGGCAGTTCGCGGAGGCGGTGGAAGATGCGCGGCGGCTGGTGCGGGAGGAGTTGCCGGTGCTGCCGCATCAGCAGGCGGCGATGGAGGCCGGGATCGACGCGATCCTGGCTGCCGGGCCGCGCCTCGGCCGGCCGCACCTCACCCGGTCCGACGTCCTGGACACGTTCAACACCCGGACCGAGCTGATCACGCCCGCGGCGGAGGGGCGGTCAGGCCGGGAGGCGGCGATCATTGCCCTTGAGGAAACGCGCGATCAGCGGCTGGCGCTGGAGGCGCAGGCGCGCGCGGCGGTGCGGCAGTGGGCGGCGCTGGAGACGGAGTATGAGCGTGCCGGCAAGGCCTACGAATGGGATGCGCAGCGCAAGGTCGGCAGCGAGCTTGTCGCCGCTGCACGCGAGCTGAAGCGCGATCCGCAGCTGGAGAGCTTGATGCGGGCGCGCGGGCCGGAGTTCGGCATCGCTGAAGGCTCCCGGCTTGATCGCGTCGTACAGGCACAGGATCTGGACCGGGCGCTGCGGCGCGAGATCGATATCGACCATGGGTTGCGGCGGGATCGCGGGCTCAGCTTGGGGATGTAGCGGATGAGCGAGGCCGGCGGGGAAGAGGAGGATGACGCGGCGCAGGCCTTCGAGGCGCTGCGGGCGGAAGTGGCTCGTCTGCGGCAGGGCATCGAGCTGGTCTACCGCCAGGGTCAGGAGGCCAAGAGTGCGGCCGGCTCAGGTGCGGCCGGCCCAGGTGTCGATTACAGCCTGACGCTCGGACAGATGCAGAAGGCCCTGCAGGCGGTGCAGGGACGGCTGGAGACGATCGAGGGCAAGCCGGCGCTCGCCATGACGCCGGAGGTCTACCGGGACCGGATCGAGGAGATGGGCCGCGTCGCCGGGCAGGTGGCGGGACGGGCGATGAGCGAGGGCGCCGCGGCACAGAGCCAGGCCACGCGCGAGCTGAAAGACATGCTCGGCCGGAAGCGCAGCACGCGCGAACAGCGCGAATGGGTTTTCGTGGCCGGGGCAGGCGGTGTGATGGTGGGCATGCTGCTCTGGACGCTTCTGGTCGAAAATCTGCCCTGGGGCATGGGCACCTGGCTCGCCGCGGTGCCGATCGCGGGCGACAAATGGGATGCCGGTCAGGAGCTGCTGCGCGAGGCCAGTCCCGCCTCGTATGAGAAGATGGTGACGCTCTACAATACCTGCGGTCAGCAGACGCTGGCGTTCTGCCAGGAGGCCATCGCCGCGAAAACCGTCAGCAGCGCCGAGGCAGCAGGGGAGGCGCCGGCCAGATCGCGGCGCGAGCGGCGACCGTGACGCGGCTCTGGATATTGTCCAACCTGCATCTTGAGGCGGTACTGCGCCGCTTCGCGTTAGCCGACAAGGGTCACGACCTGCGCCTCATCCAGGACTATCTCGACCATCGCGACCCCAGGCGCACTGCCCATTACACCCGGACCGCAGGCAGGCGGTTCGAAGGCCTCCGGAGCCGCTGACTACATGCCGTCCAAGAAAACCGTGACCCCGGACAATCTGGCTGCCCTCGGGGCGGAGCGCCTCGCGGCGATCCTTGTCGATCTTGCGGACGGGGATGCGGAGATCAAGCGCCGCCTACGCCTGGAACTCGCGGCGCAGGAAGGCGGCGACAGCATCGCGGCCGAAATCGGCAAGCGCATGACCGCACTCAGGTCTGCCCGATCATTCATCGACTGGCAGAAGCGCCGGGACTTTGTGCGAGACCTCGACCTGCAGCGGGCGATGATCGCGGACCGCGTCGCGCCCGCTCGCGCCGACCTGGCACTGGATCTTATGTGGCGGTTCCTGGACCTCGCCGAACCGGTGATCAATCGCGTGGATGACAGTAACGGCTCGGTCGGGGATGTCTTCCGGTCAGCCTGCGAGGACCTCGGTGCCATCGCGGTCCGGGCCATGCCCGATCCGGTGGTCCTTGCGGACCGGGTGTACGATGCGCTGCTGGCCAACGACTACGGCGTCTATGACGGCTTGGTGCCGGTTATGCTCCCGGCCCTCGGCGACGCCGGGGCATCTCATCTGAAAGAGCGGCTGGCGCAGGCTGTCCCGAAGCGGCCCAGCCCGGGGCAACGGGATGGGCGCGCAGACGCCGCGCGTCGGGCCCTGCAGGACATCGCGGACGGGCAGGGCGATATCGACGCCTATATCGCGCTGGTGCCGGCGGCGGCGCGGAGCAACCCGCACACAGGTGCCGAGATCGGCCGCCGGCTTCTCGCGGATGGCCGGGCAGCAGAGGCACTCGCCGCGCTGGAACTGGCTAGGCCGAAGCGGCGGACTGTTCGCGCCACCGACGACGACTCTCTACTGCTCGCAGGATATGGCGCCGACAGCACGTGGGAGGAGGCCTACATAGAAGCCCTCGATGCGACCGGTCAGCAGGAGCACGCGCAGCGGCTTCGCTGGGCGGCCTTTGAGGAGCGGCTCTCGTCGACGCATCTGCGTGCGTACCTCAAGCGGCTGCCGGATTTCGAGGACGTCGAGGCCGAGGATCGGGCCATGCAGCATGCGCTCGGGTTCGGCAGCTTCGGGGCAGCGCTCAACTTCTTCCGGGACTGGCCAGACCAGGCCCGCTCAGCGCAGCTCGTGATGACGCGGACGCAGGAGATCGACGGAAACCTATATTTCCTGCTCGATCCGGCCGCGCAGCTGATCGAAGGTAGATACCCGATGGCGGCGACCCTGCTTCGGCGGGCAATGATCGAGGACACGCTCAATGGGGCCAAGTCTACCCGCTACAAGCACGCGGCCCGGCACCTGCTCGAATGCGCGTCGCTCGCGCCGAGCATCCAGGACTTCGGCAGTGTCGAAACGCACGAAGGCTTTGTTGGCCGTCTGCGCGCCAAGCACGGCCGAAAGACCGGCTTTTGGGGTCAGCTCAGTGAGACCTCGGGAGGTGATCACCGCTGATCTTCCGGCAAAATGCTGCGCGGCAATCAACCTGAGAACAGCGTCAATCAAGGAGAGAATCCCGGCAGGGGTTGGCGAAGGGCGTAGCCCCT
The DNA here is from genome assembly GCA_965199145.1 of Acidobacteriaceae bacterium. GTDB lineage: Bacteria > Acidobacteriota > Terriglobia > Terriglobales > Acidobacteriaceae > EB88. Next base: position 38,916 of record CBDAQH010000003.1, read on the forward strand.
AGCCATCCCCTGCCGGGGCGCCTTTTTGGACCGGATGGTCGCGGCCGTGCCGATACTGGGGATTTCCCGTCTGAGGGAGGTTCCTGGTGCCGGGGCGCCACATCAATGACCATCAGGTGAGTTTCTATATTTCTATATGACCGCCCGACATCATCATCCCGTTCCGGCCGCCGCCGCGCGTGCCGGGATCAGCATGGCAACAGCCTACAGGCTCGAGCACGACCCTCGTGTGCCGTCAGACAAGGGAGTGCGCCGCGAGCGGCGGCGTCCCGATCCTCTGGCCGATATCTTCGAGGCGGAGATCGTGCCGATGCTGCGCGCCGCGCCTGCTCTCAGGCCAGTCGCGGTTTTCGCCGAGATGCGCCGCCGATATCCCGATTTGCCGGCGGGGGGTACGACGCACGATGGAGCGGCGGATCCGGCACTGGCGCGCCCTGCACGGGCCGGAGCGGGATGTGATCTTCCGTCAGGAACATGAGCCTGGGCGGGTGGGTTTGTCCGATTTCACGGTGATGGACGATGTCGGCATCACGATCGCAGGCAGTCCCTTGCCGCAAGAGGCCGGCTGCTCCAACGCCCAGTCCTTGGTGCGTGCAGCGGTAGAACCCAAGACTTCGTAGCATACGTAAAACTTGAATTCGTGTCATACGTATCGTTCGTAGTCTCACCACGCCTTTGGGTGCAGAGTAATGCCTCTAAGACGGCGGTTACTTCCGACAGGCAGGGGACGGCGTGCTGAAGTAGGCCTGCGGACAGGAATTGACAGACCGTTTTTGGAACCGATCCCTCCTGCGCCCGAGAATGGGCCGACGACTTACCTAGCCAATGGCGCCGCCGCAGCTCGCAAAGCTGTAGATGGTTGCGCGATCGGCTCGACTCAGACCTAAGGTCTAGATCAAACTGGTGTCATTGCTCTTCCAGGCGAGGACAGCAACGTGCGCAGCGGCAGCGTTTACGGGATGCGTGACAGCCCCTACGACCTGCGCCGATATGAAGAGCTTGGGCGTCAGCTGAGAGTTCAGAGGCCCACGCAATCGAGGTTAGGGTGTGCCTTGCGCTCCATACTGGAAATTTGTGTTGTTTCGCGGGGTGGCCAATGGTCACCTTCTCGCCAAGAAGAAACGATTGGAGCATCCCATGCGACTTCGACCGCTTAATCTGAGCCTTGTTGTTCAGTGGGCTCGCGGGGCTTCCTGCTCCACGAGTTAATCACCGTGAAGCTAAACTCCCTCAGGACCGTCGAAGTTGTGGCGAGCATTCCAATTTGCCCGGCGCGCCTCCCAAGTCCACTCACGGACAAAGCGCTGTGGCCAGTACGGTTTAAGGAATGCCGCAAGGGCGATGAGGTAGGGGATGACGACGATAATCACGAAAAACGACACGTTGAAGTCCTTCCGTTCTGTAGCGTTCCCAGAGATACATTAGGACGATAGGCCTCCGCCAACGCCTCGCTAATACCTTAGAAGAAGCCCAAGGCAGCCATAAGTGGATGAGCCTCAGAACATATCTCCCGCATCAGCGGGCACGTGATCTCGTCCTCCCGTCACTCTAGAATAGATAACAAGGCTTCAAAATCCGGAACCATATCGCAAAGTCTGCACCGCGTTCCGAATAATGCGCATTCGAGGTCGTGGATCGTGCATGCTGATTGCAGCTGTTGGTCTCCAAGCGATCACAGCCGTTTCTGGGCGAGCGCATGACAAGCACCATGATTCGCAGCCTTTGTTTGGCCGTAGTCGCGATACCCCTGATCCTCACCGGGTGTGGGATGTTCGGATCAGCTTCGGACGGCGGCAGCGTCGGCGCAGGTCCTAATGATATCGCAACGAATTGCAGGATATCCTCACGGATTAGTTAAGGCGAAGGAGACCAATAAGACCTATTTGGGGCTAATCAAAAAGGTGACGACATACGATCACCTAGTCAAGGGACGCAACGGCTGCTGGCCAATTGAACCGTCTCCATTTTAGCCACTCATACTAAGGGTCATCGCAATGACGCCGTCCCTCGTAACCACCGCCTCCTCGGCCTTGTCGCAAACCGAGTTTGAGCTCGGAACCGTCTGCATCGCTTGGATTGATGTGTCCGCGCTAACACGCGAGTGCATGACGCATGCTATCACCAGCGCACAGCGGCTGTTCATGATCCTACCATTTGCATCCCTCTATGATTGCCTTAGAGCATCCGAGCGAAAGCTAGACCTCATCGTCTATCATGCTCATGAGGCCGATTCCGTAAACGCTACTGATATCACTGCGCTGCGAGAGGCTTTTACGGCGACGCCATTAGTTGTTCTTTCAGATGCGACTGATCTTGACCCGATCATCGTCAAAGACGTCCTGAAACAAGGCGTTGCAGGCTTCATTTTAACTAACCAAACCGGTCTGCAGATGATGGTATCTGTGCTGGCCATGGTTGCCGCCGGCGGAACTTTTGTCCCGAGGGAAGTACTGTTTTACCAAGTTGACGCTACGCAGCCTGCGGCCAGAGAGGTAAAGGGCAAGGGGCGACTTACGGCACGGGAAATAGAAGTCGTTCGGTTGCTTAAGCAGGGTAAGCCGAACAAGCTAATCGCGTATGAGCTCAAGTTGAGCGAGTCCACCGTGAAGGTCCATATACGGAACACCATGCGTAAGGTCGGTTCGACAAATCGAACCCACACCGCAATGCATGCGGACAAGTACATGGAAGCCATAGCAGCGTAGGGTAGTGTAAGGCTGCGCATCCTGCGGCGATGGCTTGCGTTGTAGGAACATGGGATCCGGGACAGGGTGGCCGAGGAATATAATGACCTTGAGCTACAGGCGGATAAGCACAGCGACTAGGCTTATGACCGCGATCACCATCTGCACCCCGTCTTGCGAACAAAGGGTGCGTCTCAGCGCCCCGCGCCGCGAGAGCGGATCGGGGAAAGCGATTGCCGCAAAGCCCGTCGCTGCCGAAGGTGGCCGTCAACGCCGCCGGCTCCGTCATTGCCGGACAACGAAACGCGACTGATGTATTATTAGTCTGCTGGGTAGGCCAGCCGATGCAGGATCAGGATGGTGCTGGTGATGACTATGCCATCCTCGACCAGACCCGTTGATGTTTGTCCATATCGCGCGATGGACGCCATTCGGGCACGCCAGCCGAAGTAGGAGGCTGCGACCGCCGTCGCGCCGCCGACTGTAGCACCAAGCCAGCGCTGCCGCGATGGCGTGACTGCCGCACCTGCGATGGCCGAAGCAATGAAGCGTGCCACGAGACCGATAGGAACTACGCGATCTGGCGCGGTCTTCATCTTATCGCCCACCAACTCGGCGGCTGCAAGCACCACAAGGGCCGCGGCGACAAGCGGATGAGCGATTACCTGCGGCGCCCCGTTATCCAAGGGAAGCCAGCCTCGTGTTCCCGCAACGGAGACCGCGGCCAGGGGTGTCTTTGCCCGCTGCCCACCAACCAGGCCCATCAGAAAAGGGGCAAGCATGTCGTTCCCATGCAGTGCATCTGACGTCAATAAGGTTGCGTGGGCTCGATTTTCATTAGGGTGGCCGACACGCTCCCGGTATCGTGGTGATGGCGCATCAGTTTGCCTGCACCCGCATGATCGTCTGGCAACAGATTCAAAATTCGCGCAAACTCGGACATGCTCACGCCAGCACGCCGGCATGAAGACCTCGCGCGGACAGCGGCCTGCTGGTCCTCATCTAAAGCATTCGGCCGTCTCGGGGTGGCCAAGCAGCCTTTGCACGCTCCAAGCTTGGTCACGTACGCTCTGTCAGCCAATCACGTTTTGCACTGCGCGACGATATTGATCACCTGCATCGTCATCCGGCCCGACCGCGCCGGTGAGGCGTGATGATATACTACTGGTCAAACGAGCATCATCCAGCGTGCGTTGCCGTCATCGCGCCGAACCAGAAGCCCCAATTTACGGCCTCATGCTGTCAGGCCCAGCAAACGCAGCCGATCAAGCTGGCGTTTAACGACCTCAGTCTCCCCAAAGGATGTTCGGATATGCTGCTTGGCTGCGGCGATCCGCGCAAAGACGGTCTCCCCGCCTCGGAAGACCTGGCGCATCTGCCAAGCTGCGTGATCCACATCGACATCGGCCCAAACCTGTCCTTCGGCAAAAGGGTACTCACCCTCTTTCACGGGGACCAGCGTGTAATCAACTGGGTAGCCGGTTCTCGGGGTTACCAATTCGGTTGTCGCTGAATAATCGGTGGATATGACCGGCTTGCCCAGCACCATTGCTTCAGCCACGAGTAATCCAAGTCCTTCACTGCGGTGAAGGGACACCACCGCATCGCAGGCGCCGATGAGCCCGAGCGTCTCCTCGCGCGCGAGCGTGCGCTCGATCAGGATCACGTCCGGATCATCCTGCAGCATGTCGAGGAAAGACTGCGCCTTGGCGGGGGCCAAGTTGGCATTAAGCGTCTTCAGCACGAGCGCTGCCGAATATGTCTTACCGGAGCCGCGGAAAGCGCGTCTGAACGCTTCCACTATGGCTTGAGGGTTTTTTCGATCGACAAAGGACAGATAGTCAAAAGCGAAGAAGAACAGGAATTTATCGCTCGGCAGATTGAAATCCGAGCGAGAGGCCGGAGGCGGCGGTTCGAAGTCGAGCATGAGCGGCATGCGGATGATGGGCTTATCGACCTTCGCCAGAAGCGCGCGCTGAATGAAGCGGCTCGGCGCCCAAACTTCGTCCACATAGCGAAAGGCGTCGAGCCAAGCGTCGGGAAAATTAGAGAGCTCCCAGAACGGGATCATAACTCGATAGGCATCATCGCGAAGGTGATCATTCAGATGATCGATGACCAAGCCGATCTGATCGGCATTGATCACGAAGATCTGGACTGGCGCCTCACTTGTTGGAACCAGAAGCTTTTGGAAGGCGGTATCGACCTCGCTTGAAGGCGAGTTGAGCGATGTCTCCAGCCCTTTCACAGTGAGGCCGCTCCGCGACAACCCATTCAAGGTCAGGCGTCCAGCTTCTCCCACACCCAAGGCAAGGTTGAGATAGCCGATTATATCGATGTCTGGATCTGCCGCCTTGTGCTTGGCGGGCAGCGGGCGGGAAGGTCGTGCGCTGTTTCCAAGCCGCTCAAGCGCGGGCTCGAGCAGTCGCGCGTCTCCTGCAACGGAATCACCATGTCGCGCCAGCCAGTTTATATATTTCTGTGCAGCGACGGTATCCGCCGGGTCGTAGGTTTGCTTGAACCATGGGTGCAGGACGTGGAGATGAGCCATGAGCTGAGTCACGAACTGCCCAGACGGGCCCTGCCACGGTTCGGTCAAAGGAGAATCGAGATGGGTCTCGAAGTTCTCAAATGGATCTCCCGTCCACTTCGGATGGTGTTCACGAAAAATTCGCCTGACAACATTCGGAATTGTCGCACCGGATCGAAATCGTCCGTAGGCATAAAGGCCGGCTGATATCGTGCCGTGCCCGTTCGCCAGCAAAAGTCTTGCATAGCGAGCCATGAGCTTCTGGAGAGCGTGACTGGCAATGGCTTCAAAGCAGCCGGTTGTATATTTTGAAAGTCGCGACAGCTTCCGGGGGTCAAAGCCGCTGAAATGGAAGAAGCCAAGCGGAGCGCCATCCACCAGCCAACCGCCAGCTTCGTCCAGCGTTAACTGCCGTTGCGACAAGTTCCAATAGGCCAGATTCAGGGCGCTATCCCGCAGGACGACAGCTTCTGCGGCAAAAGACGGAATTAGATCCATGAATTTCTGATCGACAAATAACCCGCTTGCCTGATCGTTAATGCACTCATACTCGACCCGCCGTGACCACCACCGCAGAAGCCGATCTGTTTCGCCTCTGGCGCCTACGCCCAGGAAGCCAAGATTGAAGATTCCCGCGCGCATGAAAGCTATATCGTCGGGGAAGGTAGCTCCCTCCGAGGGCTGGCAGATATGGGGCGTGAGCACGAAAGAGGCGCCCGATTCGAGGGCGTTCATGATGCTCGACAACGGACGGAAAATCTCGATGTCGGGGTCGAAATACAACACAGCATCATGACCGAAGGACAGCAGCTTTCTGATCATGAACGGCTTGAGGGCGGTGTTGAATTCCAATACGTCGTAGCGAAAGGCAAAACATGAAAAATCAGGAATACCAAGGTTTTCAGCTGAAATTATTGTGCATCTGTCCGGATAAAAACCGGGTTCATTAAGCACGGCATCAGCCACACAAAGATACATGATTGCATTGGGATGATGCGTCTGCGCACTGCTCAGGAGCACTTTTGCCATTGGCACATAGTTGTTCGAGCAAATGGTGAAAATGGCTAAGGAACTTGAATCCAAGGGTGAGTCCCGGCTGATGAACTTGGCTTAGATGGGATAGTTGAGGTCGGTCGGGTAAACGCGCGATGCGGTGCACGGCATGAACGTCCCGCTAGCTACTTAAGCCCGAACAGGCCCTCCACGATGATCTCGTAGGTATTGTCGTAGCTGAAGCTCTGAGCTCGGTCGCGCGCCCGATCAATGACGGCGGCGACCGTTCCGGATGCCCGATCCGCACAGAGCGCGCGGTAGGCTGTGTGCAACGAGGTGACGCTATAGGGGTCGAAGTAGTAGCCGCAATCCCCGACCACTTCGGGCATCGAACTCGAGACCGAACTCAGAACCGGTGTCCCGGTCGCCATCGCCTCCAGCAGCGGCAGTCCAAAGCCCTCGAAGACCGAGGGGTAGATCAGCCCTATCGCTCCCACCAACAGGGCTGTCCGGAAGGCCTCGTCGACAAAGCTCGTGAAGACGATGCGGCCGCTGGCTAGCTTGTCCTGCAACCCGCGTGCCTCGACCAGGGATGCAAAACTCTGTCCCCACGCGTGCCGCCCGGCGAAGACGACACGAACCTCCTCCAGCACCTCCGGATGCTCGGACAGCCATTGCAGCACGAGGACGGCATTCTTGCGCGGCTCGATCGAGCCCAGGACCAGCAGGAAGGGCTCTACCGGACGGTCCGCGATCAGCACCCTCATCCGCTCAGCCGCGGTCAGATCAACATTGTTGCCGAGCAATGCGACCCGCAGCCGCTCCGGCTCCACACCGTAAATCCAGGCGAGATCGCGGGCGGTCGCCTCCGATATGCAGAACAGAACATCGCTGCAGGCGATCTGCTCGGCCAGGTCGAGCACATACATGCCGGCAGCCTCGGGCGGGTGGCATTCCGGCGTCAGGATCATGGAAAGGTCGTAGACGATCTTCCCCTCCCGCGGGTACAGCTTCCGGGGCGGCCGAAGATCCGTATAGAGGCCGACGGTCTCGGGCATCGCGCCCTTGCTGCGCAGCATATCGCGAATGGCGCGGGCTGGCCTGAACCGCTCGGGCTGCTCCATCAGGCTAATGCCGCTGCGCTCGTTCAGGCAGCGGCGCAGGCTGTCATTGTCGATCCAGCGTCCATCCATGTCGAAGTAGAGGTCGAGCCAGTCTTCCGCGAGAAGCCGCGTACAGATTTCGGCGATGACATTGGGGATGCCCGTGTAGAATCGTTCCCGCAAGGGGCCGATATCCACGACAAGGGGGCGTCGGGCTGTACCGGTCATAGCGGGTCCAGCGATACGAAGGCGCTAAGTTGGCTCAAGCCTGACCGGAAGGCCGCGAGGCCGAAGCGGCGCTCCACGATCTCCCGGCAGGTCGCGGCCATGCGGAACCGGTCGACGTCGTCCAGCGCCGCAGCGGCCAGAACCGCGTTACACACGGTCGCGGCCGTGGGCGGGGAGGTGGTCAAGGACAGGAAGCGAGCGATCGGCTCCTCCTCGCGTTCGAGCGTTCCGCGTTCGGTCTCCACCGGAACTGCGGCCTCCGGCGGGACAAAGCGAGCGGTCCCCGCTGTCATCGTGGTGACGATCGGCAGGCCCGCCTGCATGGCCCGCACCAAGGGCAGGCACAGCCCGGGGGCGGCATCGCTACACAGGAAGAAATCGCCGGAGGCATAGAGTCCGGCCGCGCCATCGGCTCCTGCGCCGAGGATGGAGATGGTCTCATCCGCTTCCACAGTGTCCATGATCTCCGCTACGTGCTGCCGGAGACTGGCGAGGATCTGCGCATCTGCGCCCTGAACGCAGATAACGAGGCGGAGGCCATCCTGCCGCCGTGCCGCCTCGGCAAAGCCCGCAATTGCGGGGCCGAGCTGACGGGACAGGTGGCTGGTATCAACGACGCTGAGGAAGCGACAGCCTGCGTCCGGCCGAGACGGGGCCGCAGCCTCCGGCGGCGGAATATAGGGTGGCAGGGTGATCGCCCGCTCGACACCGGCTCGTCGCAGCGTGTCCGTAGTGAAATCCGTGCAGCACAGGACGACATCCGCCATTCGGAGCAGGCGCGCCTGATCGAAGAAGGGCGAATCGCCGAGCGCCGTCCCTGAAAGCTCCGGGAACGGCCAATCGCATACAAAGACATTGGGGATGCCGTGGAACGGCCGCAGATGCTCGATCGGCTTGATGGCGAGGTGCCAGTCGCCCGGCTCCACGCCCAGGACCCTCCGGGCGATATCGGTCTGGTAGATTTCCGGGCGGACGATAGGGGTGATCCGATAGCCGCAGGAGACGAGGCTCGCCTGGTAGAGGGCGGACAGTGCCTTCCAGCCCCAAGAGGTCTGATCCTGATCTAATTGAGACGACCCGATGGTGAGGCGTTCCTGCAGGATGGCGTCGCTGACGAAAACCTTTGGCATCGGTGTCGTCACAGCGATCGCGACAAATGGTAGAGCCCGTCGAGCGTGACGACACCCTCCGCTTCACCCGCAGGATGGTCCGCAAAAGGAGCTGCCTGAAAGATGGCGCGCGCATTGGGATCGCCAAGGCTGGGCGATGCCGCCGGCGGTTGCGCCACCGGCGCTGCCTGACGTGGGATGGTTCGCCGGTTCGCTTGGAGGAGACGTAAACCAGCCGCACGAATACGGCGCATCAATCGGCCTGCCACCCTAATCGGGGCAGACATACGCCAGGAGGCGGAAGCACGCAGAAGATCCATGCCGCCCCTGAGTGCCAATGTCTCCGCTTGGAGCGTCGCAATGACGGATTGAAGCGCGGCCACATCGGCATGCAGCTGCGCGATCTCGCTATTAGCGGATTCGAGCTCGGCCCAGGCTTGTGCCGCTGTTGCTTCCGCTTCCTGCGATCGCCGGAGCATCCCCTGAAACTGTACGGTCTCTCCCTGGGCACCGGCAACTTCCAACCGCGAGGCCATAAATTCGCCTTGTAGCCTTAAGAGAGCTGCGTCGCGCCGCTGCAGATCGGCTCGGGCCTCGGCGAGTGCCATCCGCAGACGGTCCGTCTCCGTTTCCTCCTCAAGCATCCATGCGGCGAGTTCTGGCATCAAATCTCCCGGGTCCTCAGGCCGCAACAAGCCTATACGGCCGAGCCGCTAACCGTTCCACGAGGCTGAGCCGCCGCGCTTGTTGGGCTGCGACGGTGGCTGGGTTGTGAAGGTTCTTCAGCTGGCAGCGGGCCTCCTCGGCCCGAGTCCGAGCAACCTCGGGACGGCTGAAAAGGTCGCGCAGCGACCAGGCAGCATGGTCCGGATCGGCCTCGGCCCAAGCCCCAACCCAGCTCTTCTTAGCATCGCCGGCCATCGGCATCAGGCGAAAGCCTACTGGAAAACCCGTCTTCGGCGTGAGTAGATCAGTACATCCGCCATATTCTGTCGCGACCACCGGCACGCCGCTCGCCATAGCTTGAAGGATCGCAAGACCCAGAGCCTCCCCACGATGCAGTGCCAGGAAGCAGGCTGCCCCGGCGATCAGGGCCGCCGGATCGGCGCCGGGAGGAAGAATGATGCCGTCTTGCATCGCAATCATGGCCTGAAGTGACTCGTCCATTGCGTCCGCCGCCGGGGCTTGGATCGCCAAGACGGGCCGGCTTGCGGGAGTGGAGGATCCAAAGGCCATTGCATAGGCACGCACCGCCGCCTGTACCGCGCCGGAGCCGGGAAAATCGTCACCGGCAACCAAAATATAAGGCCGGCCAAGCGGGATGAGCTCGTGTCCAGTCGCCACGCGAGCGGGAGGGTTCCACGCGACCGGCATGTGGAGCACGGGCAACGTGGTCGCGAGTACCAGGCTTGCCTGGATAAAGCGCGTTGGTGCCCAGATCTCGTCGATCCCAGAAAGGACGTCGGGACGGGACGAGGACAAGACGACCCGCTCAGCTGACGGGATAAAGATGCGATAGGCCTTGTCCGGCAGTTGGGGTCCGATCGCCGCGAGCACCGGCGCAAGCTGGTCTGGAGCCAGACAGAAGGCGAGCAGACGTCCAGTCACCGGCTTTTGATATTCAGTGTAAGGGGCACATGCCTCCACCCGGCCTGCGGCAAGCCCCAGGCTGGCGCGCTGCGCCCGCCCGATTAGCGCCGCAGGACTGGATTTGCGAGAGGCGCTAAATTCTTCCGGTGGGGCAATGACCGTCGCATCCGCCCGGTGCGGCTCAGGTAGCGGGAACTCGGCCCGGTTCGACAAAGCGCGGAGACCGGCGGCGGCGGCCTGGGGTTCAAGGAAGCGCCGGTCGATTCCGATTGAAGGACCCTGCTCAAGCCACCAGCGTGTGACACAGGCAGCGCCGGTGGGTTCAAAGAGGGGAAAGCGGACGAGGTTCGGGTCGCGGGCCTGTAACCACTGCATCATTAGACTTGGGATCGCGCTGCCGATCCCGATCACGGTGCCGCGAGCAGGAAGATGGGCCCAGGCTTCAAAGCTCTCAAAGGGATCGTCTGGCCAAGCTGGATAATCGTCCCGGAACATGCGGCGTACAATGGCCGGGATCGGCACGCCTGAGGCAAACCGGCCATAGGCGTAGCTATCAGCCGGGATCTGCCCAAAGCCCGCCGCACGCAACCGGTCAACATAGCTCGTGAGGAACTGGCGCCAGCCTAGCGGCAGGGCACGACCCTCGCACAGGTCGCCCTCCGTCCTTAGCTGATCGAACTTGGCTGGGTCGAAGCCACTATAGTGAAAAAAGCCGAGCGGGGCACCATCGACCATGGGACCGCCCGGCGCTTCGGGCTGGAAGCGCCGTTGCGACAGGTTCCAAAAGGCAAGGTTCAGACCCGGATCACGGAGGATGTGGGCACCGCATGCGAGGCCGGGCATCAGATCCATGAATTTCTGGTCGATGAACAGGCCGATCGGCCGATCGTCGACGCAATGCGTACGCAGCCAGCGTGCCCACCAGCCTAGACGATCGCGGACTTCCCGGGTGCCGCTGACGCCGAGGAAACCAAGGTTGAATGTGCCGCCGCGCATGATGGCGATATCGTCCGCACCATCCGCTTGCTCCGCCGGGGCCAGGATATGCGGGGTGAGAATGAAAGAGGCATTGGCCTCCAGCGCTGCCGTGACGGCCGGCAGAGAGTTGAATAGCTCGATATCAGGATCGAAATACAGACAATGCGTGTAGCCGCACATGCCCAGTAGATGAAGGAATGCCAGAGGTTTGATAGCCGCAGTAAATTCCTGGCGGTCGTAGCGAAAGGCGAAGCTTGCAAAGTCAGAAATGCCGAGTTCTTCTGCAGCGATGATGACACATCCGTCAGGATAGGGGACAGCCGGATGGCGCGTGTCGGCGAGAACAAGGAAACGATCAGCGTCAGGTAGGAACTTCTTGATCGTTTCAAAAAGAAGCTTCGCTTGTGGCACGCCCTGGTTGGAGCACAAGCTGAAGACAGCAAGGCGCATAGACAATTGTCCTGAATCGCTTGCTGCGGCGACGGGTGAAGAAACCTTAGGCCACAGCCGGTCGCGTCCTGTCAAGCAAGTGCCCGAGGGCTGTTTTGCGGTTCATTGCGGCTTCACGAGAATGGAGAGGGCTGTGTCGGTATCGGCGATTGACTACCGGATATGGCCGGCCTAGGGCACCAGGCCGATATCTATATATCTATATGTGCGCACCCGTCTGAGTTGGCGGCTGACCGTAAACGGCTGCTTTAACGGCCAGCGGAGGTGATCTATGACCTTGGAGAAGACTAGGCGGAGACTCCGTCTTCTCCGCACTGGATTGACGGTCGTCGCCGCCATCTACCGGCAGGACCGCAATCCTCGGCGCATCGCTGGAACGATCTGGTTCGTCACGACGCGCCAGGGTCTGATCGGGCTGCGCCAGTGGCTCATCCAAGCCGCTCCTCTGGGGAGCTTCGGGGCCGCCGCTGCCCCTGGCGCGATCATCGCCGCGCCCGAAGCCGAGGCACCGGTCGCCGCCAAGGCCGTGACGCCGACCTCCGCCAAGGCCCTTTCGCCTGTCGCCGCAGCCGAGCGACTATATGAGGCATGGCTCGAGCGCTACGATCTTCTACGGGAGCCGGAAGTCGAAGCGGCGCAACGCCATCTCGCCACGCTCGACCTGCCAGAGCTGCTGATCCTCGCCTTGGTGCGGCCGGTCGATCTGCCGGCAGTCGACCGGCTGGTCGCTTCGTGGCAGGCTCAGCTCCATCACCGCTGGCGCGCCGTGATTATCGCCTCATCCGATCTCTCTGCGGATGAAACCCGCCTGTTGCGGGCAGCGACAGCCGATGACGCGCGGCTTTCGGTCGTCACGACACCTGCGGAGATTGCGGCGGCCCAGGGCCGTGCAGACTATACCCTGCTCTCCTTCGGCACGCCTCTGCTCCACCGCCTTTCGGCCTATATGTTCCTCGAGGCGGCTGTGAGGACGGGTGCTGCCATTGTCTATTCCGATCATGACCGGCTGCAGGACAATGGCACGCGTGCAGACCCTGCCTTCAAGCCGCAGTTTTCGCCCGAGTATTTGGCGCGCTATAACTACATTGGCGACTGCCTGCTGCTCTCTCGCGCGGTCGCCCTTACGCCCGAGGACATGGCATCGCTCCCTCGCCTCACACTCAGCGAGTTTGATAGGCTCGTTGCACGGCTCGTTCTGACCACACCGACGCTCGATCGGCACGTAGAGCATGTACCTTTTCCTCTATTTCATGTTTTGAGAGAGCAGCCCCGCGCGCCGCACGACCTGGCGGTGTTCGCGGATACCGGTCCAACGGTCGCCATCATCATTCCGACGCGCGATGGCCTTGAGCATCTTCGTCCTTGCATCGACAGCATTTTCGAGAAGACGTCATACGATCTTGATCGTGTTGAAATCATTATAGTCGATAACAACTCGATCAATGTGGAGACGCTTGATTATCTGGCTCAGATTTCCGCACGCCCCAGGATCTCGGTCGTCCGCTACCCGCGCCCGTTCAACTTCGCCGTGATCAACAATATCGGGGCAGAGGCCGCGACAAGCGAGGTGCTCGTCTTTCTCAACAACGACACGGTTGTGCTTGACCCGGCATGGCTCAGCAAATTGATCGGCTATGCTTACCAGCCGGGCGTCGGCATCGTCGGCGCCAAGCTGCTGTTTAACGACGGTACAATCCAGCATGGCGGCTGCGTCGCCGGCGCCAGCCTAGGAACAGTTCAGCATCTGTTCAGCAATGCGCTGCCGGATGATGTCGCCGATATCGACCACACGCGAGAGATGTCTCTGATGACGGGGGCCTGCATGGCCGTGCGGCGCGCCGTTTTCCAGCAGATCAATGGTTTTGATCCCATTCTGCGAATTACCTGGAACGACGTGAAGGCCTGCCTTGAATGCTTGGCCGCTGGATTGCGCAATATCTACATTGCCGATCCTCTTCTGATCCATGACGAATCAAAGACCCGAGAACCGGACAATACGCGCGAACGCTATATCCGCTATTTCAGCGAAGCCGATTATACGCGCCGCCGCTTCCGCAACTATTTCTATGATGATCCGTCGTACAACCCCAACCTCTCGGTGGATAAGGCCGGTGATCTAGCAGAACCGCCGCGGCTTCGACGCCCCTGGTTCCGACCGGCAGATCAACCGCTGCGCATCCTGTTGCTTAGTGTGGTGTACAAGATCGGGTATGGCGTGCCTGTGGTCATCCAGCAGCATGCCCGCAAACTCGTGCAGTCCGGCTACGAGGTCGTCATCGGCGGACCGCTCATGGAAAACGAAATGAGCTTCCCAGGCTGCGAGCGCGTCGTTCTCGGCTCGATGCAGGAGGCCGCGACCTATGCCTTCACCAGCGGCATTGCGCTCATCGTTAGTCATACCCCTCCATTCTTTGAAGTGCCGATCGTGATCGGCGGCCATATTCCCGTTCTCGCCTATGATTATGGGGAACCCACGGCTGAGTTCTTCCAGGACCCGACGCGCTCTTACCTGCTCAACGTCGGCTATCAGAAGCGTGCGGCTGCCGCCCTCACGACCAGCATTGCGACGATCTCCCAATCGGTGAAGGACGAGACGCTGAACAAGGATGCCCTCGTCCTTGGGCTCGCAAATTCTCACCTGCCCGCGTGGTCGGAAGCGCTTCGGCCGGAGCGGGACCGCGTGCGCGCGGCCCAGGGTTGGCAGAATGGCTTCGTTATTCTCACCGTCTGTCGTTTTCACGAAAACGAGCGTGCCTATAAGGGGCTCGATAAGATCGCGATGATCCTGCGCGAATTTCCCTATCTTTACCCCGAGCAGTCGAAGCCGCTGATTTGGGCACTCGCCGGGGCTGGGTCACCGAGTGACGTGGAGCAGGCCGAGCAACTCGGCTTCACCGTCTTCCCCAACGTCTCCGACGAGATGCTGGCTGATCTTTACAAGGCGGCCGATGCCTATATGGGCTTCTCCAAATGGGAAGGCTACAACCTCGGCATCAGCCAAGCTTTGGCAATGGGATTGCCGACACTCGGCTCCGACATCCCGGCGCATCGGGAATTCGGCATTCGCACCACCAACAGCGTCCTGGTCGCTTGCGAATGGTTGGCCGGCGAAGTCGAGCGGCGTGCCGCAGCGACGCCCGGACAGAGAATCGCCATCGTCTATGACTGGGACCGCAGTGCCACGGCCTTCGTCGCCGTGGTCGAGGAAATGCTGCGGCAGTCGGCCGCGCAGAAACCCCGTGGCGGGGCTTCGGGCGGTGTGTGGCAGGATCTCGCGAACGCCACTACCCAGACTGATCTTGAGGAAACCTACCGTGAAAACAGGTAGCGGATGACAGCCACATCCAGTGCCAGCAGACGCACCGCAATCTTTACCATCTGCTCCAACAACTACATGCCCTTCGCGCATGTGTTGTTTGGGTCGATACGCCGCCTTCATCCCGAAGCCACGCTCTTCCTCTGCCTGGCAGATCGGGTGGTCGAGACGCCGGGCCTTTATGGCCGCGACTTGACGGTGATAGAGGCGCATGTTCTCCCCATCCCGGATTTCCTGAACTTCGCCTTCCGCTACGATATCATGGAGTTCAACACGGCGCTGAAGCCGTTCATGTTCCTCCATCTGCTCGATGATCACGGCTTCGACACGGTGATCTACTTCGACCCTGATATAGAGGTCTTCGCGCCGCTGACGCCTGTGCTCGCCGCGCTGCAGGGAGGCGCCTCGTTCTTTTTCACGCCGCATCTTTGCGCGCCGAGCGAGGACCGTCAGGAGCCGAACGATCTGACGATCATGCGCGCTGGAGCCTACAATCTTGGCTTTCTTGGCGTATCTCGCAGCGAGGAGACGACTGAGCTGCTCAGTTGGTGGGCGCGCCGCTTGCGCTACCAATGCATCAACGCGCAGGCGGAGGGCATCTTCGTCGATCAGAAGTTCATGGACCTAATCCCGGGCTTCACGGACAACGCCGTCATCTCCCACGACACGACGCTGAATGTCGCCTATTGGAACCTTGCACAGCGCGAGCTTGCCCTAACCGGAGACGGCTGGACGGTCGACGGTGCTCCTCTCACCTTCTTCCATTTTAGCGGCTTCAACCCAAGCGTGCCAGACAGGCTGTCGAAGCACGATCCCCGCTTCCAAGGTGATCTTTCTCTGCCGCTTAGCGCGCTGATGGCGCATTACGCCGAGTGCCTGCGGGCATCGGGTCACGGCAGCTTTCCAGGGGCGCTCTACGCTTACGGCCAGTTTGCGTCCGGCAACGTGATCCATCCTGCGATCCGGACGATGTTCCGGGACTGGCACCCCTTCTGGGGCGGCAATCCCTTCCAGGATTACGAGGCGTTTCTGCACGAACCCTGGCCCGAGGCGGCGCCGGCAGTGCCCGGCGTCACCGTTACCAATTTCATGCGCTTCCTGCAGGGTCTTGTGCCACGGTTTGGCGGCCTCGACCTTCGGATGCCGCAGGATGCGGAGCGACTGGTTCGCTGGTTCGTCAATGACGCTGCCGATGCCCTGGCGCTCGATCCGGCCTTGATCGAGCCCGCTGCCGCGCGCCTCGGCGAGGGACGGGGGGCCACTGGCACTATTCCGTCCCGGTCAGAGGGTCGTGAGGTGGCTGTGACCGTGACCGCGCCGCTGCAGACTATCGGTAAGGCTCAGGAGACCGGGCGCCTGACCTTTAACGCACTTCTTGCGAGCAGCCTGGCGGTTGAGATGCGGGACGGCGGCGTCCCGCATGCGGCGGAGGAAGCTCCTGTCCGGATCATCTGCCTGTCAGCCGATCAAATAGCCGACGTGCTGCCGCCTGCGGCGTCCGCACAAGGCGAGGTTTTCCGTATCCTGGTTCCG
The DNA here is from genome assembly GCA_965199145.1 of Acidobacteriaceae bacterium. Taxonomy (GTDB): domain Bacteria; phylum Acidobacteriota; class Terriglobia; order Terriglobales; family Acidobacteriaceae; genus EB88. The sequence goes on from CBDAQH010000003.1 coordinate 55,430, forward strand.
GTTTGGGACCTCGCTCGCTTCCCAGAGGCGGCCTTGCAGGCCTTGGCACTGGTGGATGAGATTTGGGCGCCGAGCCGGTTCATCCAGATGGCTCTGGCCGGGCACACCGACCGTCCGGTAATCCATATGCCACTAGGCGTCGAACTCGATCCGGCTGCCTCCAGATCACGGGGCTTCTTCGGCTTGCCCGAAGAACGCTTCATCTTCCTGTCGCTTTTCGGCGGCCGATCAAGCCTCGACTGCACGGATCCCCACATCGCAATCCGGGCATTCCGGAAGGCGTTTCCTCGCCAGGGTAAAGCCTGCCTGGTGCTGGCGAGCGATGACGGCCCCCTGGGGCCCACGCAGCGCCGCGTCATCGAGGAAGCCATCGATGGCGATACCGACATCCTGCTGCTCGACCGGCGGCTGACCCAGGACGACATGCGAGGCCTCATTGCCGCCTGTGACGCGCTGCTGTCGCTGCACCGGAGCGAAGGGCTCGGTCTTTCCATCGCCCGGGCGATGCTGCTGGACCGGCCCGTCATCGCCCCCCCTTATGCGGCTAGCGGCGAGTTCGTGACCGGGCAAACCGGCTATCCGGTCGATTATCGGCTGGTGCCGGGGGCTGATGGGTCCTGCTGGGCCGAAGTCGACACAGCCCATGCCGCCTGGATCATGGAGCGGCTGGCGGAGGAACCGCAGCGTGCGCTGCCGCTGCTCGGCGAGGCTCGCATGCATGTCCGGCAGCATCACGGCCGCAACCCGGTAGCGGCGCTGCAGAAGGCGCGTCTGCTCGCCCTCGGGATGCGGGCATGACCGCTGCTTCCAGTCACGACACACCAAGCGATGACGCACTGGTCCGAGCGCTGCGCCAGGCCCGGCACCTCTCCCGGTGCCAGGCGGTCGATCTCGATCGCGCCCGGCTGGAGCTCATGGCGACACAAACGAGAGCGTCCGCTTTCGCGCGTCAGCATGAGGCGGCACTGCTGCGGGTGGCGGCACTCGAACAGACCCTTGCCCGGCTGCAGGCAGAGCAGGCCAGGCTGACGGCGCTCTTGTCCGCGGAGGCGACGGAGAGACCCGTCGCGAGGGACGATTTGCGTGCCGAGATTGCGATCCTGACGCAGCATCGTGACGAGGCGCATCGGCTCCGCCAATCATTGTCCTGGCGCGTGACCCGTCCGTTGCGCGCGCTTCGGCAGCCGCGGTTGGCGCTACGGATCCTGCTCGATCGTCTGGCCCGCGACCGTAGCTGATCCGTGCCCAGACCCATCACGGCGCCAAGGCTTTGTTCGGTAGGGCGGTCGCGCCAGTTCGAAAGTATGGTCCTTGCGATCGAAGTTCAGATTGTAGAAGGGGTCGTTGTCCAGAACGGAACCCCAGCGCTGACGCATGTAATCTGCTTCCCGTGCGGCATGGGCTACCTGCTCCGGCGTTTCCGCGAGGCCGCGTGAAGCGGATTCCAGGTGATAAAGCTCTGCTGAGGGTGTCCAGATGATGCGGAACCCCTGCGCCCGGACCCGCAGGCAGAAGTCGACATCGTTGAAGGCGATCGGAAGCGCCGTCTCGTCAAGACCACCCACCGCCTCGAAGACCTCGCGTCGAAACGCCATGCAAGCTCCGGTCACGCCCGAAAGCTCCCGCGTCAGGGCAAATTGGCCCAGGTAACCGGCGTCCCCTGCTGCCGCATGGTGACCGAAATGGCCGGCCACGCCGGGGCCTGCGTTATGCTGACCTACGCCCAAAACGACGCCGGCATGCTGGATGCGGCCATCGCCATAGAGCAGCTTGGCGCCGACCGCGCCAACATCCGGCCTGACGGCATGGGAGACCATCTCCTTCAGCCAGCCGCCCCCGATCACATCAACGTCGTTGTTGAGCATGACCAGGATGTCACCTGTGGCCGCCAGTACAGCGGCATTATTCAACGCCGAGTAGTTGAAGGGCCCGTGCACCGGGATCACGCGGACGCGCGGATCATTCTGCAGCATCTGAAAAAGGGACTGGGTCCCGGCATCAATGCTGTCATTGTCGATAATGAGCACTTCAAGGTTCGGATAGTCGGTGCGGTGGAGAAGCCCTCCAAGGCAGCGCGCCAGGAGGTCGGCCCGATCACGTGTCGGGATGATCACGCTGACGCGGGGCAGGGGATCGGGCAACGGCCAGATGACCCTGTTCCATTCCGCATGCTCCGGTATCGGGTCTATGGCGATGATCCCGAGCGTCTGCGCGACGGCCGCAAGGTTCGTGTCCCTCTCGGGGTGGCGCCCGGTCGCCTCATCCGGGCGCTCGGCCAGGACCAGCCGATGACAGAGAACCGCCGGGAGGTGGCGGATCCGGGCGGAGCCGCAGCTGGCTGCCACCTGCACGGCCAGCGCCTGCTCCTGCCCTCGGCGAATGGCGAATGGCGATACGCCGAGCGTTTCAAGTAACGTGCCGCGGTAGACGGTGAGGCGGCCCGTCAGGTGCCAGCCGAGCTGTAGCTCCAGACTGAAGTCCGGCTTGAAGACGGGATCATATCGTAGGCCGTGACCATCTATTTTGTCTTCGTCCGTATAGATCATCGCGGCGTCGGGATGTGCGTCGATCTCCGCGGCGATTTCGTACAGGGCTTGCTCGGGCAGCAGGTCGCCCGGCTCCAGCATGGCGATGAACGCCCCGGTCGGCGCCTTGTCCGCCGCAAGACATAGTTCCCAGGCTGGATAGAGTTGGCTGCGGATTGAGGCGATGGTTCTCTGTAGCAGGGTCTCTTCTTTGTCGGCTTCTCCTCTAGCCGGAATGACGAGGGAGATCAGCGGCCGATGCGCAAGCCTCTCGATATGCGCCGTGATCTGAATGCGGTCCTTTGACGAGAGGGTGTCGTAGGCCTCGACCCATTGCTCATAGTCCGTCGCCTCGGATGGAGAGGGCGCGAACTCTGCGGCGGGAGGGGTGGAGGTTGTGTTAAACCGCTTGGCCAGCGTCATGATGGGCGACAGAGCCCGCCGGGGGAAGCGCATCGTGCGCTGGATGACTCGCGCCGCTTGCCAGGCACTCGACTGCAGGATCTTGTCGCGCTCTGACAGAGCGATGGCGAAGCCTGCAGCAAGGTCCACATTCCTTGCCTGCAAATCCTTGAGTTCGGCTGACTGTCGGTCGAGCTGCGTCGACAGGCGTCTAACCTCTGCTCGCAGCAGCGTGATCTGCCGCTCCGTTTCGGCAAGAGGCAGTTCGACCTCTCTCATATTCGTTTTCGTGTCAGCGTCAGTTAATCGTGATTCAGACAAAACCTAACCTGTGTTTGGAAGGCGCCTCCGGTGTTGCGAGGCAGGAAACGTGGGAGTGTTCGGATACCTTTGGACCCCGCTGCCGTGCAAGTATAGGAGGCTACAAGCTTACAGCAGTGACCCTGGAGCAAGGGCAGAAATGGGGCTTCGCGCGCTGCAGACTTCCTTGGCCTGACCTCCGAGAGTGCCGGGAAGTTGTCCATGCCGATCTTGTCGGGAAGTCGCCGTCATCTCCGCTCAGACGGCTCCCGCGCGGGCTGATCCACCTCCAAAACCTGGGTTGGAAGAGCTTGGCTTGGTGACGCCCGGCGCCTGACGACCGCATAGCTAAGGCTGGGTGCGGCACTACCTTCGTCCGAGATGTTGACGGAGGCCCAGCTATTGACAACGGAACGGCCGACTGATCATGACGGATCTTAGCAGAACGGTAATCCTCTAGTGCCGTGAGGCCGCTCGCGGATGCGCCGTTCAACTGTTCGAGATGTCCGCAATGAGGAGTCCAGACGTGTTGACCCGTGCGGAAACACTACTTGCATCGGTGCAAAAGCAAAGCCGTATCATTGAGATTGGTCCAAGCTTCAACCCAATTGCTCCAAGATCACAAGGCTGGAACAGCGTTTCGCTTGACCACCTGACACATGACGGCCTGGTCGAAAAATACAGGGCGCATCCTGACGTCGATGTGAGCATGATTGAAGAGGTGGATTTTGTTTGGACCGGCGGCAAGCTTAGTGACGCCGTTCCCTCGGAACAACACGGCAGTTTTGATGTTTTTCTCGCCAGTCATGTCATAGAACATACTCCCGATTTCATCGGTTTTTTGGACGCCGCGGCGACGCTCCTGAAGCAGGATGGCGTCGTTATCCTAGCGGTGCCCGACAAACGTTATTGCTTCGATTATTTTCAGCAGCTTACCACGACCGGTCAAGTTCTGGACGCTCATTTCAAAAATCGGTCGCGCCATAGCGGCGCCTTGGCATTCGATCATTTTGCATATGCAGTAACCGATGGCGGTGCAGAATCTTGGGGACAACGTCCTTCACAGGGACTTCGATTGATCCATTGGCTGGAGGATTCACGTCAGAAGTCCCGCAAAATCGAGGATAGCACGACGTATGAGGACATGCATGCTTGGCACTTCGTGCCATCAAGCTTCGAGCTTCTTCTGCTCGAGCTTGCGCGTCTAGGCGAAACCGACTGGCAGGTCGAGCGTCTCAGCCCCACGACCGGCTGGGAGTTTTTTGTCTGGCTGCGTCCGGGTGGCCGTGCAGACGCCCAGGCTTTGTCGGAAGAGACGCTGAATTTCCGTCGTGTCGCGCTGCTCAAGCGCACTTTACTCGAGAGCCAGGCACAGATCGACTCGCTGTTGACGAGTGAACCCGAGCTTGCATCGGCGCCTTCCTTCGCAGCCGTGGATTTGGCTAGATCGCAGGAAGAGGTCATTGATCTCCGAGATCGGCTGGTCGTTATGGAACGCCAATACACTGCCGCGCTGCAACGGGTTGAAGCCTTAGAGGTTTCGACAATCTGGCGAGCGAGCTTGCCGTTCCGGACCCTCGTGGATGGGTTCCGCCGAACGAAGGCCAGCCTCACCCGGGCAGCAAGATGATGGACAATCACCTGGACACGATATGCTAAACTTCTGGGACAGGCTCGGCGAAAGTTTTGTTCTTCAGTGTCCGGAATGCTGGGACAGTTATCAGATTTTTACATCAGGCGGCGATCCTGTCCGGTTTAGGGTGAAACCTTTAATACAACTCTTGCCAGTCGGCGGGGTCTGCCGTGATCTATTTTAGGTCCCGCTCAATCGATAAATGAAGGCTAAGGTCACGTAATGATATCAGTCCAAATCGGTTCTGTTAATGTTGGCAACGACCTACCCTTTGTCCTCATCGGCGGCCCCTGCCAAATTGAATCGGAGGCGCACGCGCTGGAGGTGGCAGAGGAACTCGCGAGCATATGCCGGAGGCTCGGCATCCCGCTGATCTACAAGAGCAGCTACGACAAGGCGAACCGGACGTCGGGCGGTGCCGCGCGCGGCGTGGGCATGGCCCGCGGCCTCGCCATCCTCGCCGAAGTGGGGCGTCGCTTTGGCGTACCCACGCTGACCGACGTTCATGACGCTGGCCAGTGCAAGGCGGTCGCCGAGGCGGTGGATGTTATCCAGATACCCGCCTTCCTGTGCCGGCAGACGGATTTGCTCATCGCAGCGGGCGAGACGGGGGCGGCGGTCAATGTGAAGAAGGGCCAGTTCCTGGCGCCCTGGGACATGAAGCATGTCGTCGCTAAGATCACGAGCACCGGCAACGAGCGCATCCTGCTTACCGAGCGCGGGACAAGCTTCGGCTACAACACGCTGATCACGGATTTTCGTGGTCTGCCAGAGATGGCTCGCACCGGATACCCTGTGGTCTTCGACGCTACCCATTCGGTGCAGCAGCCCGGCGGCCAGGGCGGCTCCTCCGGTGGTCAGCGTGAGTACGCGCCGATCCTCGCGCGGGCGGCGCTTGCGGTTGGGTGCGCGGCCATCTTCATGGAGACGCATCCCGATCCGGATCGCGCGCCCTCGGACGGGCCGAACATGATCCCCCTTGCCGAATTGCCGGCTGTACTCAGCCAGTTGCGGGCGTATGATCGACTGTCCAAAACAGATACATTCTGATGATCCAGATGACCTTCAAGAGCCCGGGATGCAGGCGTTCATGAGGATGTACACTTGCCACGATAGCCGAGGTTGTCACTGGAATCACCCGGCGGATGAGCACCTTAGTATGGGTGCGGTTCCCGCACCCAGCCCGATGCTGGTCAAGGTTCATGTCTTGGCAAGGCATGGCGTTGGGATCAAGCAGCATCAGGAACCCATTCAGGGGCAACGCTGAGAATCCAGCCACCTCCGCGATTTCGATGTCCCGCCGGCTCCCGGTGCGGGTGTTACCTTTAGCAGTCCTGAGCGGCGGTTCTCGCACAGGCGATAGCTGTCTCCGCAGATGGTCAGCGCGTGGCTATGGTGCAGCAGGCGATCCAAAACGGCGGACGCTTGGTGGCCCAGCATGGTGCTCTAGTCGCCGACGGATCGGTTAGACGTGATCATGATGCTTCCTCGTTTGTAGCGGCGGCTGACGAGTTGGAACTACAGACGCGTGGCGGCAGGAGGTTGGAGCCGGAATTCGGCAATACGATCTCGACCGCGGGAGATGCCCAGAACACCAAGTTGACACCCATCACCTCATTTATGACAGGCTTCAAATCAGGCTACGCCCGCTCGCAGGAGGTCGTGAATATGAACAAGACCAATCGGGACTTCGCCATCTGTGACAAAGATGCACGTGATTCTGGCATCATTCATTTGTGCCAGGGCTTGAGCAGCCAACACATTGGTTGATACCACCTGGGGCCGCTTCCCCATAGCTTCTTGCACCGGCACATCGGCGAAACCAGAACGAAAAGCACGGCGGAGGTCACCATCCGTCAGCACACCGACAAGATGACCCTTTTCGTTGACAACTGCTGCAATCCCAAACCGTTTCGATGTCATTTCTACAATACCCTTGGAAAGAGGCGTATTCTCTCTCACTATGGGTAACGCATTGCCCTGATGCATCAGCTGCCCCACGGTCAGAAGACGCGAGCCAAGCTTTCCGCCTGGATGATACCGTTGGAAGTCCATGGACGAAAATCCCCGTCGTTCCAGCAGCAAAATCGCCAAGGCATCGCCGGCCACCAATTGCATCGTGGTGCTGGTCGTGGGGGCCAGTCCATTCGGGCAAGCCTCCTGGCTCACCGGCAGGAACAGACCGACATCAGCCGCCCGCCCTAATGCGCTTTGAGGACGCGAGGTCATGGCCACGAGAATGATCTTAAAACGACGTGTGTAGGCGATGATATCGGCCAGCTCAGGTGTTTCTCCTGACCAAGATAAAGCAAATACCACGTCGTTTTGTCCAATCATCCCGAGATCGCCGTGACTTGCCTCGGCAGGGTGCACGAAATGGCTTGGTGTTCCGGTGCTCGCGAGAGTGGCCGCGATCTTCCGTCCGATAATTCCAGATTTCCCCATTCCCGTCAGAAAAACCCGGCCACCACTCCCCTCGATGAGCTCGGCAATCCGCAACATCCCGTCAGAGAGACCTTGGCCTAGTGCCGCCTGCAGAGCAGCAAGACCTTGCTTCTCGGTCTCAATCGTCCGGATGAGGCTGGCGACATGGGAGCTCTCAGAAACCGTCATCGTCTGCGTCAATCCTCGCTTGGCTTCGGCCATTTTCATCAGTGCAGCGGCTGCTGGCGGCGTGGCATTCCTCATTGACAGGAGAGGTCGCAATCGGCGTCGATCATCCGAGTATCCGTCTTGCCCGTTCCAAATCCTCGTGCGTGTCGACCCCGAAGGGTGCCGCTTCGGCACGCGCCACGCCGATCCGCATGCCGGCCTCCAGCAGCCTTAGCTGTTCCAGGCTTTCTCTGATCTCGAGCGGCGATTCAGGCAGCGTGACGAAGCGGTCGAGTGCCGGGCGGCGATAGGCATAGACGCCTATATGGTGCCATCGAGGTCCAGGCCCCCACGGCAGGGCTAGCCGAGAAAAATAGAGCGCCGGCGCAATATCCGCCTCGCCGCGAAAGGCGCAGGCCGCTTTCACGACGCTTGGCGAGGCTGCTTCGGCGGCGTCGTGAATGGGCGCGACGAGCGTCCCCACGTCGAAGCGGGGATCATCCAACGGCAAGGTGACGCTCCGCAGGAGGTCAGGCGGCAGGGTGGGCAGATCGCCCTGCAGGTTGATCACCACGTCATGCCGGCCGGAGGGGTCGAGCTTGGTCAGCGCGGCATGGATGCGGTCCGAGCCGCGCGGCAAGGCCGGATCGGTCATGACCGCAGTACCACCTACTGCGCGGACGGCCTCCGCGACCACGTTTTCGGAGCACGCGACGGCCACCGGTCCCAGCCCCGACTGGATGGCGCGACGCCAGACATGAACGATCATCGGCTTGCCGCCGATCATCGCGAGGGGCTTGCCGGGCAGGCGGGCGGAGCCCATGCGGGCCGGGATAAGGATGATCGGGGTCATTGTCGGCATCCTGCAGGGGAGCACGTCTCTTGTTCGAGGCTCGCCAGAAACGTCGAGGCACAAATGCGCATCGAGAGCGTAGTCTGATCATCGCGCTCCTGGCTCATGGGATGCCTGAGCGCTCCCACGACCGACCATCTCGCGGGAGACGCGCCTCATCGTCGATTACCAACACCTTGTGCGGAAGGTCGTCCGACCACCGCCAGAACACGACGTTGCGGTCGGCCGGCCCAGCCCCCGGGGCGAAGCTCGGGACAAGGATGCCGGCATATCCTTCGCCGATCATCCGTTTGGCAAGATGCCAACTGGGCGGCTCGACGCCATGCGGCGCCAAATCTTCCCACGCACATGCGAGGTCGGCCATGGCGACGCTCAGGTCGCGGCGCCCACTCTCGTCACTGAGGTCGGCGATGTCGGTGCAATTCACCTCATAAGCACAGATCGTTAACGGCTGGGCTTTAAAGGGGAAGCCCTGCTGGGCTTCGAGCCAGGCCGTCTCCATCCGGCGAGACGTGTAGAGGGCAGGCACGCCCACCGGGTTGAACCGGCCGCCATAGCGGGCAGCGCCGTCGCCAGAAATTGGTGCGAACGACCAGCGTGGATTATGCGCACGGTAGACAAACCCCGTCAGTTTCAAGCGTAGCCGCCAACTGCGATCCGATCGAGATGGCGTTTGACTGCCTCTGCCCGTCCTTCCTTCACCAGCGATTCGGCCGTCTGATCGCCAAAGGAGGGAAGCGGTTGCGAGCGATACCAGGCAAAAGCCTGTTGCGGTGATCCCGCCCATCCACGCACCCGGTTGATGATCTGAACCAGATCGCGCAGCCGTGCCTGAGTCGCCGGTGAACCGACTCGCGTCGACTTTGAGACGGCGTCGCGCGACAAACCCAGTGCAATCGCCAACTCGGCCCGGGTGATGTGCAGCAGGTCGCTTAGGCGATCCGCGGCAATCAAGCCGCTGTCAGCTGACGTTTCCTCAAGAAAAGCTAAATCAGACACCGCGGCCCCGCTTGTTGCCTCGAATCAAGACATGTAATGGGGCATAATTGAGGGGATCGCAAGGCTGGGTGCTGGGCAACGCCTTGGAGCACGCCATGCCGACCTCAAAGCAAACAACCGGATAGCTTTTGAGCGCTATCCGTATCAGGTGTTGGGTGTGGCCATCGCCAACTCTGGAGCCGGCAGGGCAGGGGGATGTTCCTGGCTGTTGCCACGCTACCGACGCAGGCCTGGATCCTGAGCATGCGACTCGGATCGCACTGAAGATTAGGGATGGCGCCCGCCGACACGAACAGCGTGACGCGGTGAGAACTTTGGCGGGAGACATTGAGGACTGTAGCGGGAGACTTCGAGGACTCTGGCGGGAAGACACAGGACACAAAAACCAAGAGATCTCCTGAGAAACACGGACTTATCCCGAGGACTCCTGACGGACACACTAATAGAACAATTAAACAGCTTTCCCTAATAGCTTTCCCGCCACAGTCCTCAGCGAAAAACACGGATCGTTGAGCAACAATGCTTCCGAGACATGAGGCATCGGGTCGATGGGAACGGTTCACGATCTTCTGGCTCAAAAGGGGCGCCAGCAAACGCTCCTTTTCGACTTCGACGGAGAGTGGTCGACGTGACATCCAGCTTCATGACCGATGAGGAAAGTGGCACCGCCTTCCTGTTTTCGGGTTGGGCCCAGGCTGCACTGCCCCACAAGCGTCTCGCCGACGATGCTCCGTGGCAGGTCAGAACGGAACGGGTCACCCTGCTGGTCGAGCCAGGCCGTCGGACCATGCCTTGTTGTCAGCCAATCAAGATCCAGCGAAGGAATCGCCGTCTCTGCATAGAGGCTGGGAGGCAGCGGCTTTTCAGTCTGAGCGGGCATTACAGGCTGTGTCCCCGTAGCCGGATCACCCTAGCCCGCTCCACGGAATCGGCAACAGGGGCTCGGCTATCGGCGGCGCTGCATCAGCGGGGCATTACGAGGGCTCGATCGCCATCTCTAGACGCCTCGCACGACGACAATGAGCGTAGGAACGGAGGCAAATATTAGAGGAAGGCCATAACCGCAATCACGGACGACATCCTCAGCAGGAGCCGAGGATGTCGTCCGCGAAGGTCAAGTCAAGACTATCACTTACCAAAAATAGAATGGGTAAGATTGCCGATCACTGTGATGGTGGTGTTATCGCTCAGCGTGATCACGTCAGTGCCAGTGGTCGACGTGTCGGCAGTGAACACTTCGCTCTTGATCGGGTTGGCACCATAGCTGGAAGCAAAAGCAAAGTTGTCGCTCGTTGTAAAGCCGGAGATCGTTTCGTGCCCAGGGGCAGAACCCGCAGCGCCCTGCACGAAAGCAAACACATCGTCGCCTCCGCCGCCCTGAACCGATACGCTTCCAAAGCCGCCGATCACTGTATCAGCACCGGTCGGGCTCAGGGTCGCGATGAGTGTTCCAGTCGTACCACCCGGGACAGTTCCGTCGGGGTTCACAGACACCTGTGCGCCGCCCGCCGTCTCAGCCAAGGTGACTGTTGTGGTGCCGGACGTACCTGCCACCGCAAGGCTACCGCTGCCACCGACTGTGAAGGCAGCGCCCCCGGTTCCGCCGACCAGGGTGGTATTAGCGCCAGAGGCAATACCGGAAATGTAGCCGGCACCGCCTGTGATCGAGCTATCTGCACCGCTTAGTGCGAAAGTGGTTGTGCCACCACTTGCACCGAACAAAGTCGTTGCTGCTGCCGAATCGATCGTGTCATTCGGCGCTGCGAAGATAGTGGCCGGTGTCAAAGTCGTTATGGTGTTGCCGCCGGTCGAACCGTCAGAGATCGCGCTACCGGAAACTGTTACCGAGACGGGCGCACCGGTCAGCGAGTCGGGGCCGCTCGATGAGTATATACCGCTCTGCGAAATGGTGTTGACAAGGGTGCCGGGCCCGAATGCTGCGAGATAGGCTGCCGAAGCCCCGCTAGCGCCGGAGAAATTGGTCGGGAGCGTTGCCCCTGTAATCGTAGTTGTCATTCCGTTCTCTCACATAACGACTAGCTAGCCCGGCCCCGTCGAATCCGGCCGCTCTCTTAAGCGGACGTTAACCTTAAGTAAGCTTTACCGACTACAGTGCTGCACAGCAACAAGGTTTTGACGATTTTCTCCCGCAAAAGCGAAAATTCGTCGTTTTGTCCTAATCGAATGGGTAGGAGCCTGTCCCAAATGCATTAGCCCCCGCCTCGCCCCTCCCTTGATACGGGCCAATCTGTTATCCGTCCCTGGCGACGAAGGCTAAGACTTAGGAAAGCTCATGTACCTCGGTATCGACCTCGGACTGAGGCAGCATTACGCTGACAGTTGCAGTTGAAACGGGATCGGCCATGACGTGACCAGCGGTAACGAGAGTCCGGGCGTGATTGCTCTGCACCCGATCTTTGGACCGGCCGAAGGTAGAGTTTCGGGCCTCTTTTCACGATGACGGGCTGGGTGCGCCATCGGGATTTTGCAGTGAGATCGGTGACCTATTGCCAATTGCGCCGTGTGGGCGAACCTCATGGCGGGACACCCTGAAGGACTGTCGCGGAGGGAGAGAGCTTGCTTTCGCGCCTGGCCGCCGGACTTGGCTAACCGCGGCAGGATCCTCCATATCTCGCTCAATATCAGACAGGCCTTTTTAAATAGTGAAGCTCCAGCGGGGGGCTTCCTCACCGAGGCGCCCGGCGATGCCGGCTGCAACCTTCGTGGCCTGAATACGGATGTCTGGGACAGCGACGCACTCCCAAAATACGCCGCGGACGATCGGGCCCAAGGCCCAGATGTCCCGTGCGACGGTGCCGTCAGCCCGGATGGCGTTCAAGCCGTCATTCACATCGATGCCCAGACCTTGGGAGTCAAGGCGTACGAGACCGCGGTCGAGCATACTCTTCATGAGCGGATCGCGGGTGCGGGAGATGTGCTCGAGACCGTTGGCCATGATGACGCGCTGCGCCTCGATGGTTTTCTCACCGCTGCCGTCGCGCGCCGCATAAGTGACACGTACGGAATGCGGCCCCGATTCCGTGCAGCGGATGCGGCCGGCGGCGACGGTGAGGCTTCCGTCTGCAATCATGGCGTCGATCATGTCGGCGTGAGGAGGGGCCATGCGGTGGCGGTGCACATCCCAGCTGCGCCGGACATGGCGAAGGAAGCGCGCGCGCTCTGCGGCCGGAAGGCGTGCCCAAAGGCGTGCCGTGATGGGGCGAAGGCTGTCGATCACGGCGCGCCAATCGCTTCCTCGTGCTTTTGCCTCGCGGACTTCGGCGCGCAAGCGGGCGGTAAGGGTACGGATGGAGGTTTCCTCGGCAGCGGACAATTCGGGCGTGGGCCAGGGTTTGCTGGCCGCGTGGCGCATGGGCAGCAACCCGCCGCGGGAGAGGGCGTGGATGCCACCGGCGAAATCGCGGCGGCGCAAACTGATGGCGATGTCGACCATGGTGAGGCCGGTGCCCACGATCAGAACGGGCAGATCGGAGGCCAGCGGGCGTTGGGCTTTTTCGCCCCAGGCGTAGTTGCAGATACGGGGATCGTCGCTCTCCTCGGCGGGGAGGTTGCCGACGGCGAGGACGACCTTGTCGACTTGCAAGCGCTGGCCGCCGGCGCCGATGATCTCGAAGCCCTCTCTTAAGGAAACAACGTCCGTCACCTCGTCGGGGAAGAGGCGAAGGCGAGCCTGACCGGCAGTTTCGCGCATCGCGCTGTCAAGGATGGAGCGGAGGTAGAGGCCGTAGAGGCTGCGGGAGGCGAAGACGCCGGCGGCGGTGTGGTGCAGGCCCTGCTGCTGATGGCCGGCTGCGGCGCGGCGCATGATCCAATCCTGGAAATGGAGCGGCTCATCGGCAAGGGCGCTCATGTTCGCGGCGCGAACGTTAAGAAGATGGTCGTTATCTTCGGTGGCGTAGGCAACGCCGCGGCCGAAAGCAGGAGCGCGCTCGCAAAGCAGGACGGGCTGGTCGGGCGGCAGGCTGTTCAGGAGGTGCAGCGTGACGATCGTGCCGGAGAAGCCTGCGCCAATCACGGCGATCGGGCGGCGGGGTGGCGTAGCCACGCGGCTTCGAGGTTCGGCAAAGAGCGGTGCGCCGTGGATCCTGCGGCCCGCCTTTTGCTCGACGGCAGACTCGACTTTCTGGGGGAATGCCATTGTGCTCATACCCTCTGTCGTTTCGCCAAGATGCAGCGCGCTGCACGGCGATGGGTGAACGCCATATTGATCGTAATCAGATTCCCCACTATTTCACTAGGAATATGGGTGTCGCAATCCCCTTGATCTGAAAGCCATAAAGTGCTGACCAGCCGAGCAAAATATGCCGTCCGCGCAACCATGGTGTTGGCGGAGCTGAAAACCGTGAATGGCTGGACGAGTGCCACTGAACTGGCGGAGGCGGCGGATGTGCCGCGCAAATTCCTCGAAGCAATTCTGACGCAGCTGCGCGACCACGGCCTGTTGGAAAGCAGACGAGGACCGGCCGGCGGGCATCGGTTGGCCTCGCAACCATTCCAGGTGTCGGCGGCGGACGTGATCCGCGCGATCGACGGGCCGCTTGCGATGACGCCTTGCGCTAGTGTTACGGCCTTTCGGGCCTGCGACGATTGCGCTGAAGTGACAAAGTGCCGGATGCGCGCCTTGATGCGCCGAGCACGCGATGCAGTGGCTTCCGTTTTGGAGGAGTGTACCTTGGCCGACCTGATCGAAGAAGGTCGTGTTCCAGCCATACTGGAGCAGAAGCCAAAGCGGCCAGCGCGAAAGTAGGCGACGACGGTGAGGTCGATAATCATCCTCTGCAATGGCTGCCTCCAGGAGAAGCCTGGAATATAAATGTCAGCCTTATGAGAGGACCGCACATGGCCAAGATGGTAGGCCCAATCCGTGTCTGACGTAGCGTCAGCAAAGATGATCGACGAGAGATAGCGGGGCCTCGCTGATGGCGCCACTGTCGATCGCTTGTGCAACATCCTCAAACCAATGGATGTCCAGATTGGAGTCTTTACATTCGGCTCCCGCTCTGAGTTCTAGATGCATCATAGATGTCAGAGCATCCTGCCACATATGATCCTCGACGATTGAGGGCATGGTTGAATAGGGGCTAAGGTAAGAGCTAGCATCGAAGTCATCCGCGGAAAAGCCAGGTAAGACAGAGCGCAACAGAGCCTCTAAGGCAATGCGCGAGATGGCGACTGCATCTTCGCTGTCTGTGGGTCGTTGGTTGTAAGACAGGGCTGCGAGCGGAGCGACGTACATGATCTTCTCCTGTAATGCGGTGTCTTTCGCAAAGGACGCTATCATACTTATCCTATAGGTCAAGTAGGATATTTAAAGTTTTCTTAAGGCCTTTCGTGGTCAACCAACTCCTACGAAACGGGTCCGCACAAATCTATCTGATGGGTCAATCCGTGAAAGCGCCGTAGGTTCTTTTTTGGACACACAAGAAGCGTATATATTTTAGAAAGATTGTAAATAACTAAATTAAAAAGTTAAATATTTTGTGTCGATTGATCGTCATCACCTATTTTTAACCGCGACAGTAGGCTGCTGCGGACGATACGACCCAGCGGCCGAGCGGCGAGACCTGCTAGTTCGTCCCTCGACACCTCTCTTGCCATTGATCTCGGGTTTGGGACGAACCCCTAAGGTCCACAGCGTCTACAAGGTATGACGGCAAGTTGTAGGAAAAGGACGGTCGCTGCTGCACGGTAGCAAGCATCATTCGGCGCACGGGGACCTGCTGCGGCTACCCGCTTGGCAAAATTCCTGTTGCATCGCAACAAAGTGTGCCGATAGTCCTGCGGAAGACTTACACTGCGTTGCCGGTGCAGTCATTGCTGTTGTCGCTAACCTAGCCGTCAGATTCGACCGACCGACAGAGCCGGAGCCAGAATGTCCGATAGTTCCACAATCGCCCCCCTCAAGGTAGCCAATGAGTCGTTCCTTGTCTCGAGCATGATCGAGCGCTGCCCCAAGACCATGATGATCCGCGAGCTGGTCGTGAACGGCTTGGAAGCGGCCGCAGATGCAGCGCCTGGTCAGCGCCGGATCGTAATCAGCCCCCGTATGCATGAGGGGGCGCGCAAGCTCCTCATCTGGAATACGGGCCCAGGCCTCAGTGCCGTCGAGCTGCTACAGATCACCGACCTTGCCTCCTCGCTTCGCAAACAAAATAGCCTCGACCAGAATTTTGGTATGGGGGCGAAGGTTGCCTCGCTCCCCTCCAACCGCCATGGGCTGCGCTACCGCTCCTGCGCCGCGGGGCGGGTCAGCGAAGTTGTCATGGGCTATCGTAACGGCACCTATGGTCGCTTCCGCATCGGTCCTGAGCTTGCGGAAGTGATCGACGCAACTGAGGCCTGCCGAGCCGAAGGCGACTACGATCTCTCGCTCGACTGGACCGAGGTGCTACTCGGCGGGAACAGCGCCGACCAGGACACCGTCGCGGCGCCTTATGGCGCCACGCTCAAGGTCAGATCGGACTGGATGGGCGCTTATCTTGAGAACCGCTTTTTCCGGTTACCGCATGATGTAACTCTTACGCTCATGCCCGCCATCTGGGGCGGAGCCGTGCCGCGCGCCATGGTCGGGCTCGACGACCGTCGCAGTGAGTTCGGCCGCACCGAGACCCGCATCACCCCAAGTGGCGTAAAGATCCACTATTATTACGACCCGCCGGAGGGCGAGAGCACCAAGTCCGCCAAGGGCGCCATCGCCGCCAGCACCTCACGCGGAGCCATCGTGTTCCGGGACGAACTCTATGACCTGCGGTCCGGCGATGACTGGCTGCAGGATGCGCCAAACTACGGTGTGTCCTTCGGCGCCAAATACGTCTCCGTCTTTGTCGAGCTTCCGCACGATTATCTGGTCTGGCCCGAAGCCTACCGGCAGTTCCTGCGTTTCCGCGGCAACGACCAGCGGCAGGTCCATCTGTCGGATTTCAGCGCGCTGGTGCGCAGCTACATGCCGGCCTGGCTCGTCGAGATCATCCGCAGTTTCGGCCCCGGGCAGGCAAACTATCTCAGCGAGATCAGCGACGAACTGAAGGCCCTGTTGGCCGACCTGAAGGTGCCTCCCCAGCAGCAGACGCCAGCGCCAGGCACCTCCGTCCCGCCAAAGTTGACTGAAGCCGGCTCGAAGGCGGCTGGGGAGGCCGCACGGAACACGGCTAAGCCGCCCGCGCCTCCTGCTTCCCCCAAGCTGCTTCCGCCCGTCTTCGAGCGGCCGCCGGAGATCATAGGCCTCCGCACGCCCGAGCAGATCAAAGAGCGTGCCCTAGAAGGCCGCGCCGCAAAGTTCTACCCGCAGTCACATCAGGTTTTCATTAACCTCTCCTACCCCTCCGTGCCGGAAATGGTGGCGACTCTCGTGTCCGAGACCACACTGCAGGGAAGCACGCTCGAAGAGGGCGCACGCCTCATCGCTACCGAAACGGCTGAATGGGCGCTCACCAAACGCATCTCCCGAGCCGTCGTTTACAGCCTTTCAAAAAAAGGTCTGGGTTGGCGGCCGGAAGAGGTTTCTCGCAGCCAATCGACGGAAAGCCTTAGCCTTGTGGCTGATGATTGGACGGCCGCGTTGGATATGGCGCGGATGCGCTTCCAGGACCGCTTGGTTGCGGAACTGCCAAACGCCATGCCGCGTCCTGTCGCGGCGTGATGTGCCTGAGCGGCCTGCCAACGTCTCCTGCCTGACTATGCCTGATTCCGATACGGAACTTGACCAATGAACGAGTACAGCGGCCCGAGCGTCGATCCGACCAATCCCCAAGCGACGCTGCGTGCGACTGCCGAGGTCATCCGTCGTGGCGACTTCGCCACCGCTGAGCGCCTGCTCGGCTGGGCGCTGGATTTCAACCCCGAGCATGCCGGGCTCCTCAGACGCATGAGCGATCTGTGCTGGAACGAAGGTAAGTTTGCTGAGTCACTCGACTGGGCCGCAAAGGCGCTTGTAGCCGACGGTGGCGATGCCGAAAACTATGCCTGTCTCGGCCTGCTACGCATCCGCCAGGGCCGCTATATGGATGCGAAAGAAATGCTGGAGCGCGCCATTGAAATCAAGCCGGATAATCCGGCCTATCTGCGCCGGCTCGCCGATATCATGGTACATCTCGGTCGTGGCAAGGACGCCTTGGACCTCGCTGAGCGGGCGGCCGCGCTGCGGCCACAGGAGGTGCATGGTCACCACATCTTGGCCGGCTTTCAGCAGCGCTATGGGGATTTCAAGGGTGCGGAAGCCTCCCTTCTCGAAGCCATCAACGTGGCGCCGAAGACTGCCTCGGCCTTGCGGCGCATGGCCGAGTTCCAGCTCATGCGCGGCAATCTCGACACGGCCCGTCTATGGGCGGAGCGTGCCCGCGAAGCGGAGCCCGAGGAGCCGGCAAACTACGATTTTGAGGCGCGCCTGGCGGCGGCGGAGGGCGATCTGCCTGCGGCGGAGGCCGCTCTTGCCCGCGCCGCCTCGCTGGAAGAGGCGACCGGTTACCACAAGCGCCAGCTGAGCAGCGCCTTGATGCGGCGCGGCGATTGGGACGGCGCCTTCATCTGGGCCGAGCGGGCCATTGCCGACCATCCGCAGGATGTTTACGGCCATAACCACCTCGCCGACCTGCACAGCGCGCGCGGCGAGCATGACGCGGCCTTCGCCGTTCTCACGGAAGCGGTCGTGCAGGCACCGAGACCGATGGTTGCGACGCCGATGATGCGCCGGCTGAGCCGAATGGCGCAGACGCAGGGCGCGCATGCGGATGCGCTGGCTTGGGCGGAGCGGGCGGTAGCGGCGAACCCTTTTGATACCGAAAATTACGCCCACCTCGCCGGGCTCTACGTGACGCAGGAAAAGCTGGCCGAGGCCCGGCAGGCCGCGGAGCGCGCCGTCGAACTTGCCTCCGGCCATCAGGCCTATCTGCGCCAGCTGAGCGACATCGCCTGGCGCATCGGCGAGAGCGAGACCGCCATCACCTGGGCCACCAGGGCCATCGCGATTCATCCGACTGACGTACATAGCCACATTCATCACGCAACCATCCTGATGCGCCTTGGCCAGAACGAAGCGGCGGAGGCTCCTTTCTCCCGCGCCGTCGCACTGGCGCCTCTCAATGGCGGGCTGCTGATGCGGCTGAGCGACCTCAAGATGCGTCTGGGCAAGCAGGACGAGGCGCTGTCCCTGGCCAAGCGCGCGATCGAGATCAGTCCGCAGGGTCTCGCCGGCTACAACCATCTCGCGACCCTGCTCCTGCAGCTCGGCGATCTGGCCGGCGCCGCGGCGGTGCTGAACCGCGCGCTGGAGGTCGAACCAACGAACGTGCCGCTGCTGCGCAGGCTGGCCGAGGTGGCGTCACGACAGGGTGAGCAGGCCCAGGCGATGACTTGGCTGCAGCGCGCCATCGAGACGGATCCAAAGGACCCGCGCAGCTACGACCAGTTGGCCACTCTGGAGCTTGCGCGCAGCGACAATCCCGCCGCCGAAGCGGCGCTAACCCAGGCGATCGCGCTTGCAGGCGGCAACCCAGTCTTCCATCGCCGGTTGAGCGAGGTTCTCAGCTGCCGGGGGGATGAGCGGGGCGCGCTTTACTGGGCCGAGCGGATGGTCCAGGATTTCCCATCCGATCCTGCCGGCTTCTTGCAGCTCGGCGCGCTGCACCTTGCGGCCAACCGTCTGGATGACGCGGAGGCCTCCTTTCTGCAGGCGCATGCGCGGGCCGAGACGCCGGTTCAGGCGATCAGGCCATTGCACCGCCTGAGCGATGTCGCGATGCGTCGGAATGACGTGCGTGGTGCACTCGAGTGGGCCTCCAAGGCCATCGACGCTGCGCCGCAGAGCGCCGCCGCCCATAACCATCTTGCCGGCATCCATTTCGCCTACGGCAATCTGCCGGCCGCCGAGGCTGCCGCCCTGAAGGCTGCCGACCTTGCCCCCACCGATGCCGCGGCACTGCGCCGGTTGGGCGATATCGCGCTCCGCCGTGGCCAGACCGAAGTGGCGCTTGGTCTGGCCCGCCGAGCGGTGGCCGCCAATCCGAGCGACCCGCACAGCCATGATCACGAGGCGAGTGTGCTGTTCGCGGCCGGAGACTCCGCCGGGGCAGTCATTTGCATGGAGCGCGCGTTGAGGCTCGCCCCGACCCATATGCCCTTCCTGCGCCGCGCGGATTACCTGCGGGCGCTGGCGTAGACTATTCCACGACCGGGAGAGTGACGGCCGTCAGGATCAATCCGTTCTCGCCTGAGAACGCCCGGTGAATTTGCTTGGATGGGCCATCGGCAGGGAGGGGGCGCCGTGCGCCACGAAGTCCACCTCGACCCAACCCGGCGCTGGATCTCCCGAATCATTGAAGGTGCGGATCGGCACGCTGCGCCGCACTGCCGAGCCAAAACCTGCCGGACGCCGCCGTCCGCTACCCGCAACCAGGCGCACCCCGGTGAGCAAGCGGTCGATCGTCGCAGCACTTACCTCAAGCAAATTTCGCCCGCGTCGGTTTCGTTCGACGAGGTTTCTGCCTGATCCTTGCGGACGTAGCATAGGTCATCGAGAATCAGCAGGTGGTATTTGTCCAGCTTCTCGATCGTACTTTCGAGCGACAGTGATTGGCGCGCCTGCTGCAGTCGCTGGACGAGATCCGTCGTTCGGGTGAACAGAACCCGGTAGCCGTTCTCGACCAAGGCGCGACCGAAGGCCGCGGCGAGATGCGACTTGCCGGAGCCGCTCGGGCCAAACAACAGGATTGTGCCGCCCGAGTTGATCCAGCCGTCGCCGCTCACGAGGGCGGTGATATGCGCGCGGCTGAGCATCGGCAGGGCGACGAAGTCCAGGGTGTCCAAGGTCTTGCCGGAGGGCAGATGCGCCTCGACCATGTGTCGCTGGATGCGTCGCTGAGCTCGCTCTGCGAGTTCCAGCTCGGCGAGTGTGGCCAGCAGCCGCGCCGCTGGCCAGCCTTCCCGGTCGGCACGCTCTGTGAAGCTGGGCCACATCGCGGCGATGGTCGGCAGCCGCAGTTCGTTGAGCAACAAGGGCAAGCGAGCGGTGTCGACAGTGATGATGTCGCTGATCCTGTCGTTCATGCCGCTTGCCCCATCGAGGGGAGCAGCATGTCGTAGCTGGCGACGGACGGGAGTGTGACGACGATATCCGGCATTGCCCCCCGGACGGTTGCGAAGCGGGTCCTCAGTGCCACGAGATCGATGGCAAAGCCGCCATTCGGCCCGGCCCCAGCGTCTTGCCCCATCAGGTCACTCAGGGCGACAGCGAGTTCCGCCTCATGGCCGCTCTCATGGGCGAGGAGGAGAAGCGCCACCATCGTCTTGCAGGCGGCGGAGGCTTCGCCCGTGGCCAGCAACCTCTCCCATGCCAGGCGATAGGCCGGTCGGGGGAACAAAGCGTCGCGATAGACAAGGTTAAGCAGCGCCATCGGCTTGCGGCGTAGGCTGTGGATGATGTGCCGGTAGTCGATGACGTGGCCATGCCGACCGTCGGCGCCGCTGCGACCACGGCGCAGCGTTAGGATTGGGCTGTCGCCGACGATGCACTCGAGCCGATCATCGTAGATCCGCACCCGCATCCGGAAGCCGATCAGGCGGGATGGGACGGTGTAGAAGACCTTGCGGAGAACAAAGCCGCTGCTGGAGGTCACGAACACCGTGGCCTCGTCGTAATCGGTCGTTCGCCGGGACGGCAGCGCGTGCAGGGCCGTGACTTCCAGGCGCACCATCTTGCCGCGCCGGGCATTGCGACGACCGATGAAGTCGGCGATCCAGGCGCGGTAGGCGTCGAGACTGGCGAAGTCGGCACTTCCACGAAGCAGAAGGGCCTGAGCGACACGGCGCTTAAGGTGCCCATGCTGGCTCTCGATCGCGCCGTTCTCGTGCGCCACGCCGGTGTTGTTGCGGGTCGGCGTCATGTCGTAATGGGCACAGAAGGCCTCGTAGCGACGTGTCTGATCGAGACGCGCATCGTCATCGAGGTTGCGGAAGGCGGCGGACAGGCTGTCCGAACGGTGTTCGGCGGGCACGCCGCCCAGCATCCAGAGAGCGTTCTGCAGGCCGACCGCGAGGGCCGTGAAGCTCTCGCCCCCGAGCACCAGCTCGGCATGCTCCCAAGCGGAATAGGCCAGAACGAAGTGATAGAGCCGGTGATCAAGGGGCTCGCCCGAGACGCTCACGCCTGCATCGCCCATGTCGGTGAAGTCCGAAAGCGCCTGCTGGCCGGGGATATGGTCCTGACGGAAGATCACCTCCCGGTCAGCCCCATGCTCCGCCGACCAGGCACGGACCCGGCGCTCCAGGCTGCGGCGCAAGCGATCCCAGTCATGATCAGGATACCGGCGCTGCATCTCCTCGAGCAGCGTCACGGGCCGCAGGCCCGGCGTGGCCTCAAGCATCGGGCGGATCTCGCCCTCCCACAGCCCGAGGAAAGGATCGGCGATTCGACGTCGCGATCGGGGTTTATCAGCATGTGGCGGCGGCAGGTGGTGTGCCGTCTCGACGCGGCGGCCCGTCCGTTCGCTGAAACCCGCCTTGGCGGCAGCGACAGGTTGAGGATGGTGACGACGAAAATCCATGAAAAGCCTCTTTTGCTGGCTGGTGACGTGTGGTCCGGGCACTTCGGTCCTCGTCTTCGTCGAGGAAACCATCTTGCCCGCACACGCCGCGGCCTGCAGACGAGGGCGGAACCCTCGTCGCCGGTTAGGCTGACCTACAGCCAGGCTACGCCCGCCCTTCGGTCAGCCTAACCGGCCATCCGGTGCTGTCGATAACCGGCCATCAGTGGTGTCGCGCTACACTCGACCTTTAGGTTTGGGATGCGGTGCACTACGGCAGCCGTAAGCTCTTGGTCTTCCCCGTCCCGGCACCGGCAATGACAAGGGTAGGACCAGGTTGAACCGCGGCAGCGTGTTGTTGGAGATCGAAGGAGCATTTCGCTATTTTGGCGGTGTGCCCGGCGAGATCCTGCTCGACAACGCCCGTGCCCTGGTCAAGCACCATGATGCGGCCACGCGCGAGGTGGAATGTGCGGCCGGTTGCCGGTGCGCTCTATCGTGCCCGGACCAAGGGTAAAGACGAGCGTGGTGTCGGATACATCAAGCACAACGCCGTTGCGGGCCGAAGCTTTGCATCGTGGGGCGCGCTAGAGGCGCACCTAGCCTGGTGGATGCGCGAGGTGGCAGACGCGCGGACCCACGGCACCACCGGCGAGGCGCCGATCGTGCGATTCGAGCGCGAGGAGGCCGCGGCCCTGCGTTCGTTGAACGGTCGTCCGCCGTTCCGCCAACTGCGCGAGTTGACCAGGCGCGTCCAGAACGACGCGTGTGTGGACGTGGATACCAACCACTACAGCGTGCCTTGGAAGTTTGATCGGAGCAGAGGTCACCGTGCAGGTCGGCGGCGGCCAGATCCGCATCCATCATGCCGGAATTGAGGTGGCCTGCCACGACCGGCGGCTGGGCCGGCGAGCGCGCTATCAATCGTGCCCATCTGTACGGCATCGTGCCGTGTCGCTCGGAGGCGACCAGCACCACCAGCACCGAGACAGCATCGTCGATGAAGGTGCCCGGCATCGAGCTGCTGCGGTCCCTGGCCGAATACGAGCAGGTTGCGGGAGTGCGGGAGGCGGCTGGCGAGCGCTGAAGTGGATGCCCTGCCGGACATGCTGGCACGATTGAAGTTGACGGCGATGCGCGACCGGCTCGACGCCCTGCTGGGCGAGGCGGCACGTGGCGACCTATCACTGCGTGAGACACTGGCGCTGCTGTGCCGAGCAGAGGTGTCGCATCGCGAAGAGCGACGCATCCAGATGGGCACCAGCATCGCAAAGTTCCCGCACCAGCGCACCCTGGCACCCTGGAGGGGTTCGACTTTTCTGCTCAGCCCTCACTCGACGCTAAGCAGGTTCGCGATCTGGGTGCCTGCCGTTGGGTGGCCACCGGTGACGCATTGCTGATCCAGGGACCACCCGGCGTAGGCAAAACGCGCCTTGCCATCGCACTCGGGCGCGAAGGAATTCGGCACGGCTACTCGGTGTTGTTCACCCCGGCGACGGCGCTGGTGACCACCTTGGTCAGAGGACATGCGGAAGGAAAGCTGGAGCAGCGACTGGCCCAATGGCCCAATTGGCCAAGCAGAACTGCTGATTATGGACGAGTTCGGCTACCTCCCGTTTGAGCCCGCGGCGGCCCATCTGCTGTTCCAGCTCATCAGCCGCCGCTACGAGAGGGGCAGCATCCTGATCACGTCGAACCGCGCCGCGGGCAACTGGGGCGTGGTGCTGGGCGACCAGGTCGTGGCAACCGCCATCCTGGACCGGCTGCTTCACCACAGCCACGTGCTGACCATCCGCGGCGACAGCTACCGACTGCGCGAGAAGCCGAGCGGGGCTGGTCAAGGCGACACCCGCACCGGCATCTGCCGAGGCGTCACAGTAGCGGAGGTGGCTGGGTTCTCAATACCGCCCATGGATGGGTTCCCGATGTCGCTTGATAGATCGGCGACCATCCCATCCAGAAGACCGACGAACTGCTGCCCTGGCGCTGGAAATCATAGTGCAGGGCGCCACCTCCTCAAACCGCTAAGACCGCGGCCATCGGCCGATGCTTATAATTATAGGCCGCGGGGAGATCTGCTCGAGCCGTTGGCGCCGGTGGAGCGAAGAGGACAAGCGACGGATCGTCGATCGTCGCGGAGAGAGAGGTCTGACAGCGTCAGATATTGGGATATTGGGCTCTCCCGCAAACCCGTGCTGCCGGCATGCTCACGGCGGATTCGCGGATTCAGCACTCGCGCGCGGAGCAGCTCGAACGCTCGAACCCAGCCCGCCCGTACATGGTGCGCTTCAGCATCTTGAGGCGGCTGATCTGCCCCTTAACAGGATTGGCGGTCCAGGGCGTCACTAACGCCGCGCTGATCGCGTCAAAGTTGCGGCGGAGGCTTGCCGCGAACCGCGCGAACAAGGCCGCCATCAGCACTCGCTTACGCGTGGTCGCTGAGCTGGAGGCGGCGAAGATGGGCGCCCCCGTTCATCTCATCGAACGAAACGCACATGAGACGCTCACCTACTACAGCTTTCCCGACATCCACTGGCAGAAAATCCGAACCAACAACCCGTTGGAGCGCATCATGAAGGAGATCTGCCGTCAGCCGGGTGTTGTAGGCGCATTTCCCGATGGTCAGTCCTCCTCAACCTGGCCGCAGCCAGGCTGAGGCGCATCGCCGAAACCACTTGGTCAACCAAGTGGCACATGGACTAGGTCTATCGTTTTCTAAACTCTACCCACACCATCTCGTCCCGGGACCCAACACATAACAGATGTTCTGTACGACGACATGTATGTGTAAATTACATACCCCAGAAGTGGCCCGCTACAGAGGCAACCCATCTGCGGTGATCCAACCGTCACCCGACCATAAGAGAAGCTTTTTTATCGACGTGTCAAAGTAGAGATGACCTACCTGAAGGGAAACGCCACTGGGCCGACGCGACGCAGGCCCAGCATCTGACTTAGTACCGCATTGGCCCAGCTGCCTGAGTTCTCCTGCTAGCGACACATAACCGGAGAACGCGCCCTCGCCGTTCCAGCCGTCGGCCTTCGAACTTGCATAGTAACCACTGGCCTCCCAACGCTGTGGGTCGCCAAAAACGCGACACGACGGGTATGAATAGGACCCCACTGAAAAATTTGCATCTTCGATACGCGCCAATTCAATAGCCGGATCAAGCGAAAATACTGCGCTAGAGGCGTTACAGTGATGATCCCGATAGCTCAAACCACGTATTAACACTTTGTTTCGCTGTCCAACTACCTTAAAGACATCTTGCAACCCCACCGTCTCACAGTGGCAATCGACCTCAAGCATTGTATGACTGTTGTTTCCGACCTGAAGAATGAAAGCTGGGCCTTTGTCTGTGGCGGAGTAGCATCGGACAAAGGCATGTCGGGCCGTGTCGCCTAGCCAGATTGGAGTTCCACCTCTACTGTGCCGAAAGTCGCAACTCATAAAAAGATTTTCATTAAAGCTTAGATCCGCATTTTGTGCGAGTTGTGTTGATGTGAACTGTGACTGGACATTAAAAAAGTTCATACCGTCCTGGATAAGGCAGAAGGAGGCGGGCTGGTCGTTCCAAAGCAGGAGGTGGTCAAATTCACTTGTCTCTGCGGCACGGTTGTAAAAACAAGCCAAGGAAAAATGCCCAAGTATCTTGACATCGCTCATACGGTGGTCATCGGCCACTGCATGACTGGTTCGGCCAATTTGAAGCCCTACACTAGGCACCGCCCGAGAGTCGCCAATGATGCAGAGGTCCCTGATCGTCAGCCAGCGCGATCCGAGCGCGTCAACAGCTGGTTGGCCCTCGCATCGCCCAATAAGTACACTTCCATTGCCCTCGATGACCGTATTGATGTCGCGCAGATCCGTTAGATTCAGACTGGATTCAAGGGCGTATACACCTGCCGGAAGTACAATACGGTAGCCGATCTCAAAGTTGGCCACGCGACTACGCCGTTTCCGGAGTTCGTTGATGGCCGCGTTTAATGAGGTTGAATCATCGGTTACTCCGTCCCCTTTGCATCCAAAATCCGCTGCATTAATAGTCATGGCAACGGCCTCGGCTCTAGCAAAAGAGGGCCTCAACTCATCTGCGCGGAGCCTACTGGCCGTAAGCAAGGCCGCTGTTGCCGCCATGCTCGCTGCCGCAAGTCCCCTCCGAGTTCCTTGGTAACCAGTCATCGCATCACTCCTTCAAAACTATGCGACAGCATTTTATGCCGCAGGCACCTTTCGAAGAAATCGTTCAATCGTTTGGCAGACAACAATGTCAGGCTGCACTTGTGCGACGTAATCTTCCTGTAAGCCAGGCTCCCACACAAAATGAAACTCTTGAAAGTAGCGCGCAAACCACCACGAAAGTGACGATGGGTTGGCGCCACGTTCAAAGAATGAGTTGCCGAAAGCAACCACGCGCTTTTTGCACGCAGCACGCTCGTTCCGCCAGACAAGGCGGCGACCCAAATGGCCACCAAAGCGTGATCCATATTCCTCAGCAGGAAGTAGGGTATCGTGATCTAGCTTCCTGTCGAGAGCCTTAACTCTATAACCCATGTTAAGTAATGGGATACCAGAGAATCTGTCAGATAAGTCCCCCACGTGAAATACACCAGTTTCCTCAAATTTAGGTTCGTCGATGCCATCTAAATCAAGAAAAGCAAGTATTTTTTGAAAAAGAAGCGCTCCGCCTTCTTCAGACAAATGTGTATCTATTGGTCTATACAAAGCATCTTTATTTCGACTGGAATTAAAAAGGTCATACACTGAAAGATAAACATTGAATTCGCCGAGTTCATCTTTGATGTAAGATTCTATCTCTACAAGACGACGGGACGGAGTGGTAACTGTTTCTGGAAACAGTTCTGGTATTATACTTAGCTTTTCTGGGATGATCAGCTGAAGATACTTGGCGCCACAGTTAGACAAGAATTTAAAGCGCGTATCGAAAAGGGTAAGCCATTCTCTGCAGGACGCTAGATCATGTTCTGATAGCGGCGAACCGGTGTATTGAGACATTAAGTGGTTTGTCCCACCAATCAGAAACGCGTGGCCGTCCCTTCCTAGCATAGCGATTCCATCTGTTGCTTTTGTGCCGACTGGCAAATAGACAGGAGATGCTTGTTGGTTCACGACGGTTTCTACTGGTATGGATATGCCTTCGATTGCACCGATGACCATGTTCATTTTGATACGCGGGATGGCCATACCTCTTATAGTTGTGATTACAAACTGGAGATATTGTTCAGTACTCAGCTGCCGGACGTAGTCAGCCACTAGATTTTGGACGCAGCTTGCAGCGGCCGCTTCGCTAATTTCTAGTGCCTTGAAATCAGTGCCATCAGTGAGAGCTATGACTTGGGCGCTGCCATTCACCCAGTTTATCGCTGCAAAGGGATCAACCATCGTCGCTGTGAAGCCTGCGCAGTTATCTGGAAAACTATTTAGGTCAGCGCGATGATACCAAT
>CBDAQH010000004.1:0-50544 GCA_965199145.1 Acidobacteriaceae bacterium
GAGCGCATCGCGGGTAATGTCGAGCAGGGCATGCCCGGCCAGCGCATAGGCGATTACCAAAGGTGGGGATGCCAGGAACGATTGATCCACCTGGCTGTGGACGCGACCGGGAAAGTTACGATTGCCGGACAGCACCGCCAGTGGGGTGACACCGTCCGCCAATGCCGCCTCCATGACAGGCAGCAATGGACCTGAGTTGCCGATGCAGGTGGCACAGCCGAAGCCTGCAACGGCGAATCCCATTGCTTCGAGATCCTCTAACAGGCCAGCGGCACGCAGGCGGTTGATAGCGGACGGAGATCCAGGCGTCAGCGATGTCTTCACCCATGGAGCCGGGCGCATCCCAAGACGCCTGGCCTTGCGGGCGAGCAGGCCCGCCGCCACCAAGAGCCCAAAATCCGTGGTATTGGTGCAGGACGTCAGAGCTGCAATCGCGACGGCCCCATCCGGGATGTTATGGCTTTTAACCGGCGTCGCAGACACGATGAGGGATGCCGCGGCCTCGGATGCCTCGCGCCGGTCCTGTGGCCGTCGTGGTCCGGCAAGCGACGGCCGCAACGTAGCAAGGTCGATCTCAATCACGTTCGAGTATCGCGGTTCGGATGTGGCGTCGTACCAGAGGCCATTGGCACGGGCATACGCCTCTACGAGGTCAATCGCCTCCTCGGCGCGACCTGTGGTTTGCAGGAAAATGAGGGTTTGCTCGTCGATCGGGAAGCACCCCGTCGATGCGCCATATTCTGGTGCCATGTTGGCAGCCACTGCGCGCTGGCCGACCGTCAAAGTGCCGACCCCGGGTCCGAAGAACTCTACGAATTCGCCGGCCACGCCCAATTGCCGCAAGCGTTGCGTCACCAACAAGGCCAGATCGGTCGCAAGCGCGCCCTCCGCCAGAACACCGACCAGACGAACGCCGATCACCTCCGGAACGCGAAGTGACACTGGCACGCCGAACATCACGCCTTCAGCTTCCAGGCCGCCGACGCCCCAGCCCAGAACACCCAGTGCGTTGACCATGGGTGTGTGACTGTCAGTTCCGACCAGCGTATCCGGTACCGCCCATAAGACCCCGTCGCGCTCTTCCGATGCCACAACGGTGGCCAGCCGCTCCATGTTGATGGTGTGCATGATGCCCGTGCCCGGTGGGAACACGCGAAAGCCACGGACGGAGGCGGCCGCCCATTTCATGAAGCTATAGCGCTCGTGATTACGCTCCAGCTCGCGCGACATGTTCAGGGCAAGCGCATTGGGGGTCCCGGAGAAATCGACGGCGAGAGAATGGTCGGTCGACGTAGCCACCGGCACCGCGGGATTAAGCATGGCGGGATTGCCACCGGCTTCCGCCAAGGCGTCGCGCATGGCGGCTATATCGATCAGCGCCGGACCGCATGTGGTGTCGTGCATCATTATGCGGATGGGTGCGAAGGGGATCTCCGCCTCGCTGTGCCCGGTCGCCACCCAGGCGATCATTGCATCGCAAGCTGCCATGGCCATGGGTGCGTCGGCCTGGCGCAGGACGTTTTCCAGCAAAACACGATGGCACCAGGGCATCCGAAGCAGCTCGGGTCCGACGGAAGTGGGTAGGTCAACAATCCGACGAATGCCGAAGCTTCCAGTCAGGGTGGTGGTAGCGATGGTCATGCCTCGGTTACCCCGTGCGGCCGGAATCGGCGGTGTCCGGCACTGGTCGGACAGCGCATAAGCGCATCATGGCACAGGAGAACAGCATCACTCTGAGCACAAACAACCTGCTGACCGCGCTGCCCATTGCATAATCATTGTCACTGCTTAGTGCCGGACCTCGACCGAGCATGATGGCAGCGATGAATCTCGCGGGATGACGATCGTTGCTAGGGCCCCGATCGTGGCTGCCATGGCGGCTACCCCGAAGGTGAGGGATAAAGAGTGCGCTACAAGCATGCCGGCGATCGCTGAGCCGATCGGAAAGCCTGCGACATTGAGGCTCATCGAGATGGACAAGACGCGACCGAATTGCCGGGGGTCGGGTCGGCGCTGACTCAATGTCAACACGGCCACGTCGATGGGACCGGACATGATGCCGGCAAGCATCAGACCGATGACGAGGCCGCCCAAGCCGCATTCACCGGCGAGGGGCCAGGCGGCAAGAGCGGCGATCATCATACCAACCGCCATGAGATGGACCTCTCTGCCCTTGGTGCGCAGATGGCCTGCCACGAGGGCACCCAAGCCGCCCGCCACACCGGTTGCGGCCCAGAGAAATCCGGCAATGGAACCGGCCGTGTGTTGGGGAAAATGCTCGGTCGCAAAAACCGGGACGACGACCACGAGCACGCCCCAACTTATCTGGTAGAGGGAATAGGCGAAGGCCAAGCTGCGGAGCGTGCGATGCCGCAGAACGAAGACCAACCCCTCAGCGGTCTGGCGTAGAAGCGAGGTCCTGGCCGGGCCGATGTCTTGCAGATGAGGCAGATTCCACAGGCACAGCGTCGCTGTGGCGTACATCACGGCGATGAGGAGCATCGTCGGTTCAGGACCGAGCCAGGATGATGAGAGGCCAGCAAGCGCAGGTCCCAAGTATCGACGGATGCCCAGATCGCCGTATCGACAGCGTTGGCGCGATCGAGCGCCGCAGGAGGCACAAGGCGAGGGAGCAAACTTCTGACACCCGCTCCCCCCAGAGGTCGGGTTACGGAGAAGAGGAGGACCAAGAGGAAGAGAACCGATATCGTGGTCCCTTTCATCGCGCTCGTGGCACCGAGCAAGGCAACGAAAAAGGCACTGCACAGGACGTCGATCCGCACCGCTGTCGCCGGTCCGCTGCGGTCGAGAATGGCGCCCGCGACCGGGCTTAGGATCAAACCAGCGGCAAGAGCGGCGGAGGTCATCCAGCCCGCAAGGGTCGGTGACGCAAAGCGCGCCAGCACAAGCAAGACAAGCGTCAGAGAAACATTCTCTTTGCAAGGCGGGAGAGCGCCATCGCCACGATGAGCGCGGGGAGAGATGGTATCTTCCAGAGGCTGCGATAAGAAAGGTGTTGGTCCACGTATCGGCTACAGTGGAGATTAAGAAAGAGAGCCGGTCAGGAGACTGCGACGGCCAGCGCGCGGGGGATAATGAGGGTACCATTGGCGAACAGCAGCGAACGTGTTCAGGACCGAGCTGCCACATGCTGCTTGCCATCCTCCGCTAGCCCATCTTTTCCGTCCTTCGACTCAGCAGTCTCTTTGTCGGCGTCAAAGGCCCGGAGGCCGCGCCGACGCCAGGCTGCTGCGAGCTGCTTCGGCGTTCGTTCATCGCCTTCCTTTCCGAGCCGAAGCTGGTCGGCGAGTTCGAGGAAGGCGCCGAGGAGGGTGGCGCGATCGTCATCGACGAGATCAACCAGCCCGGCCAATCGGACGAGGCCACCGAGCTCGATGAGATGGCGCGTTCGTGCGCGCCTTTCCTGGACCCATTGCCGGGTATCTGTGCGGGCGCGAGCGGTATCCAGGCGGTTCTTGAGCACGGTCAGACGGCGCAATTGGATGATCGTTCGTTGGAGGTCACGCAGAAGTATCGCCGGCTGTGGCTTTCTTCCCCCGCTTGCCGCCCTCCTGAAAGAACGCCAGACCGGTCTCCCTCCACCTCGCGGTGACTTCAGGTGCCTTCCTGGATTGCTCGACGGCTGCGAGGAGGGCACCGGCCAGAGCTTCCATGGAGAGGGTATCGGCTCCAGTCAATTGGACGAGCTCACCGAGCTGGACAGTCTTCTGGCTTTTGACCTTCTTCGCCTTGTCCATGAGGGTTTGGAGTTCGGCATCGAAGTCGCGCGGTTTTCGAGCCATGGCGTTTCTTCCATATGGTGGAGTAGCTAGGGTAACAAGGAGAGACGTTCTGTGCCAAGCCTGCTTTCTCGCCGAAGCGCGTCATTGGATCAGGCCAGCAAAGCGAGGGATGATCTGGTAAATGCGCGCTTATACGTCACTGCGTGACATGGCGCTGGCTCTGGCGGTAGAACGCTAAGGATGGCGATCTACCATCTGCATGCGAAGGTGATCAGCCGTGCGACGGGCCGGAGTGCCGTGGCAGCGGCCGCCTATCGCTCGGCGTCGGAGCTGCACGACGAGCGGCTCGGCCGGCCGCACGACTTCACCAATAAGTCTGGCGTGATCCATTCGGAGGTGCTGCTCCCGGAGGGTTCGCACGCCCCTGCGCGGCTGCTGGACCGGGCCGCGCTGTGGAATGAGGTCGAGCGCGTCGAGGTGCGTAAGGACGCCCAGCTTGTCCGCGAAGTGGAGTTCTCCATTCCGCGCGAGATGCCAAAGGACGAGGGCATCCGGCTGGTCCGGGACTTCGTGCAGGAGCAGTTCGTCTCGCATGGGATGGTGGCGGATCTAAATGTACATTGGGACATAGGTCCGGATGGCGAGCCGAAGCCGCATGCACATGTGATGCTGGCGACACGTGAGGTGGGGCCGGACGGGTTCGGGAGAAAGGTCCGGGAGTGGAACCGGACAGAGCTGTTGCTGGAATGGCGAGAGCGGTGGGCTGGGCTCGCGAATGAACGGTTAGCGGCGCTTGGGCTGGATGTAGCGATCGACCATCGGTCCTATGCTCAGCAGGGCATTGCGCTGGAGCCGCAGAACAAGATTGGTCCGGCCGGGGCGCGGCGGGAGGATCGCGGCGAGCAGGCCGAGCGGGCGGCGGAGCACGCGGCGATCGCTCGTCGGAACGGGGAGCGGATCATCGCCGAGCCCGAGCGCGTCCTGGCGGCGATCACGCGGCAGCAAAGCACCTTCACCCGTCAGGATCTGGCGCGGTTCGTGGACCGACACACGGCGGATGCGGCGCAGTTCACCACGGCGATGGCGGTGGTGGAGGCGTCTCCGGAGCTGGTACGCGTCGGTGTCGATGGACGGGGGCGTGAGCGGTTCAGTATACGCGAGATGCTGGGCGTGGAGGAACGCCTGGAGGCGGCCTCGTATGACCTTGCCGGCCGTGCTGGACATGGGGTCAGCGCGAGCGTCCGGGATCGGGCTCTTGCGGGTGCGGAGCGCGCGCTGAAGGGCGAGCAGCTGGCGGCGTTCCGGCATGTGACGGGTGGTGCCGATCTGTCGGTCGTGGTGGGCTATGCCGGGACGGGCAAGAGCACGATGCTCGGGGCGGCGCGGGCAGCCTGGGAAGCGTCGGGCTACCGGGTGCGCGGGGCGGCGCTGTCAGGGATTGCAGCGGAAGGTTTGGAAGGCGGCGCCGGCATCCAGAGCCGGACGCTGGCGAGCCTGGAGCATGGCTGGGCGCAAGGGCGCGACCTCCTCACCGTAGGCGATGTGCTGGTGGTGGACGAGGCGGGAATGGTCGGGTCGCGGCAGATGGAGCGGGTGCTCTCCGCCGCACGCGATGCGCGCGCCAAGGTGGTGCTGGTGGGCGATCCTGAACAGCTGCAGGCGATCGAGGCGGGGGCGGCCTTCCGAGCCGTCGCCGAGCGTGCCGGCACGGTCGAGATCACCGAGGTGCGCCGGCAGCGGGAGGCGTGGCAGCAGGCAGCGACACGGGAGTTGGCGACGGGCCGCACAGTTGCGGCACTGGTGCGCTACGAGGCGGCCGGGATGGTGCAAGAGCACGCGACGCTGGACGAGGCGCGCGCCAGCCTGGTGGCGGGATGGAGCGCGGTCCGTCAGCAGAGTCCACAGGCGAGCCAGATCATGCTGGCGCACCGGCGAGTGGATGTGCGGGCGCTGAACGACCAGGCGCGGGCACTCCGACAGGAGGCGGGCGAGCTGGGCGCGGATCATGTGCTGCCGACCGAACGGGGCGAGCGGGCCTTCGCGGAAGGTGACCGCATCTACTTCCTGAAGAACGAGCGGTCCCTCGGAGTAAAGAACGGGACCCTCGGGACGATTGAGCGGATCCGGGACACCCGGCCGAGGGGTGAGGGTCTTGGTGCCTCCCTGGTGGTGCGGCTGGACGGCGCCAACGGCGCGGGAATGGGGCGCACCGTCTCGTTCGATCTGAAGGACTACGGGGAGATCGACCACGGCTATGCGGCGACGGTGCACAAGTCCCAGGGCGTCACCGTCGATCGGGCGCATGTGCTGGCGACAGCGGGGATGGACCGGCACGCGGCCTATGTCGGGCTGTCGCGGCATCGGGACGGCGTGACGCTGCACTGGAGCCGCGATGAGATGGGCTCTCGGGAGGGGCTGGAGATCCGGCTTGGCCGCGAGCGCTTGAAGGACACCAGCCTGGATTACGCGCGGGATGGCGAGGCCTCCCGCTGGTCCTATGCCGAGCGGCGCGGTCTGGTGCCGGACACCGAAATCGTCCTCCGCGAGCAGGCAGTCGAAGCTGCCCGCCAAGCAGAGGCGCGGCCGACCCAGGCGCGGTCGAGCCAGACAAAGCGGGACATGGATGATACGCTCCGGGCGAAGGTTCGAGCGGCACAAGCGCGGCGGGAGGGTGTCCAGGCGGAGGCTTCCGCCGAGGGGTCAGAGCAAGAGCGCGGCGTGTCCACGCCGGACGTGTCCACGCGGGGGATGTTCGATGGGTTGAAGCTTGGCGCCGGCCGGGCGATGCAGGAGGCGGCACAACGCGAGTCACTTTCCAGCATCACAGCGCCGCCGGCCCAGGAGCGCGGGCCCGCACGGGTGCGGGCTGGGGACGTGGCGCCGGAGCAGGCGATTGTGTCCGACCGGGCCTCAGCCGGCCGCGCCGGGTTCCGGGAGCGCTACGAGGCGCATAAGCGCCAGCAGGGGGTCGAGGCCGCCCGCGACGAGCGGGCGCGGGACCTGGTGCGCCAGTGGGAGCACCTGACAGAGGCGTACAACACGGCGCTGCCGGGACTGGAGGCCGATCCAACCCTCGGCGGGACGCGGGCGCGGCTGCTCGGATTTGGCGATGTCTTGCAGGCGCATCCTGATGCCGCTCAGGTCTTGCGAGAGCGCGGGTCGGCGCTCGGGATCGCGGCAGATTCGCCTCTGGCGCAAGTGTTGGCCGATCAGCAGCCATCACGGGCGATTGCCGGTCTGATGAACGGCGTGGAGGAGACGATGCGCGATCATCTGAAGCAACAGGCCGCGGAGCGGCTTGAGCAGCGCTTGTCGCGCGGCCAGGGCATGACCCGATGAGCGCGGACGAGGACCAGCTTTACGGGCTGATGGAGATTGCCGAGCGCCAGCAGGCGGCGGTGCAAGCGGCGCTGGAGGGGCTGGCGGCCGAGCGTGCCGCCTTGGCGCGTGAGCGGCAGACCTTCGCGCAGGAAGTGGCTCTGCTCCGAGCAGGGACGCATGCGACGGTCAGTCTGGCGGTGGCGGAGGGTTTTGCCGGGGCGGCTGGAAAGGGGGTGGAGGCGGTACAGGTTGCGACGCAGCCACTGCTGGGCAAGCTGGAGGACGTAACCGCCAGCGCGGTGCGCGCGGAGGCGGCGCTTCGCCGGGTGGTGTTATGGGCGAGCTGGCGGCTGCTCGGCTGGATCATGGCACTGATCGTCACCCTCGTGCTGCTGGGGTGGCTGACGGGCAACGCCCTGGTGTGGTGGGATACCGGGACGATCACCCAGCTCCAGGGCGAGATCAGCGCGCTGCAGGCCAATAACGACTCCTGGGTCAAGGCGGGGATGCTGGATCGGCTGGAGCGATGCGCTCCCGGCGACCGGCCCTGCGTCGAGGTGAACGAAGATGCCGGCCCGTTCGGAACCCCTGGAGGGCCACAGGACTACAGGGTGCTCAAGGGCTATTAAACGCGGTCATGGAAGGGATGGGGGAGGACCGGGTATTCGTAATGGCCTCTTCTCTCCTGGAACCGTCAAACTTAGGGACTCTCCGTGATAGACAGGGGAACAGCGGGCCGGCGTACCCAAATCCTCGGCGCCTTCCAGAAGCAAATCGGCTGGTGCGAGAGCCTCGGCTCGCCGGTCACAGCGCGCGTGCTGTCAGTCCTCGCCCATGATATCGCGGCCGATGGCAATACGGCACGGCTGGCTGATGCCTGGACGGGTGATCCCGTGGCAGACGCTTTGCCGTTGCGGTTTGCCGGTGCGCTGCATGCCCTGGTGCTCTCTGGTACGGAGCCGGGGCTGGCATCCTGTTATCCGCCGCAGGATAATCCGGCCGCGTCGGCCCTGCTGGCGGCAGTGCTGGCCGCTGTGGAGGAACGGAGCGCTTTCATCCGAGATTTCCTCCAATCGCCGCCACAGACGAACGAGGTGGGTCGGTCCGGCGTGCTGCTGGGTGGGTTTCTGCGGATCGCCGAGGCAACAGGCCTGCCACTTCATCTGCTGGAAATCGGTGCAAGCGCCGGCCTGAACCTTCTCTGGGACCATTACCGGTACCGCCTGGGCGCCGCAGAGTGGGGAGACGCCGCAAGCCCGGTGTTACTGGCGCCCGCCTGGCAAGGTCCGTTGCCACCTCTTGCCGCGCCCTTGTCCGTGGTGGAGCGCCATGCCTGCGACAGGGCACCAATCGATCTCGAGGATCCCGCCCAACGTCTGCGTCTCAGAGCCTATGTCTGGGCGGACCAGCGCGACCGGCTGGCGCGACTGGAGGGCGCCATTGGTATGGCGCGTGGGGCCGGTCAGATTGTCGAGCGAGCCGATGCGGCCTCCTGGGTGGAGGCCCGACTGGACAAGCTCACGGAAGGCCGCACCACCGTGCTGTTCCATTCTGTCATGTGGCAGTACATGCCAGAGACCGCTCGCGCCGCCATCACTCATACCGTTTTGCGTGCCGGAGATCTGGCCACAGCGACATCGCCACTGGCCTGGCTACGCTTCGAACCGGCACACGCTGAGGCGAAGCCCGAACTCCACCTCACCTTGTGGCCGGGCGTGCGAGAGCATCGCCTTGCAATCGCTCATCCCCACGGCAGCGCGATAGCGTGGCTGGGTTCATAAGGTTCCCGATCTCTCTGCAGATACGATTATTTTGGTCATAAAAACCAGCGAGCCTGCTCCGAGACAAACCTGCCGTCAGGAAGTCTTGATTTGCGTACGCCGATGGCAAGTGATGATGCGCCTCAAGCCAAAGCCGCTTGGCAAGCGTAATGCCTTTAGTAAGATCACGTATGCAACGCATCGCCATCATTGGGAACGCTGGAGGCGGTAAATCGACCTTGGCGCGAATCGTCGCTCAACGCGAGAACCTACGCCACGTCGAGATTGATCGCCTGCTTTGGCAAGAGGGGTGGCAACTCGCCCCACTGACGGTTTACGAGCGCCAACACGCGGAGATAATCGACAGTGATAGTTGGGTGATAGATGGCCTGGGTCGCCAGGCATCCATCCCGAACCGCCTCGCACGGGCTACGAAGATTATTCTGATCGACATGCCATTGTGGATGCACTTTTGGCTTGCAGCTGAACGCCAGATCGCCTGGGCGTCTGGAAAGCTTGTACATGCACCCGGTGGGATATCGCATATGCCCTCCACACAGGCGTTGTTTCAGTCAATCTGGGATGTCGAGCAGACCTGGATGCCAGAACTTAGAACCCTCGTTATGGCCGCAGAAGCAAGCGGGGTATCCGTTGTTCGAGTAGCAAACGTAGATGAACTCAGTGGTTTTAGTGAACGCGGTTGAGGAATCTCATCGCACGCCGCTATAGAGGGATTCTTGATTTATTGTAGCTGACCTAGATCCGCCTGTTGCATGAGTCCTAAAGCTAGCGACAATGGTTCTTTCGTCAATTCGCCCATTCCAGCCGTTGATATATCATTCGTCTTTCTCTAAGTTTTTCCGCAACCACGCTGCAAAGATTTCGGCAGAAGGGCTAAGTTTGTCGAAACTCGGTGCAACCAACCAATAATTCCCGAAAGACACCTTTAGATCAAAGGGAGCTGCCAGACGACCAGCTTTGATGTCCTCTTGGATTAGCAAAAGATCGCCGAGCGCCACACCATGCCCGCGCATCGCTGCAGCCATTACCAGCGCATGATCATTGTACAGCGGCCCGCGAGCTATATCGACTGAGGAGATGCCTGCATGCTGCATCCAAATCGACCAAAACTCGCGGCCATCCTCGTGCAGCAAAGTGTGCTTCGCGAGGTCCTCCAGACTAAGCAATGGTGATTTGGCTGCAAGGGAAGGTGCGACTACCGGGGTGGCAATGCATTTTGCGAGATGAAAAATCTCTACCCTCGGCCAATCAGGAGTGATCGGGCTGAATCGTATTGAAAGCTCGACGCGGGTTGCACGGAACTCGATCAGTCTATGATCAGAGACAACCTCAATATCAATTTTGGGGTTGATGACTCTGAATTGTTCCAGACGATTAACCAACCAGCACGCTGCAAAGCCAGGCTCAGCACTGATCGTCAGAACTGTCGAGGGACGTGCTGAGTGCGCATCGCGGACAGCCGCGCCGAGAATGTCCAGGCCCTTGGTAACGTACGAGAGCAGGCGGGCCCCCTCAGCGGTCAAAATGACGCGCCGATGGCGCCGCTCGAAAAGAGAAATCCCAAGGTGACATTCAAGATCACGAATCTGGCGGCTGACAGCCGCCTGGGTAACCAGAAGCTCATCGGCCGCCCGGCTAAAACTCAAGAGCCGCCCGGCGCTTTCGAAAGTACGCAAGGCTGTTAGCGGAAGGCGACGATGATCCATTCGCATAACCAACAGTTATACGAACTGAACCATAAGCTCGTTTGAAAAGCTAGCGGATCCGGTGTTTTCCTCCTCGAAGGAGGAATGACCCATGAACTTCCTACGGGAGACCTTCTCCGATCTTTTTCAGCTGGTTACCTTTCAAACTGGGCAACTCACGCCGTCCAAGCATCAGGGCAGCCACGATGGTCAGCGTGGACGCCGGCATAAAACCATAGAGCCATCACTGCTCAACCCACGTTTCAGATTTTGCGAGAAGAAATTGATGAGAGCATCCCTGACGGCGATAATGAGCTTGCTACCAGGGCCATCTACAGTCGAATGGCCGGAAGGGGAGCCTTTCGCTGCCGCTATCAAACGCGGATCCATGCTGCTGGAGGTCTTTGCACCCCGCGGAAGCGACCGGCAGAGCCCGCATTCTCAGGACGAAATCTATATCGTTGTCAGCGGCACGGCGGAGCTGGATCGGGCTGGGGAGCGAATGCCAGCCAGGGTCGGTGATGCTTTATTCGTCGCGGCAGGGGTCGAGCACAAGTTTTACGGGATGAGTGACGACTTCATCACCTGGGTCGTGCTTTGGGGACCAGAAGGAAGGGAAGAGTAGAGTGCATCATATCTTATGAGCAAACTCGCGACAGCAGTCAGACCCGTGAACAGCACTCCTTATTACGAGACGAAATCGGAATGACATGACGGTTCGCAATCTGTCGCCGGCAACTCAGCGATCCTACGTTCACGCCGTCGCCAAATTCGGCCGGTTCTTTGGCCGATCGCCGGAGAAGCTCGATTTGGAGGACAGTCCGCGCCTTTCAGGTTCACCTGGTGGCCGGTGGGATGTCGTGGCCGGCGCTGAACCAGACCGTCTGCGCACTGCGCTTCCTGTATGGCATCACCCTCGCGAGGCCAGACTTGCCGGAGCGGATCGCGCACGCCCGCGAGCCGCAAAAGCTGCCCGTTGTAGGCCGAAACCCTTCGGAACATCGAGGTAATCTGGCTGCTGCGGCACCTGAAGCTGCTGTCCAGCAGTTCGCGGGCTTGGTCCGCGTCAGCACCAGTGTCTTCCCGCGTTTGACGTGCTTCGGGCCGCGGACGGCATGGGCCGGGTTGGTAGCAAGCACTCGGCCGGTGACCAACCAATCGAACAGCATGCGGATAGCGCTACGCGCCGATTTGGAGGAAGCTCAGCGGGAGGGTGCGGGCAAAGAGCTTCGCTTTCTCGCAAAGCTATCGTGAGCTTGTCAGTAAAAAACGTTAGATCATGCTCGGGTCGATCCCCGCGTGCACGGGGAAGCCTGTAAGAAACTTCGCCGCCAGTCCAGTGACAGGGGTCGATCCCCGCGGGAACGGGGGAATTCTCTGCAGCTTAATTAATTGATCCTGTTAAATTATCAATGCTCAAGTGATTGACGACGACCCTACGCCTCGCGGTGACTATCAATACCCTCAAGGTCGAACAGGGTTCGACGTGTTTCACCCAACATGGAGTTGTTCAACTGTCAGATTCGTCTGTCTCCCCGGCACAGCGGGCGCTTGGAAAGCCATCGGCCTACCCTTTAGCATCGGCGACAGACCGTACTAACAGCATGCCAAAGCCAAAGGCGCGATGCCGGCCAACCCCGCGCGCGAGCAACGCAGCAAATCCGGCAGTATCAGCCACCTGTAGTCTGCCCTCGAAGACTGCTTCGCGCCGCCCAATGGCACTACGACGACCGTGTCCTGGGCGAAGCCCATCATACATACGTGCCGTAGGCCCAGGCTTAGGCTTGCCCTTCCGCCATAACGTGGCGTCACGATGTGCGACCAGTCGCGCCGCCGTTATCCGAGCAGCATCGCCGATGCGCGCCTCAAGCCATTCCCGATAGATCGTTTCACGCGGCGGTAGCTCGGTAATGACAGCTTGCCGCAAAGCCTGCGAAGGATCGGCATTGGGCTCGTTGGGCATTTTCTCGCCGATCCGGCGCTGCACTAAAGCAAAATAGGGGTCTACTTCAGCCCCCGATTGCAGGCGCGGATGGTGCCGGCCGATCCGCACGACCGGACAGACCCGCACCCGAAAACCCAGCAGGTGCCCCGCGGCGAGGTCGGGCATCGGTTTGCTGGCGGCATTCGACCAGTCGATCGCCGACAGCCCTGTAGCATCCCTTCGTTCCTCGGCCTCGGCCCGAAACGCAGCGATGTCGCCGCTGCTATAGGCGAGCACCGGCATCACTCCGCTGTTGGAACTGCTGGGCGTATTCTGGAGTTCGAATGGGGCAGGCGGTGTTTCAGCCAGGCGCTTGAACAAGCCATGAATGAGGTACCCGACGTCTGCGGCCTTTTGATCATCGGCCAATCGAGCGTCACGGCTGCACTGCCACAGCATCCTAGGTTTGATCGGCAGATGCAGAAGATATAATGTCATAATACAGGGCTCGCGTTGGACGCACAACGGCACGTTCCCGCGTGTGCATCTGGTTGTGCCAGTCACGGCCATCGACTAGCCGCTCGACAGGATCACACGCGTTCTCAACCTGAGGCAGCAGTCTCGCGTCGAGTTCGATAGCGGCAGGCTCAGCCTGCCAATGCCGGCGTCCCCCCAGCTGTGCATCGGCTTGCGCCAGACGTACCACGGCTTCCTTGAGGGCGGCCGGTGCATTCACCGCTTCGACCAGACCCAGAGCGATAGGCGCAGTTGGAAGGCAGTTTTTGCGGCCGATGAACAGCGGCCTAGTTGGGTAGAGCAGCGCATCGTGCAGCGCATCCAGCGTCGGTTCCACGGCCTCCGGCTCCAGCGTGAGCGCCACTAGCAGTCGGGCATCAGCCAGATACCAGCGCTGGCGGATATGTGTGCTCTCTCCTGAGGTGCCAGCCCGCTTTTCGACGGTTCCGCGCGTGGTCCATCCTGTGTCGACCAGATGGGATTGGCCGAGGTCGACGGTCTGATAATCGCGCAATCGCTCTCCAGGTTCTATCAATACAGCAGCCAGACGTAGCCGAGCCTGGAGCGCCTCCAGCCGGTCAGCATCTTGATGGCGATAGCCTAGCGCGTTGCCCAGTAGGCCGCAGACTTGCGCCTGGCCAGGAAAGCTGCGGGTGGGTCCGATAGCGTCGACGAGCGTCCCACCGAATGCCATCATCGGTGCCTCCAGCCGGAGCAGTAGGAACCGCGTCATGCGGCCTTCGCCGGCTCGGTCAGCCGTGCGGCTGCCCAACGTGCAAGGCCTGTCAATCGCGGTTCCATCTGCGCCGGGATTGCCGAGACATCGAGCAGAGAGGCGACCCGGCGCTCTTCTTCTGCGCCATACATTGCATCGAAGGCACCCATGTGCCGGCCGAGCGCGGCCACGGCCTTTGTGCGCGCATCCCCTCGATCGACAGGCCTGTGGAACGCTGTCATCAACGAGCGCGGCTGACGCCGGCCGGCTTCGACCATCAGCAAATCGGCATAGCCGTAGGGCGCGGTGGAGCCGAGCTTGGCGCCGGGTGAAGTCGTTGCGACCACATGGATCAGCCGCTCGACTACCTTGGTGGCAAGGCGGAGATCAGCCTCGCGCCACGCCGTCTCGTCCACGCCTTCCAGATTGGACACAAGTTTTGGCACGTCGACAACGACATAGGCGTAGAATAACCCGCTCGTGAGCTCCGTGGTCTGAATGAGGCCAGTGCCGAGTTCGCCGGCCTCACGCGTCACGTCATCGATTGCGACAAAATATTCCGGCTCGGCCTCCTCGGCATGCACGGTTAGCGCGTGGGCGACATGCAGCGCCGCGTCGCCGCGTGCAAAGATATCAGACGTCACCATCCGGCCAAAGAGTGCAGCATCGATGCCAGAAGCGAGACGCAGTGCGGCAAGATTTTCAGTAGTTTGCTTCTGCTTGAGATAGGCTTTAACCGCTGCATCCACATCGTTTGGCTGCTGAAGAAGTAGCTCGGTGGCGATCGCCCGTATGAAGGCGATCTCCGGGCGGCCAAGGACGATGATCTGGTTGGTGTCGAGCACGCGCAGCTGCTCATCTAATGAGGATGCAACAGGGGTAGGCATCGAGGCAGACTTCTTGCTAGCTGGGACCCTTTCGGACTTGGCCTTCTTGCTCTCGCCGAGCAATGCGGCAACGAGCGCCTCAAGCACTGTGATGACATCCGTTGCCTGAAACCCGTCCATTTCAACTAGGGGCTTGGCGACTTCACGCGAGAAGATTTTGCGGGATCGCACCGTGGTGGGTGTGTCCGTGCCGGTGGCAGGATCGTCGAAGCTGGCCAATGACCAATCCGAGGCTACATCGCGCCAGTGCCGCTTTAGGCATTGCGAGGAGACGCGGGTGCGGGTTTCGCCACCGTAAGGCAGGCGCTTGGCCCGGCCGACATCGTCGCGATTTAGAAGCGCGCCGGCAAAGGGGGAGAGGGCATGGATTTGCAGAAACAACGTGTCGGGTTTCAAGGTGTTGGCTCCGCTGCAGTTTCTTCATGCGCTTCACGCGTGTCTTGGCGAAAAAAGTCACGAGCAATTGCGTGGGCATGGCGGCTTGCCGTGGCGCGACTGAGGGCGGCATTGATGATGAAGCCGCCAAAGCCGTCATCCCAGCCAGCGCGTCCAAACAGCAGGTGCTTGCCATGACTGGCGCACCACTGGACGGCAAGCCGCGCTTCCTGCGCTATGTCGCTCAAGCAGTTTGCGCGAAGTAACCGGACGAACCGCTGTTCGGAGTAGTTAGCCTCCGCGAGTGCACGGCCAATCGGTAGCGGATTGGGGCCTAGCACGCCCGGTTGCGCCATCGTGCCGATCAGCACCGCGAAGGCGCGCTCATGATCCTCTTTGGGCACCAGCACGCCAGTGAGATCCTTTGATGTCAGAAGCCGCCACAGAGCTGGAGGCAGGTCGCCGGTTGTGGGCTTCATTCGGCGAAGTTCGGCGAGGTCACCCGGTGACAGGGCGCCTTCGTTGCGACGTGTATCAAGCAGCCGGGCAAGATGGCTGACTACGTCACCGAGTCTCGGTGCCGGAAGTAGGGCGCTTGTGGCGTCGCTCATACTGCTGCTTCCTCTTCTTCAGGCTTGTTCGGAACGGCCATAAGCCCGGCCTTGCGCATGAGCCCGGTGAAGGTGAAGGAGGCTCGGGCTCGGGCTCGTTCGCGCCGGCTTTCAGGAGCCGTCAGTCGCTCGATTGCCTCCTCGAACAGTGCGCGCGTTTTGCGGCCAAGATCCTTCTGCCAGCCAGCCTCACTTTCGGGGTCGCCCGGAGATAGGCGTGCGAAGAGATGCGCGAAGAAAATGCCGTCGATCTTCTGCTCAAGCGCATCGAGCCAAACGCGCGGTCGCTCGTCCTTGAAGTCAAGCTTGTCCGGGCCGCCTTGCAGGAAGGTCAGCAGAGCGATGCGCAGCGCCGTCCTGGCCCCATCAGCATCGGCAATCATGGCGCGGCTGATCTTGCCGCTGGTCCGTGTCCCACCAGGTTTGCGCATCTCCGCCGGCATCCGCAGCCAGCGTTCGTGGAAACCTTCCGTTTTACCTTGACCCCGCACCAGAACAGCCGCGTGTAGCCAAAGTTCTCCGGGATCATCCTCGCGCGTCTTCAAGGCCTCGGGTTTGGTAAAATCCTCCGTCGCAATTACGCGCTGCAGCCGCCGATAGTCAAAGCCGCCAGCGCCGATTGTCAGCGCCGCACCGTCCTTCACGGCAATCGGAATCCAAGCGTCGCCGAGATCGCCCTTCGCCGCTTTGGCGTCGACGCGCTGCACCTTGCTAGAGCGACCGCGAGCGACAATCTGCCCGCCCGGTTCAGGCCGCCTTAACCGGACCCGGCGGCAGACCTCTATAAATAATGGATCAAGCTCGCGGAGCGGCAGGCTGGCCTCTTTATCCCAGGGCTCCAGCCAAAGGAGTGCCTTACCCTGATCGCGAAAGAGGCTGTAGTCTCGATCCAGTGCCGCACGCCGTGCGGCAAGCGCCGCCTGAACGCCTCGCCGGAACCGGGTCGGCAGGTCCTGGCTCGGAGTCAGCATCAGCATTGGTCGACTTGCGAAGCCACCGTTCATGCGGGCGATGCCGAAGTTGCCGCGGCCGGAATAACCCTGCTGCGTTTGCAGGCTGATCAGCGCGAAGATCCAGTGCCGAGACTCCGGGCGGCCGGCACGTGCAGGCTTAAGGTCATGTGCTTTGGCGGTGACCAGCAGGTCGATCTCATCTGGCGTCCGCCCGATGACCTCGTAGCGATCCAGGTTTTGCAGTATTGGCGGCTGCAGGAAGGCGGGCTCTGCCGGATTGTCGACGACCAAAGACCAAGCCGTCTCGGCGCAAGTAGGTGTGAGCGCTACAAGCCTCCGCCGCCAAGCCTGCGCGTCATCAAGCCCGAGCCAGGAGTCGTCATCCTCGGTGGCGTAATCTTCGCCCGCCAAGATGAGCGCCAGAGCGCCGAGTTGGCAGAGGAACAGGAACAACGCATGGCGTTGATGTGCAGCGACGCCGTCGAAACCGAGAAGCCTACCGCTGCAGAGCAAAGCCAGAGCCTCTGGCAAACTTGCAAGCAAAGTTCCCTCTACTGTTTCTATAATAAAACATTGTTTGTCTAGCACGGCGCTCCAACCGCTATTATTTCCGGAGTCAAGCCAAAATATGGAGCGAAGTCCGCT
The DNA here is from genome assembly GCA_965199145.1 of Acidobacteriaceae bacterium. Lineage (GTDB taxonomy): Bacteria > Acidobacteriota > Terriglobia > Terriglobales > Acidobacteriaceae > EB88. The sequence continues at coordinate 17,157 of CBDAQH010000004.1, forward strand.
CTGAAGCGGAGACATGTCGGTATCAGGGTAACGCGCCGCCACCTTGAAGCTGATGCCCGGTGGGACAGTAACCCACCTGGAAAGTGGTTATGAAAGAGTAGCAGCACCTGCAAGTTACATGTACAACCATTTTCGTCCGTGCAATAGAGCTCGCAAGCATTTTTCTTAACTGCTTATAAAATCCCCACTAAGATGGAGAGCCTGGACGACCTCAAGCGGGGTCTTTGTCAAGCAAGGTCAATCCCGACCGCTGTCGGGAAACTCTTGAAGGCAGCCCATTGCTCACAATTTGCGGGTTTGACGCAAGCCAGAGGCGATCGTGTAAGAAGGCCCGGTCTCCTAGGTTACCTTGGTGGAGGCCATGGTGGCGGCTTGACCCCTTGCAAAAGCATCCGTCGCTGTGGCGGCTATGGCGCCGCAGTAGGACAGGGTCACGCACCGGGGGTCATCGCTCGTCCTCCCATTTCTCGATCAGTCGCACGGCCACGAAACACAAACTCACCAAGACGCCAAAGAACATGGCGAGTACGGCTATAACTTCGGCTGCGCGCAGAAGGGTCGTCATCTGGTTAGCAATACGCCATGCTGATTACTCCGCTAGTTCGACACCGCCGCCGGCGCGCTAGGGCACGGTGACGCAGTTGTATACTCCGCAACAACATTCAGCCCACTTCAGAACGCACCGGGCTAAGGTTCGTCATGTTGCGTTTCGTCTGGACAGGCATCCCCAATCGTGCGGGCTAAAAAGCGGGCGTCACGCCGTACCCTGCTGATGCGGCACTGCGTATGCGCCGCTTACTTGGACGTTTCTTCCCTAAACTTGGCGGTGGTGTAGCACCGCCCTTTAATTGAGGGGCAATAGGTAAGCACGAGTGCTTCCTGCTATCAAGTATAGTAATTTAGCTATAATGATACGCAACAACGTTAGGATGCCTAAATTATCGAATAGAGACGTGGGTGTCATCCAAATCCTGCCCTCGCTGCAAAGCATTGCAAATTTGCCATCATGCCTTGCTGATCTTGAGCTTGCGGTGACGATAGAGGAATGGCGGCCCCGCCGGATAGCAACTTGGGGACTTTGGCGCAATTGACCTGCACAGAACTCGAAAAGGCTCTTGTCCAGAGCCTCGCGGCGGTCAACGAGTTAGCTTTCTGAGCAGTGATGCCGACGAGGCTATCGCAGCCTTTGACCACGCTGGCTGGGAAGAACGGGAGGTCATCCAAGTTGTGCCGCTCATGGTCAAAGCGGCGTACGTCCTCGATCAGCATCACAAAAATGAGTGTCAGTCGCCTCAAGCCTGAGCGATCAACGATTGCGGCAAACCGCACTGGCGATATCGGATACTTTATAGTATGTCGAGGTATACGTCCTCACGGACTGGCTAGCTGACCAACCCCGACTAGATGTTAAAGATGCGGGTGACTTATGATCTCCTCGGCGTTATTCGATCCTGTGATGCCACGCACTCTGCCAAGTTTCGAAGAGTGTATCTTTTATCACTGCATGGACTTCGCCGATGGTTCAAGCGTTAAAGGACCATGGGATATCCGGGGAAGATTTACCGAATACATCGGCAACTATCCCATTTATGGAAAGACAATGCTCGACGTGGGAACAGCCTCTGGCTTTCTCACGTTTTCTGCCGAAGAGGCAGGAGCAAAGGTAACGGCTTTGGAAAGTAGGAATGGGTCAGAATATTGTCAGCTCCACTTTAGGGGGAAACCCTACCATGAAGATCGAGTAGCATTTGACGCCGCCACCGATGCCTGGCTTGAGCGTCAGAAAAATGGGTTCTGGTATGGTTGGCACAAGAACAACAGCAAATCCAGCGTTGTTTACGCCCCCCTTTCAGCTCTGCCGTACTGGCAGAATCGGTTCGATGTTGTTCTCGCGGGCGCGATTTTGGAGCATCTTTCTGATCCAGTCAGCGTGATCTGGTCGCTTACACAACTCGCCCGTGAAGCGGTGATCATTGCTTACACGCCGATCTATATGGAGGACACACTTACTATGTCGACGGCAAACAGCTGGGACAATTCAACCAACAACTTTACCTGGTGGACCTTGTCTCTCGGCTTGTATAAACGGGTCTTCGCGAATGTCGGGTTTGAAGTCACGATCGTTCCCGCCTGGGCCAAACACGACGGCGTTGAACATAGTCGTCCCACCCTCATAGCCCAACGCAGATAGCAGGTCATCGCTTCTGCTGCAGAAGCTCAGGGATCATCAAGGAGTTCGGCAAAGGGTTCCATTGTCACATCAGAGGTCATACTTTGAGGAGGACAAGGAACCTACTGCAGTAATACTCGCTTCTGTAGATTATGACAACTGGGACACAATTCTCGTCGCTTTTACCTTCTCCCGCTTTTCGACCTTCCAAGACCTGTATGTCAAGTGACAAACCGCTCGTAGAACTCAATATCAGCGGACAGGATGTCTTCTAGGTCACGCCTGATCACGGGATCCGCCTCCATTTCATGACGTTCAGTAGTCTGCGGGGTAATGTTCTCGTGAGCTTGCACTTTAAGCGGCACCTCAATTAGTCCGGAAAGCTTTGACAACGCAGCTTGACGAGTTTCGTGCGCGCCGATTAAATTGAATCGTTGCATGTCAAAGCCCCCGAAGTAGGTTTCAGTAAACAGATGGCGCAGCAAGGGAAGTTTGGCCATCTCAATAACTGTCAATTGATTGCTAATAAAATACGAATGAAGTGAATCGCTGCTGCACTGCAGTGTTTTCCAGAACCAATATATAGAGATCATATTCGCGATTGGGTGACGTAACATCGTAAACAGAACTTCCTCTCCGGAGGCGCGGTATTTCCCAGGATGGAAATGTCCGTGAATGCATAGCACACCGCTAGGCATTTGCAGTGTCCGCGACATATAACGATCCGGATCGAGAGTCCGCTGGCTAAGTGGGTCCGCTGGATTGTCTGCATAATCGTCTAAATAGCTATCACCATAGCCGGTCTTTAGAATAGCGCGTAATGAAGTCCCTCCGGCCTTCGCTACATGCACCGAGATCAGTTGCCTCAACTCGTAACCCCTTTGTGTTTTTGAACTACCATGCCGAGATCGCAACGACTACTACGTCCGGAAGCGTCTTGATCGCTTAAGTCACTAAGGCCGCATCCTCCGCACGCAGCGAACGGCTCGGCGGTGTTCGACGCGCGCAGAGAACGACGTAAGTTGTGCCGGGGAACCTCTTTTGTTAGAAACGGGTACTCCGGACGGCCAAGCTTCGCACCGGCTTTCAACCATGCGCCGCCGCCACCCCGGCCTTCATGGCCAACCCAAACGGGTTCAGAAGCCGGCTCGAGGTCGCTCGCTGACACAACTCCGAAGTGCTCGCCTCTTCGCGCGAGCCATCCTGCACGATCCTGATCTTCTCCTCTCCAAGTACGAAGTACTGCCGGTGGTCGCTCGCCAAATACCTAGACCGGTTTGGGGCTAGGTCGGGATACCGGGCGGATCCCGTACGGGCCCAGCAATTGCGGGACGCGGCAGTAGACCCAGAATCTAGATTGGCACATCGGCCGTCCGTCCATTAGGATAGGATAGTCTGAAATTTGACGAGATGGAAGCTCTCGTGAAAGCAATGAAAGTGGCTCATGATCACGCATCAAAGCTGGCTGGAAGCACAAGTCGCCAAGGAAGACTACTGGTTCCACCAAATCGAACTTCCTCACAATCTTACAACTCCTGGATGGTCAAAACCGAGAACTGAAAAACTACCGTATTACGGATTGCCCGACGATATGCATGGAATGCGTGTGCTTGATATCGGCTGCGCTGAAGGTTTCTTCTCTTTCGAAGCCGAAAGGCGTGGTGCGAGCGAGGTTATTGCCGTCGATTCTTTCCCGGATTCCATCCGCCGCTTTAACATTTGCCGAACTGCCCTGGAGTCCAAGGCCGTTGCGTTTCTAACGAACGTATACGATCTGAGCCCGCGAACATTCGGAACGTTCGATCTCGTTATGTTTTTCGGTGTACTCTATCATCTACGGCATCCCATATTAGCTCTCGAAAAGATTGCGAGCGTTTGCAGTGGCAAACTGCTGTTACAGACGGCGAACTACGAGGATGAAGCACTAGGAGATTTGTCTGTTGCGCGGTTCCATCCATTTGGGATCGAAAGTGGACCAGCCGAGAACCCAACATTCGACCCAACAGTATTCTGGCTTCCAAATGCAGCATGTGTGAGGGATATGCTCCTTCACACTGATTTCATTAATATAAACAAACTATCGATGATTCCGGGCGCTGTCTTTGAGGCGGACGCGCCGCGCCGTTCCGCAGGAAATCCACCCGACCAGTCGAAAGCACCATGGTCATAGCATAGGATTTGGCAGGGGCGGATGGGATCCGATATCTGCCGCGTTCCTCACCGGGAATGAATTTCTCCGCACTAAAGCCTGCGAACTAGCTACATGGAGCTGAACCAGACAATGTTATACATCGCGACGGATGGCTAGGCGCGCTGTGCCGTTATTACGGCGAAGTCGCTCGTTAAAACTCCTTCTTCCATCAAGCGATCCTCCAAATCAAACAAATCCATGATCCAGAATCGGTCGTCGGCATCGTCCGGATCAAAATTCTGCGCGATGTTGGAAAGTGCCATGTGCAGAAGCGTCCCTCCCAATTCTCGGCGCTCAAGAATATGAAAGCGCTCAGCCAATAGCGGTTCAATCTTCGAGGACCGTATGGCTTCCGACGGATCGGTATCCAGCATTTCCTGAATTGTTGGCCGGCGTACCCGCGGCTTGGAGGTGCCATCCGGAAGCCGATGATAGCGATCGGGCAGGCGATCCAGAAAGGAATTAATCTCGTGAATTTGTCTATCTGTCCATTGGAAGCGATCAGGCCCAACATACTCATGTATATGGAAGACGCCACCTGATCGCAGGGCTTTGTGGACCGCGTTGAAGGTCTCCTCCAGCTGCGCCAGATGGTGCAACCCCGAAAGCGCAAACACGATGTCCAGGCCGGTCTCGCCTAGACCAAAATGCTCTAAGTCACGCACTTCGTAGGTAAGGCCCGTCAATCCTTCTGCTTTAGCCATCGTCCGCGCCTTCTCGATCGCCTCCTTCGCAAGGTCATATCCAATTACGGATTTTGCATATCCCTGTTTCACCAGCTCGCGCTCGAGCGACCCTTCGCCGCAACATAGCGATGCCGCCCGGGCGACGGGTAGGGTCCATCCGAGCATGAGGAGCTTGGTCTTCAGATGAGCGTATGCATCGATATTTGGATGACCGGAAGCTCGCAGATTGATCCGCTCCTGCACCATTGGGTGAGACATCCACTGCTTGGCTTCACCAGACCACGTTGGATTTTCGCCTGCCCAAAATTCGTTAACGCGCGCGACCCGATGGGCGTCCTCATCGCTGTCCGCCTGATGGATGGCGAACCCAAGAACCATGGGCGCGCTGGTCTTGGCTTCAGTGGCAACCCGCTCGTGTGGAGCCGATGCGGCTTCCGAACACTCGTGATCTGATATTTCGTTACGCCCTACCGCCGGTAGCCGATTTGCCGTCGTGTCTGGCGTGGATGAGGGCGGCTCGCCATTAAGAAGTGCTCGCAATACGGCACGAAATGAGTCAGCACTGTGGTCCCGCCTCAAACGGTCCTTTGCAGCCATGCGCAAGCGGCCCCAGAGCGCAGCATCTTGGTAGAGCGATATGGTAGCGGTGGCGAGAGCCGCGGGGTCGTCCTCCGCCACCATCTCGACCCCTGGCGTCCATTCAAGCTGGCGCGCCATCAAGCGTGTCCCCGCCGTGGGAAGGCCAGCGGCGGTCGCCTCCAATATCTTGATTGGGATGCCCGCGGCAAAGCGAATCGGAGCGATGAAGAGCCGCGCGCTGTTATATAGCGGCTGCAAATCCGTCACTGGACCAAGGAGATGAACGCCTGGAGCCTCAAGCTCGGCATGGTCGGCATGCAGATGCCCGACCACCTGCAACGTGGCAGTTGGCAGAGCGAGGCGAATGAGTGGCCAACATTCGTGGATAAACCACGCCAGGCCACGCCAGTTTGGTGTTTTCCGCTCAAGCAGTCGTCCGACAAAGAGGAATGCGTCACGTTGCAAAAACTCCGGGGTATCAGCCAAAATGTCGGTTGGGTGGCTAAGAACATGAACTGGTGTCAGCACACGAGACCGGAAGACTTCGGCTTCTGCCTGGCTCACGCAAATAATGGCGTCCGCGCCATAGGCCAAACGAACTTCGGCTGAAATGAGGGCGTCGGTGTCTGGAGGTGGCAGCCCCTCGACAGCGGCCTGTAGTATGCTGCGCGTGCAGAACAGCGCTTCTGCATCATAAACCACGTGGCAACCGCCGATCACATGGGGACGATCCCGCCATGCGTCGTTTGCCAAGGCCATGTTATCCGGGCGGCTGACAAGGATAACGTCATAGTATCCCTGACGTTCCGCAAGAAATGACCCAAGCTCCGTTGCGCCCCGGTCAGCCGCCACTTCGATATCCCAGGGGAGTTCGGCCCGCGCCTCTTGCCAATTTACGTGCGGGCGATGCAGTGGAAAGAACGTCACGGACCAACCGAGGGAGACGGCTTCCGCAAGAAGCCGGCGCATCCTTGGATAGCCAGATCCCAGAGCTGCGAGCGGCAGCTCATTGTCGATAACGAGCAACCGTCCGAGACCTTTGGAGCTTTGCCGCGCGGCAAGCATGTTGGCCTGCGCGGGAGGTAGGTGGCGCTGTCGAAGCGCGGCCGAGTGACGCAAGCGGAACAGCTTGCGGTTACGCTGTGATACGATCAAGGCGTCACCCTGCCGTTCCTCACTGCCGAACTCATAGTGATCTATAACGGCGGAGGGCTCATAAACCACGCGGTAGCCTAGATCACGCAAGCGCATGCAATAGTCGGCTTCCTCGTAGTAAGCTGGGATAAAAATTTCATCAAAGCCGCAAAGGCGATCCCAAACCGCGCGTGGGGTCATCAGGAATGCACCAGAGCAATAGTCCACGTCGCGGCGGAACATCGCCTCCCCTGCCTCTGGAGGGAGACCGCGTCCGTAGCCATGGGTGCTTGCGTCGGACCAAACAATACTTCCTGCTTCCTGAAGTCTGCCTGAGGGAAGGATGAGCCTGCCGCCGACCGCACCTATTTCAGAATTTGCATTGAGAGCAGCCAATGCGGCCTCAAGCGCGCCGACGCGCACGAAGGCGTCACTGTTGAGTAGCAGCACGACCCGGCCACGCGAGGCGGCGACGGCCGTGTTGCAGCCGATCAGGAAGCCTTGGTTGCTGGCGCTCCGTAGCACCCGGGCGCCGTCGATTCGGGCCAGCAAATCCACCGTCTCATCAGATGACGCGTTGTCGAAAAGCACTATTTCCATCGATGCGCTGCCTTGGCCAAGCAGTGCTCGCACACAACGTAGCGTCAGGTGGGCGTGGTTCCACAGCACTACGACGACGGAGATTTCCGGATGCTCGTAGGTGGGAACTACGAGCCGCTCGCCCGACAGAAGAAAGTCCATTAGCTCCGCCCGTGCGTGCGCGGCAAACAGCCCTTTTTCATCGGTCTCAATCCCGCGAGGCGTGTCCAAAAGAGTGCTTTCGTCGGTGAGTTCCACGTGGGCCGGGGTAGTCTCTGGTTCGCGAGATTCGAGCTCCGCATGCGCAGCGACCAGTCCGTCCCCGTCAGTCTCGGAAGCAGTTAGCGCCGCGGAAGGAGCGCCTCCGTCGGCAAGTTGCGCGTAAACCGGATCAGTATCCGCTTTGAGAGCTTTGAGCTCTGGCAAGGACGTAAGAACAGGCTGGTGTGTGGCTGACGCCCTCCGCCTAGCTGCGATGCGACTTGGAAGCTGCAGCGTCGTAGTCCACCAGATGAGTTTCGCCGCCCGCCGCAGGGCACGCCCCGTTTTGGGGCGACGAACGAAGGCGTTGCGCAAGGGCCGAGTAATTCTCCATGAACTTGAGCTTACCAGTGCGTAGTGTTCAGCACTTACCTTCAGGAGGTCGTTGCTTAAAACGGCCGAATTGATCTGCGAGCGCGCCAACTCGGTCTGCGAGCTCGCCAACTCGGCCTGCGAGCGCGATAGTTCGGCCTCTAGCTCACGGGCATAATCTTCTCCAGCGTTCACTGCGTTTTGGGCTTGAGCATAATTGGCCTCGACATGGCGGAGATAGGAAGTTACTTGTGTCAACTCCGCCTGCTTTTCTTCGGCTATGCGCCTTGCTTCGGCAAGTGCAGCGATCGTGCTGTCCTGTTGCGACGTCATTACTTTCGCTAAGCGCCTTGCTTCGACAAGTAACGCTCCCGTTTCCGCCAAGCCGCGGTCACGAGCTGCGAGTTCAGCTTCGAGATGTCGGGTGTGATCCCGCAGATCCGCTAGGTCACGGTTACGTACCCTGAGTTCGGCTTCGAGATGTCGAGCATGCTCCCGCACCTCCGCTAGGCTACGGTCACGTACCCCCAGTTCGGTTTCGAGATGTCGAACATGCTCCCGCACCTCCGCTAGGTTACGGTCACGTACCCCCAGTTCGGTTTCGAGATGTCGAGCATGCTCCCGCACCTCCGCTAGGTCACAGTCACGCACCTTAAGTTCGGCTTCGAGATGTCGAGCATAATCCCGCAAATCCGGTAACTCGCGATCGCGCGCCTCGAGTTCGGCTTCGAGATGTCGAGCAAACTCTCCAGCCTTGACAAGAGCTGTGGTGGCCCGCTGGGCTTCATCGCGCGCTATGGGTAATTGGACCAGCGCCTCCTCAATCGCGCTGCTCTCGATGTAGAGGCTGTCGGGCACGTTCTCGATCGGCGCGTCCGAGGCTACCGCGACCAGATAGACGGGGCGGGAAAGACCCTCGGATCCTTCAAATCGGTTAGGACCGCGGCGTTCAAACGTGAGCGGCAACCTTTGCACGCCCGCAGACAGAGGCCCTTCGGTCACAAGAGCCGAGCCAAGCAGTGGCCGTTGCCCTTGTAGCAAGACATGGCCGAAGCTGCCGCGCAGCAAGCTAAGTAATTCGGTTCTTGTCAGTTCCCGCACATGGTGCGGGTTTGGAGGGGTGCCGGCAGGAGAGTAGACGTCGCGCTCCGGGGAACTGAGCAGAAAGCGGCCGCCGGGCCGTAACACGCGGCGCACCTCGGCCAGAAAGCTATCGTGGTGGTAGAAATGTTCTATCGTTTCAAAAGAGACAACCACGTCCACGCAAGCATCCATTAGTGGAAGATGGCGAGCGTCACCTTCCATGAAGCGCAGATTGGGTGCGACATAGGTGGTCTGGGCGTGAACGACAGCCTTGGCATCCAATTCGACACCGATGACCGACAGCGCAGTCTGGGCAAGGAAAGCACTACCATAGCCTTCGCCTGAAGCAACATCGAGTACGTCTAAGTCTCGGCACAAGGCACGGGCTAGAAAATAGCGATGGAGATGCTCAATCTCGACCTGCGGACCTGCCGTCGTAGTGAGCCGTTCACCAGTCCAAGCCAGCGGCACGTCCACCACTGCCCTCTCGAATATCTCACCCAACGTCAACTATCCTATACTATGAAATACCGCCTGATCACATAGCATTGGTATTCCAAGCTTCCTGTCCAGAAATACCTTAGCTTGCACATGATTCTGGGTGGCATCGCCGTTAAAAGAGTGTGCGAAATTAGTAGAAGAAGGTCAAGTTGGCCTATTCGGTGCACCGCTGGTATTGGCATCGACGTTGCTCAAGGGCAAGATGCCGCATACGCTCGCCTCTTCAGTAGCGGCTTGTCGCCGCAACTAATAATCGGTGATCATGCTCCACGCGATACGATCTATGTATAGAGCCTCGAAGGCCGTCCATGTAAAGCTGAATACGTGCTCCGTTGTCCGCGGACTGAGATTGATATCGTTAAACGACATTGAAACTTCTTGTTGAGGCTCGCCCGTTGCCTTCCAGACCGTCCCGCTTAAGGGTAAGGCAGACGCTGGTTCCGAGCGACCGCCTCGCGTCAAGGCTCGCGAGCAGGGGGTTGCCTGATCAGCTTGACGCTCGCATCCTACACAAACGCAAAAAATTGAATTCACTCATGAAGCATAAAAACAACTTTCACATTGCCAGGCTTTTGGCTGCAACAATGGTTGTCTATGGGCACTCGTTCGATCTGTTGGGCAAGGGTGGGAGCGTAATATGGTATGACACAGGAATCGCAGCCTACGCTGTCCGCATATTCTTCGTGATTAGCGGTTATCTAATCTGCAAAAGCTGGAACTCGGACCCCCATATCCTTCGCTATCTGGAGCGCCGATGCCTGCGGATACTCCCGGCGCTTGCCGTGGTCATCATTCTGACGATAACCCTGCTGGGCCCTTCAGTAACCACGTTAAGCATCGGTGACTATGCCGACAGTCTCCAGACGCGGCAATATCTCTGGAATATCCTGCTCGCCCCGAGGTTCAACCTGCCTGGCGTCTTTGCGCATACCCCTTTCCCGGTGGCCGTGAACGGATCGCTTTGGACGCTCCCAGCAGAGTTTTTGATGTATCTCCTATTGCCGCTTTATGGATCACGTCATATCGCCCTCTGTCGGACTGTCATTTTTCCTCCAGTTCTAATAGCTGCAGTTGCTCTCGCCTTTTACTTTACCTGGGTAACGCCGGAGTCTATGCGACCGGTTATTTACTGGAGCAGCCTGCCTCAGATCACCCGCTGGGCGCCGTATTTTATTGGAGGCGCCGCTTTCGCGTTCTGGCGGTTCGAGCGACACCTACGGCTGGATGTTGCATTGATCCTCATCGGCCTGATCTCCTGTCTTCGGCCCCTTGGGATGCCGGTTGAAGGCGTGGCTGCAATGCTGCTCACGCCCTACATTGTTCTGGCGTTTTGCATGACGCGAGATGGTGTGCATCCGCTTCTTGATTGGGATGCTGACTTCTCCTACGGCACCTACCTCTATGCGTTCCCAATTCAACAGACGGTGATTCTTCTAACCGGCAACAAGATCACACCTCTTGTCTTGTTCGCTATATGCTTGCCGATCGTCTACTGTGCTGCACTACTGTCGTGGTTCCTAATTGAGCGTCCAGCTCTATCACAGAAGCCTTGGCGTAGAGTAGCCGAAGAATCGCCGACAGTTTCATAATCAGTGTACTGGTGACGGTCGCACCGTGTGTTTTGTTGTTGGCCCCTAATTTTCGGACTGTATGACTCACCGGTTGAAGTGGCTTTGAGCGCGATGAACTTTCGAGGAGACCGATAGCCAAGCGCGCGGTGCGGATGCAGCGCGTTATAATGCTCGTGCCAGGCTGGCAGAGATCGGATAACAGTCGCGGCATCCGGCTTAGGCTTGAAGGCGACATAGTCGCGCTTGAATGTTCGCACGAAGGCTTCTGCCATGCCGTTGGATTGCGGGCTTTCGATCGGCGTGTAGAGGAAGAAAGCCGATGTCGCGTGCAAACCAACGTGTGTCGGATGCTGTGTAGCACGAGCCATTGTCCGTGAGCCATTCGATGGTCGTAGGCAACCGGTGAGGTAGCCTAAGTGCTGCTCTACAGCCGTGACCATGAGATCGCGGACTGTCCTCACCCTTGATGCCCTACGTTGTCGCAACATGGCTCATAGCCTCTCGGTCGCAGCAGCCGAGGGCAAAGGCGACACGAACGCGTTCTGCATTGTCGCAGACGATTTTAAAACCATCGGAACACCAACGGATATTGGATTGCTCGACCGCGACGCGGCCATCATGCAGGCGTTCCTCCTGACCACCGGCGTGTTTCTACAAGAGAACGCCGTGCTTCTTCATGAGCCTGTAAACAGGCTTCGGGTTCGCGGGTGGTTCGCCCAGGGCTTCGGACCGGCGGCGCAGCACTGCCCATACCCGCGGATAGCCGTAGGACGGCATCTCGGCGATCACAGTCATGATCTCGCTCAGCAGCGGCTCTTCGGACAGAGCTGGGCGCCCGCGGCGCTTGGAAGGGCCCTGCATGACGCGGCGCGCGATATTCGACCGTGCAACGCCGAGGGTCTCGCAGACGGCCGTCATCGGGAACTGTCTCGTGGCAGCGACAGTAGCCGCAACGGCCGTTTTTTGAGTCCGTCGCGACCTCAAGCGCCTCTTTTAAGATCTCGGTTTCCAGCGTCTTTTTGCCCAGAAGACGCTGGAGTTCGCGGATCATATCCTGCTGTGCTCGGAAGGCAGATGCCGGGACAACCTCTTCCTCGGCTTGGGTCGCTGCCAGAGCCCCTTGTTCGGCCAGGCGTTGCCATGTGAAGAGCTGGTTCGGTGAGACACCGCGCCGACGTGCGACAAGGCTGACCGTGGCGCCAGCCTCACGGGTCTCGTCGACCATCGCCAGCTTCTCCGCCACAGACCAATGCCGTCGGCGTTCCGGTCCAGGCAAAACCTCGGACCGAGGATAAGAACCACTCATAGAACCGACCATATAACCAACCCTTAGCTAAGGGTGAGTCACGTCCGGGGATTTAGGGGGCAGCTCCAAATTCAGCCTCGCTGTGTTGGGTCAACAATTCTCGACGGATCTCTTCGCGGGCAAACCAGACACGCGGATGAGGGGTTCCATGGCTGGGTGTATCCCCTTATCTGGCAACCATGAGCACAATCGTCGGGCTGGTGAGCGGGCTGGAGGCATGGACGCTTGTCCACCAGGAGGGGCTGCCCGCGAAGCAGGCCGCCGGGCGCTTGGGCATCCCGATCAGTGATTTATATGACCTCCTGGCCCACGAGCGTATTAGGCGCGAGATCGCCGCCCATCGGGCTGCCACTCTGGGTCTGACGCGGGCAGGTTCCAAATAGAGACTTTCGACTGGAGGTTGCTACACTCCTGTGCGGCGGATGCTTTGATGCAGGGATTGCAGCCCCGTTAATCCCTCCCACGCGCGATAAGGGGGGTATGGGAGTCGCGGGCGCCGAAACCGTGCTCCAGGCCGCGGCAGAGTTCGCATTTTGAGCGAAATTACCCCTCCTCCCCAATTGTCTCTTGCCAAAGCGATTGCATCTGCCTTGCTAGGCTCACGAGCCGCGTGATTCTCTTTTGCCCAATGCTTCTAGGAGATCGGCTATGGCGCTGAAGGCTGCCACGGCAAAAGCCGGGTCAAAACTAGCACCAAAAGCTTCCAAGACCTTGCCTAAGGTCAAGGCAGCGACAAAGGCGGCGTCTGCGCCTGCCGCCAAGGGACACGCGGGGACTGCCCTGAAGCCGCAGGCCGCGGTTGTCGTCACGACCAAGCATCTGGCGGCGTCGATCGCCGACCAGCAGGAGTTGCCCCAGAAGCAGGTCAACCTGCTCCTCACCAACCTTGTCGAGCTGATGGTAGATCATCTCAAAAAGGGGGATCGCTTGAGGATCAATGGCCTTGGTATTCTAGAGGTCAAAAGCCGGGCGGCCCGCCCAGGGCGAAATCCAGCGACAGGAGCGGTCATTCAGATCAAGGCCAGCAAGAAGATCGCTTTCCGGGCAGCGAAGGAACTCAAGGAGGCGGTCTGACGATCCGGGTCACGCCGTCGCGCCGGGAGACGCGGCCGGTTCGGAGCGACTATGGTCCGTGGGACGAGACTCCCCCTGCCTCCCGCAAAAGGCGTGCCAACTATCTCCCCTACGCGCGATAATGGCACTTATCGCGCTTAGGTTGGCAGACGATGCCCTGCCTGCAGCTTTTAGCGGGCTCAAAAACTAGGGAGTTGGCGCTTTAGGCAACCTCTGCTCACCTAATCGCAGAGGAAAGCTCCAACGGCTAAATCAGGAGCTCATACCCCTTCCCGCTCGACCCCACTGAAACCCAATGGCCTTGCTGAAACGTAGAAGGCAGATCGACATCGGCAGCGTCTATCCCGCCTCCCCGCCGTCTGGCCGGCCTAGAAGCCGGTGGGCGGGGTTCAGGGCTCGACCTACTGAGTGCTGTCAATGGCAACTGGTTCTTATTTACTGCCCCCGCCAGCGCCACCGCTCGAACCGGATGAACTCCCTGCACCACTCGCCGCGCCGGGATTTGCGCCAACGGTGGCTCCGCCCGCAGTGGTCGCGCCCCCGCCGCCGGAAGCGTTGCCTCCGCCGTTTATGTTGCTCTGAGGTGGTTGAGTAGTGGCCGACTGGGCGAAACTATGGGTAAAGGCTGCCGGGACCAGAACGAAGGCTGAGGCAGCTGCTAAAGTGAGAACTCGGCGCATGAGGCTTCCTATTCTTGCTGAGCGGGTGAGCCCCGCAGACTAGAATTGGAGCCCCAGCTAGGAGAACCCAAGGCCCTGCTCTGTCAAATTTCTGAGGCTGATGTGGATCGAGACAGGTGCATCGTCGACATGAATGCGCTCAGCCCTTAATCGGAAGCGCGTAGAGGCAAGTTTCTGTCATTGCGCTTGCCCTAGCGCCCGAAGCCGCGCCGCCTGGTCCGATATCTTACGCCTGGGCCGCTCTGATCGCCGGTGGAGCCTCCGGAGACCTCGGCGGCGTATTATTTCTGCCTCTCCGCCGTCTACCGCCCCAGGAGCACGGCAGAGCCCGACGCAATGGGTCCGTTATCGCGCGTAGGTGGCAAAAGGGCGAGATTTGGGAGGTGAGAAGTTTGATCCCGACAGTCTATCGTTTGTCCAGCCAACACTTCGGACGGAACCAGTCGGCGCTGCGCTAGCGCGCGCCAGCCGACCTGCGTGGCGACCGTTGCGAACGGTCAAAAGCAGCGTGGAGTAGGCCCCTTCCCTGCCCCCATACGGTCGCCGTTTATCTCGGCCGTGCGAGCGCCTGGCACGTCTTCATGGCGGTTCGTGAAAACACCTAGATGAGCGTCGCTACCTGAGTAGAAATGTGTTGATGGTTGACATGACGCCGATCCGGCCGACCCTGGCGGAGGTGCCTGCCTACATGAACGCTCTCAAAAAAGGCTGGTCACCAGACAACGTCCGGGGCGCGGAGGTGGCTAGCGAGCAATTTCAGGCTCTGGGCGATTGAGACCTCCAGCGTCGAGATTCCGGATGTATGATGGCGTTACAGATTTTGCGGCAGTCGGCCTGACATTCGTCAGCACGTAGGTTAATCATGACATCGTGCGGGCACGCCGGCACGATGTCATGATCACGTGATGGCGTGCCATCTGGTTTGCATGACTTGCCCGTTCATGCCATCGTGTTCGCACGACATCGCAGGAGCACGACGGCGTGCGAACAATAGCCATCATCAGCCAGAAGGGCGGGGCGGGCAAAACGACCTTAGCCCTGCATATCGCCGTCGCAGCGGAGCTGGCCGGCTATAGCACTGTGGTCCTGGACATGGACCCTCAGGGCACGGCCGAGGCCTGGTCGGAATGGCGGCAGGAGGCACCGCCGATCGTAATCCCGGCCAAGACGGCGACCCTCGCTAAGACGCTCGAGAAGACGGCGTCCCACGGGGCGGATTTCGTCATCATGGACACGCCGCCGCTTGCCGAGGCGGAGGCCCGCGCAGCAGCCAAGACCTCTGACCTAGTGCTGGTGCCCTGCAGGCCGAACGCCTTTGACGTTCACAGCATCAAAACCACATCGGACCTGACCCGGTTCGCCGCCAAGCCTGCGTTCGCGGTCTTTAACTCCGGGCCGATCAATGCCGTGAAGCTTTATGCTGAGACAGCCGAGGTGGTGACCGAGATTGGCCTGGCGGTTGCACCGGTCAGGCTGTCCGAACGTGCTGCGTTCCGTCATGCAACGGGCAGTGGCAAGACGGCGCAAGAGACTGAGGCGAAAGGGAAGGCTGCCGAGGAAGTCGGCGCGCTGTGGGTGTGGATATGCCAGCAGGTGGGCGTGCCGCCACGCAAACGTGCGAACACGCGGGCAAAGGTGGTGGCATGAGCGGGCGGCTGTCCGGACTGAAGGCGTCTCTAAAGGCCGATCGTGAGCAGCCGCGGGCCGCGACAACTCCGCCAAGGGAAGACGCAGCGCCGCGCAAGAGTACGCGGGCGAAGGCGAGGGAGAACAAGCGGGCAGTGGTGGGCTATTTCAGCCCAGAGCTACAGCGGACCCTGAACGTGATGGCCGTGGAGCGCGACACGACACTGCAGGCGATTCTGGGCGAGGCGATTGACCTATGGCTGCGGGAGCAGGGCAAGCATCCGTTCGGGGAACGCTAGGAAGGCGAGGGACTCGAAAATCCTCGCTCTGAAGAGCGTCATCGGCCTTCTGAACTTAGCTACCGATCCCGAGTAAAAATGGTTCGGCAGGTGTCGGCGCAACTGCTTCAACTGATCCCTTCAGCCGCGCCAGGCGACCCAGCTTCGACCGCTGCCGCTCGGCATAGGTCTTGCGGTAGGTCTCCATGTCCTTCTTCCACCAGCCGAGGGTGACGCCAGTTATAGGCGCGCGTGAATACGCCCGGTCGACATCCACCTTCACGCCATATTCCGACAGGCCATTGACCTCCAGCACAGCCGGATCGATGACCCGCTTGATGAAGTCGTTCCCGCGCTCGTAGGCGCCTGGCGGCACCCCTAGCAGGTCACGGAAGCGATCGAGACTGAAGGGCTCCACACACCGATCCATGTTCGCGCGTAGCTGCACCAGCTCGTAAAGTGCGATGGCGTATTTACTCGACATCGCGCAGACGATTTCCGCTTTTATGCGTCCCCATCTGGAGGAATGGGCAAGGACAGGGACCAGTGCCGCCGGCACGCGGAACCGCACCGGGCCACCAAGGCCTTCATCGGCAGGAATGTCGAAGCTTTCGAACAGGTGTGTCAGCAGGACACGGTCGCGTCCGGTCTTCGTCTCGCGATAGGCAACCTTGACCTGGACGGACAAAAGGCGGGACAGGCTGTCGCGGATACGGTCGGTTCCGTTATGTTTCGAGGGGCGTAGCGCCGTGATCGGCATCTCCCAAGTCGCCATGGGATCAGCGAGGCGGCCGCTGTCGTGGGCGTGCTGGTAGAGCAGGTTCAGGATGGCGCGGTCCGACGCCTCAAGCGCATGCGCGCCGGCGATCTCTATTAGCTCGGCAGCCTTGGGGACGCCATCAATGTTCGTCCGTTGTTCCAACGTAAGACTCATGCCTTATGTTGCGACACGCATGCGAGTCGTGTCGCGTCCGAGCTGCACCCAATATGTCGCAACGCCCATCCACAAGACCCCGGGAAAGGAGGTTTTGCTGCAAACGCGTGAAAGAGTTGGCAAAATTTGGCAGCCTGAAGGGCGTTTAAACAGGTCCAGAACCGCCGCAGCACCCGTTTCGTCGCAACGCCGGCCCGTTGCACCCCTTTTGTCGCAATAGGTTTGCGGCACCCGTTTGGTCGTATCTCTGCACCCGTTAGGTCGCAACCGGCAACCCGTTTTGTCGCAATGCCGCACCCGTTTGGTCGCATTACCACCAGTTAGATCCTTCATTTTGTTTAGCTTTTCACGGTCTGAATCTATGAATCTAAGTGAACTTGAACTTTGCGCTGTAGATAAGTCCGTTACGAAATCCCCTGGGCCAACAAAGCCAAAATAGTGACTACCGGGATAACCCCGAGCCAGAGCCGATCTGAGGCCAAGACGCTTGCGGTATTATGAGAACACGCCATCATGTTCGCGTGGCGGCACGTTTATAGGTGGCTGATCTTTCCGGCCTCTACAGCAACGGCAACGACGGGGTCGTGAATGGGAAGTCGACTGCGAGGGTGCCAGGCTCAAGGACCTGATCTGCCGTTACGGTCGCCAGGATCGTGCTACAATGGTTACATGACAGGCTCAGCGAGGAGACTGGTGATGGACTGGTCGGGCTGCCCGGCGGTAGAGCGCGTGCCCGGCAAGGTATCCGGCCAATGGATCGTGAAGGGAACACGAATCCTGGCGGATGGCGTGCTCGAGAACGCGGACGCAGGCTACACGGCCGAGGAGCTGGCGGGCGAGATCTACGAGGGCCTGCAGGTCGACCAGGCGCGCGCGCTCCTATCCTACGCGAAGAGACAGCGTGCCCCGCATCCTGCTTGACCAAAACACGCCTTACGGGCTCCGGAGTTCATTCCCAGGTCACGAGGCAAAGACGGCTTACGAGCTGGGGTGGGCCGAGCTGGCGAATGGCGACCTGCTACGTACCGCGGAGGCGCAGGGCTTCGACGCCATGGTCACCTGCGACCAGAACATCCGGTATCAGCAGAACATGGCCGAGCGGAAAATCGCCCTCGTTGTTCTGACGACGAACAACTGGGATCTGCTCAAGGCTAACTTGGACCGGATCCGGGACGCGATCGACCGGGTTGGGCCGGGCACGTTCGAAAGCCTGGATTTCGGGCTTCCGGCACGTCGCCGTTCCAGGACGCCGGACCAGTCGCTTTAGGCGACAGCCGCCGTGGCTCGGCGGCATGCATGGGGTTGGGATCGAGGCGGCCTGTGTAGGGTGCGTCGGTGAGTCTCGATGACGCGGGTAAATTGCGGCGCGTGTCGCGGTGTTAGACGCGGGAAGACGATGCCATGAGCGAAAACCCACTGTCCGACAAAGGCGGCTATGAGGCCGACGCCGTCTCCATGCTGAACGGGATGGCTCGTTCGCGGCCCTGGCAACTGCTGCTGACGGGGGATGGGCTTGTTGACTTAGACGCGAAGACCATCGGGGGCCTGACCCGTATTCTTGATCTATTCCCGGCCGTGACGCACTTGCTGGTGCAGACGACGGCCGGCCACGCGTATGCGACACGGGATTTCTCGAGCGGTTACACCAAGGAGGTCGACCAGATCCTGGCTGGGATCTTCCAGGGCAATGCGGCCGTGACCGGGGTGACGTTTCCGGCGGCGCCCGGCACGCCGGCGCACACGGCGACGCCGGACGGCCCCCACTGGATGGCGGCCTGCACGCGCGGCGAGATCACTGCCAATGAAGCGACGGCCCGGCTTGATCGGCTCTATCGCCAGACGCCGGCCTGAGCGGGTCATTCACCGGCCGCATGGTTGTCCGGTGAGGGAGGGGTGAGCGCAATCGCTTCCATCTCCATTTGCCCGTGCCGAGGGCAGTGGGGCGGTCCGACCTGATCCAGCCATTTGCGCGCGGTGCGGGTGAGGTAACCGCAGGTCCCACAGGCGCATTTGACGTGCCGGTTGGGCTGCTTGCGGGGACGGGTGTTGGTTGTGGCCTCCTCGCCCTCCGGATCGGCCTCAGCGGGTTTCCGATCGGTTTGGAGGCGGGCGTGGGGATGGGGACCCACCGTATCGAGGATCGGCTGCACCAGGGCCAAGAAAGCCGGTCCTGGGACGGTGGCGCGCATGGACCGGTCAGACCGATGCCGAGGGTCACACGGCGAAGGCGGTCCCTTGCCGACTATGCTAGACTTATGTGGTGCTCGCCGGGCTATGCCAAGCCGATCACAAGCTCTGGGTTTCGGATCGAGATCGAGCGATGAAAGCGTTGATGGCGTTGATGTGTGCGGCCGGCTTGCTGTCGGGCTGTGCGACGAGCGCACGTGATCCCGCCAATGGCCCCTGGGGCTTGGTCCAATCCGCAGAGGCGCCCAGCCCATCCGGCGACTTTGCCGCAATGCTCTCCGCGGCGAAGGCCAATCCCGCCGGTGTGGATTGGACTGCATTACGTGCCGCCTATGCGGCGAGCTCCGCCTTCGATCCGTCTATGGGACAGGGCAGTGCCATCCGGGCCAGCATCGCCGCAATGAAGAGCGGAAACTGGGCAGAGGCGGAGAATGAGGCTCAGGCTGATCTTCATGCCAACTGGATGGATTTGCGTGGCCATCTTTTGGCGGCGACCGCCAAGGTCGGGCTAAATGGCCGCAATCCATCAGATCCGGATTTAGTTGCGGCTGAAGGCATCCTGCGCGCGATCCGCTCGACAGGGAGTGGACGGTCGCCGGAGACGGCGTTTCAGGTGCTGGGCGTAAGCGAGGAATATGTGCTGCTCGAACTCAGCCACGCGAAAGCGACCCAACAGAGGTTGGTAAGGATAAACGGCCATTCCTTCGATATGCTGGCGGCCGTAGACACACGAACTGGCGGTCAAGGCTGGGTCTATTTCAACGTCGATAACTTGCTGGCGCGCGAAACGGCTCTCGCCACTGGCAGGGCTCAGGTTGTTCCCGTAGGCGGCAATGAATAGGCGGGGCCGATGATGCCGCAGCCCGTTGACAGTCCGCTGTCTACCCGCCGCGGGTTTGCGATGTTCGCATCCTTAGGCTTTGCCGCGAACGTGGCGGCGATGGAGGTCAATCTCTTTCGGGCGCACTTCGCATATTTTGCTCCACATGCTCCCGATCGTGCATACATGATCCCTCTCATCGCGCCGCTTTTTGTACTGTGTGGGATGACAACTCCAACAGCTGTGGGGGCGCTCTGTGCCAAAGCGGCTTGCTCAGCATTCGGCCGGCTTCCAGCACTCAGTCTGTTACTTATTTTGCCAGCATGTGCGTTCGTAATGTGGCTCCAGATGATCATCTTGCTTCCAGTCGATTGGGCTGAAAGCACTGATAAGTTCGGGATGCTTGAACGCTGCCTGATGGCTCAGCTTCCGATGCTGCTGGTATTTTGGATTTGGGCAAGAAAGCCAATACAGCGATCTCCGGTTGCGGCCCCTGACGATGATGATGTGGGCTGGCATCCAACTGACCCGGCCTAGGATCAGGCAGAAACCTCTGTGCTGTTCAAGCTGATTGCCGCCCGCTACGAGCGATGAAGTCTGAAGGTCACTGCCAATCACCCCTCTGGAGAATGGACCAGCGTCTTTCCGGATGCCGCTATGACGCTTGCGGCTGTGGATCGCCGTGTCGACCACTCAGTAATCACGAGACGAACGGTTTGCTTGCACCACGTTCCGCGGCCACTCGCTTCATAGTCTCCGACCTCAAGGCAAAGGCTGCCCGCTCGGTGAGTGACAGACGGCTTCAATGTTGTGACCGTCAGGATCAAGAACAAAGGCACCGTAGTAGTCTGGGTGGTAGTGTGCGCGGATGCCTGGTGGCCCGTTGTCCTGGCCGCCAGCCTTGAGAGCTTCTTCGTAGAAGCGATCTACAGTCTCCCGATCTGCGGCTGTGAATGCAACGTGAACGCTCGTCTGTTGCGCGCCCTTGTGGCCAATCCAAAAGAAGGCTTTTGGGCTCACCCCATAGCCGGCGAAGCCATCTTCCTCGGTGTACAGGCACTCGATACCCAGGGGCAGCAGGGCTCCGTCATAGAATTCTTTTGATCGTCGCAGGTCGAGGACGCTGATCGTGACGTGGTCCAACATGCCGATGTTCCTTATAGCCCAGTAGCCAGGCAGTCTGCTTCGCTAGATGCGCTATAGAGATCCGGCCCACCCGCAAAGGTATTGATTGATCGGACTGGGGTTTCTGCGTGAACATAGTGCCTGAAATGGGCTGCCAGGAACGGGGTATGATTGCGTAGCAGCCTTGGAGTGGTGCATGCTCGAGACTACGGAGAAGGAGCGGCGGGAAACATAGCGCATGGCGAGGTTTTAGCGCCGCGCGGCACGCTCGCTGTCAACGACGATCAGCGTCGGCACGACGTGCCCCGCGTGTAAACACGCCTTGACGGGCTTTTAAGAGTGGCGACAGCGAGAAACGGCTCGCTCATCGACGCGGCCTGAGAATACTGCCCGGTGGAACGCAACCAAGCTTGTTGGCGCGTTGATACTCAATCGCGAGTATCTCACGGTCCGGCCCGCTCGGACCACAGACGATGTGCCGCTGATAATCACGCGCAGAGCGGACAGCAGAATTCCACTGAACGTCGTCGATCATCGGACCTTCCACGGTAAAGATGCGACGGTCATGATCAGCAATAACAAGAAAGAAGGGTTCGGTCTGGTTCATAAATCGCGTCCCTGGGTCATCAATCTGGATTCTCGTGCTGAGCAAGACATTTCCGACATGTGACCGCCGCACATGCTGCCGTTTTGACCGGCGCGCGGCAAGAGCTGGGCTGATTGTGGGGTTCTTGACTATACTAAACAGAGCAGACGATGACGATTGATGTCGACAGGCTGACGCAGGACAGGCCCAATGACTGCGAGGGTCAAAGCTCGTCAGGCACCAGATCTTGGCGGATGGTCATCAGCACTCGCTGCTGAATTGCCTGAAATTCAGAGCTTGCTATGAGTTCTGCAGCACGAGGGCGCGGGAGATCAACCTTGAATTCCGTCTTGATACGCCCAGGAGTCAGGGTCATCGCCACGATGCGGTCCGAGAGATAGACAGCCTCCTCTACATCGTGCGTGACAAACAAAACCGTAAGCTTATGGGTCTCCCAAACGCTCGTCAGTAACCTCTGCATCTCGTGGCGAGTCATCGCGTCTAGGGCGCCGAAGGGCTCATCCATGAGAAGCACTTTCGGTCGATAGGAGAGAGCACGAGCAATTGCGACACGCTGCTTCATGCCTCCCGAGAGTTCGTGTGGATAAGCATCTTTGAACTTTGAGAGACGCACGAGCGATAAATGCTCATTTGCTATCTCACGACATTCGTTGCCTCTGTAGCCCGCGGCCTTCAGGGCAAACTCGACATTACCGCGCGCGGTCAACCATGGGAGTAAGGTGTAAGATTGAAACACAACGCCGCGGTCCAAGCCCGGTCCAGTCATTGCCGTGCCATCAACGAAGACTTCTCCGGCTTCGTAACTCAGCAACCCAGCAACGATGGAAAGAAGCGTACTCTTGCCACAGCCCGACACGCCAACAAGGGAAACAAACTCATTGTTTTCGAGCGTCAGGTTAACATCGCGGAGTGCTTCATTCTGAGCAAAGTGCTTGCCGAGATGCCTTATGTCTAATTTTGGCGCCATCAAACAGTTCCGCGTTCATAGCGGAATAAAACGCGCTGAAGCGCCTTCATGACTTGATCGGATACGAGGCCTAGAACTCCAAGGATAAGAATGTAGCCAATCGTGACGTCCGTTTCGAAATAGCGCTGTGATACGGTAATCCGATAGCCAAGGCCGGAATCGGCTGCAACCAACTCCGCAACTACCAACCAGGTCCATGCCCAACCAAAGGTTATACGGAGCGTGTCCCAGATGGCGGGAAGGGCTGAGGGGATCACAATCTTCAATTGCAGCTCGAACTCGGAGAGGCCAAGCGTGCGCCCAAGCCCAACGAAGTCGCGAGGAACCCTTTTTACATTATCCATCACCATCAGAATCTGCTGAAAGAAGGTGCCGATCCAGATAATCAGGAACTTTTGGATATCGCCCGTGCCAGTCCAGAGGATGGTCAGCGGGAGAAAGGCAACCACTGGCATATACCGGATAAAATCCGCCAGAGGCTCCAACGCAGCTTCCCAGAAGCGGTAGGAGCCTATGAGGACGCCGATGGGCACGGCCATCACTGACGCTAGAAGAAAGCCTGCGACGATACGGTAGGCGCTGATAACGATGTCGCCCCAAAGGGTTCCGTTAGCTGAAAGTCCGATCAGCTTGGTCCAGACCGCGCCAGGTGAGGGCAGGAATAGAGCCGGCACCGTCCCACTCGCGGTGAGGGCCCACCAGAGGATGAACAGAAACAGGAACATTCCCCCGGCGATGCCGAGGAAGGTTCCATGACCGATTGTGCCCCCTGTCGTAAAGAGCGCACGCCGCGTTTCCGCGAACCTACTTCGCCGCATCGAGAAAGCTCGCATCCAGGGCTTGGTCAGCGGTGACATTGCCTGTCACGAGGCCAGCCTGCTGAGCGGCCTTCAATACGTCGCCAAATGTCTTGTCTCTAAAATTGCCGTTGAAAGCCACGCGTGCCGCGGGCACATTATAATATCGGACGCCATCAAAGGCAGAGTTGAGACTGGCAAGGTCTGAGCCGACCGCCTGGGCGATGATCGCACGACCGTCCTTTACATTGGCATCGTAGTAGGTCATCGCATCTTGCCAACTCCGGATGAGCGCTTCGATTTGGCCAGGTCGATTTTTGATCATGTCTGTCGGAACGATCAGCACATCGGAAATTAGGCCCGGATTTACCCCAGCTATATAAAGTCGGTGAAAGCCTTTGCCGGCAGCGAGTGCGGCGGAGATATAGGGCTCATAGGTTACAGCCACCGGAACGCGGCCCGCTATGAGCGCGTTCCCCGCCGAATCCGCGGGCATCGGAACTTTGTTAACGTCGGAAAAGGGCATGCCCGCCTGCGAAAGTGCATAATGCAGCAACACATCACTGGTTGTGCCTTCTTCATAAGCTACCTGCTTGCCCTTGAGCTGCTGGATGGTGGTAATGGAAGTTTTGGACAGGATAGCGTCCGCCGCGTTCGAAAAATCCATCAGCATCACGGCCTTCACCGGCAGCCCAGCGGAGATCATGGCCATCGCGGTGTTCGTAGAGACGCAGGCCACGCTTACCTTCCCGCCCGCCATAGCAGCGTTCAGGTCTTTATCTTCCTGAAAGCTAAAGATTTGAACGTTCTTGAGACCTTCTTTGACAAAGTCGCCCTTCTTCTGTGCGATGTACCATTGACCATAGCCAAGCCAGGGTTCCAAAGCGATTTTAACCACGCCGGGTTCGGGCGTAGAGGGTATGTTGTCGGATCTGGCGCCATGAGCGCCAAGTAGCGCCGCGCCGAGCACAAGAGAAAAAAGCGGTCTCTTCTTCAACATGGTTGGAGCCCCTTGCTAGGTCGCTTCGCGACCGGATGCTCAGGATATCAGCAGTTGACTGCTGCGGCGTCAATGGTCTTGTATATACTTATTGCGTTGTTTGCGGCAAAAGTACAAGGATCGTGCATGCAGCCTCGAGCCCCTCCATTGAAGAGGAGACGTTGCATCAATATTATGCGCTTACACCTTCTACGAAAGCCTATCGTCGCAGATGTGCAGGGACCGTATTACCCGAGTACAACTCAAACTCGTTGATGGGCAGCATCCGGCTACGCTGGGCTTCGCGCAGCTGAACCTATAAAGTTGTTGTGCATTGCAGGAACTTTAGCCGTAGAACTCTTACCCAAGTTTCTGAGTTCGGCAGAGAATGGTGAAAAGACTTCAGATGCCTGAAACTAAACCTGCAGGGTTTTTGCACGCCCGCATTACGGAAAACATGCGGCAGAATATCCTGAAGGGCGAATGGGAGCCAGGCCGGCCGTTGCCCCGGGAAACGGATCTGGCAGATTCATACTGCGTATCCCGTATGACCATGAACAAGGTGCTCACACAGCTCTCCAGAGAGGGGTTCCTTGTGCGCCGCAAACGCAGTGGCACCTTCGTTGCTCAACCTCGCGCCCAGTCGGCCGTGATGGCAATTAATGACATTGTGCAAGAGGTGGCCGCGCTCGGCATGACCTATGAGTGGCGGCTTTTCGAGGCGCGCCTTCGCACACTGAGCGACAGCAAGCACCGACTGCTCGACCTGAGTGCCGACGCTCAAGACCGGAAGGTGTTTGTCGTGAGCGGACTACATCTGGCCGAGGGGAGGCCGTTCTGCCTGGAGACACGAGCCATCGACGCTCGAGTGGTCCCAGCCGTTCTGACCAAAGACTTCAAGATCACGGTTCCAGGGCAGTGGCTTCTACAGTCCGTACCCTTCAGCACGGCAAGTCATCGTATCCGCGCGGTGAATTCGGCCGGCCGAGATGCCAGAGTGCTTGACCTCCCTGTCGGTGCCGCTTGCCTTGAAGTATTGCGCAAGACCAAGATCGAGCAGAGCTGGGTGACGCATGTCCGTCTGCTCTATCCTGGTGAGGCCCACCAGCTGGTGGCCGAGTTTGCGCCGCTGGGCATGTCGATCGACACCCCAAGATAGGCGGATCACGGCTCATTGCGATCATCAGCCGAGAGGCTTCCCCCCACTGAACGAGCCGCGTTGCATCGGATCAAGTCGGTGACCTGGTCGACCGTGGCAACTGCCCCTCGTTGACGCTGCGTCCCCTGTTGCACTGACGCGGCATCTTAAATCGTCTAGATTTTACAACAGAGTCTCCTTTCAAGCCAGATGTCACAATCGGGGCAGCCCATTAGCGGCTACCCGCTTGTAGATGCTCTGATTTGCAGATCGTCAGCAGTAAAAGGTAAAATTGGATAAAGGCTTTTAATGGGAGCGCCTGACTCTTCGATTGACCAGCGCCACAACCGATGGCACGTCTATATATAGACATGTAAGCAAATTCGAGAGTGTCGCATAATGGCTGAAAAGGACTGTTGGCTTAACAACCTCTTTTCTTATGAAGGTCAACGCGTTTTGGTCACCGGCGCTAGTCGCGGCATCGGCCGCGCTCTGGCAGTTGGGTTCGCCTGCGCCGGTGCCGATCTCGTCCTCGCCGCTCGAACAACGTCAGCGCTCGAGCAGACTACCAAAGACATTCGCGCTCTGGGACGCGATGTTCATTGCATTTCGTTTGATCAGAGCAGTGTTACTGCGGTTGTCGAAAGTCTTGCCGACGCCGGGCCCATCGATGTTCTGATAAATAATGCGGGTGTTGAGGATATTCGGGCCGCAATGGACGTGGACGAAGCTCTCTGGGACAAGATCGTGGATACCAACCTCAAGGGAGCGTTCTTCGTGGCTCGCGCGGTTGCCGCAGGTATGGCGAGCAGACGCCGTGGTGTGATTGTCAATCTCGCCTCACTGACCTCGTTTGTGGGTGTCTCGACCGCTGTCCCCTATACCGCCTCCAAATCAGGCATCCTTGGTATGACACGTGCTCTGTCAACTGAATGGGCCTCGCTGGGGATTCGAGTGAACGCCATAGCGCCGGGATACTTCCGCACTGAGCTTACGGAAGTCTTCTATGACGATCCTGAGTGGGTCGCGTCGATGACAAAAAGGGTTCCGTTGGGACGACTAGGTGACCTTGAGGATCTTGTTGGGACGGCTTTGTTTCTAGGTGGAAGAGCCTCCAATTATGTCTCAGGGCAATGCGTCGTGGTCGATGGCGGATACCTAGCCGCCCTCTAAGCAACATTCGATAGGTCTTGCGGAAGCTACTTTCTGATTTGCATAGTTTGCGAGGGCTTTACGTCGTCGCTGCCAGCCGGCTGCTCGGCGTCGCAGCGCTCCTAGAGCCGAGATCATCACCTGCGTGCGGTGGATTCAATAGTGACGATCAGAAAGGTAACTACATGTCCGAAGTCAATGTGAAAACGCTCAAGAACTTGAGCCCGATTGAACGCGCGGCTTTGGTCAAGCGGTCTGAAGCAGACCTTACCTTCTTCCTTGAGAAAGCTCAGCCAATCATCGATGCGGTGCGGAGGGAAGGTGACGAGGCGCTCGTCCGTTTTGGGCGTGAACTCGACAAGGCTCCGTCTTTAACGAAAGAAACCCTCAAAGTCTCCGAGGCCGAGTTCGACGAAGCCTTCTCTTCGGTTGATGAGTCCGTGATCGCGGCCATACGCTTCAGCATCGCGAACATCCGCTCATTCCATGAGGAGCAGGTCCCGGAGCCGATGTGGCTCAAGGAAATCCGGCCGGGTGCTTTTGCGGGAGACCGCTACACTCCCATCCAATCGGTTGCGGTCTACGTTCCTCGCGGTAAAGGCTCTTTTCCTCGGTGACGATGATGACCTCTATTCCGGGCGTCGTTGCGGGCGTCCCGAACCTCGCCATCGTGACGCCGCCTGGACTGGATGGGAAAGTGGATGCTGCAACCCTGGTGGCAGCGCGCCTCGCGGGTGTAGAAACAATTTATAAAGTCGGCGGTGCCCAAGCAGTCGCCGCTGTTGCCTACGGCACCGAGACGGTCAGGAGAGCGCAGAAGATCGTCGGGCCGGGCAGCCCCTGGGTCGTCGCCGCGAAGCGCCTCCTCGCGGGCGTTATCGACCCCGGCCTGCCCGCAGGTCCCTCCGAGGCCATCATTCTGGCCGATGACACTGTCTCCGGCGGGCTGGCTGCAATGGATCTCCTCATTGAGGCGGAGCACGGCCCAGACAGCTCGGCTTGGCTCGTCACCTCGTCGGAGCGTGTGGTCAAGGAAGCGCTCGATGCTCTGCCGGATTTTTGGAGCAAGATGACCGAGATCCGAGTTGAATATTCGCGTGCTGTTCTGACGGGGAGGTCGGGCGGGATCATCCTTGCGGATTCCATGGCCGATGCCTGTGCCTTCGTGAACGAGTACGCGCCCGAGCACCTCGAGATCCTGTCGACAAAGGCCTTCGAGTATCTCGGTGACATCACGGAAGCCGCCGAGATCCTGCTGGGGCCTTACACTCCGATCTCAATCGCAAACTTCGCCCTCGGGCCGAACGCCGTCCTTCCCACGTCGATGGGCGCTAACACCTATGGCCCTCTTTCGGTAAACGATTTCATGCGTCGAAGCTCAGTCGGTTATGTCACGGAGAAGGGCTATCCGGAGATGGCAGCGGCGGCCAGGACACTTGGGACCTACGAAGGGTTCTCCTCCCACGTCAACGCTGTGAGCGAACTGCGCGAAACCTATCTGAGGGGCTGACCAATGCGCGCCGTCCGGTTACACGCTATCCAAGATCTCCGGGTCGAGGATATCGACCCGCCCCAGCCGCCGGAAGCAGGCGAAGTGACAATCGCGGTGACCGCCGCAGGTATCTGCGGCTCCGACCTGCATAACTTCAAGACGGGCGCGTGGATCAGCCGCGTGCCCTCCGTAGCGGGTCACGAGTTTACCGGCACGGTCACCGCAATAGGTCTTGAGGTTTCGCATGTTTCCGTGGGGCAGCGCGTGATCGTAGATAGTCGCTGTCTATGTGGCGACTGCCCGTCGTGTCGCGACGGCTTCGGCCAGGTCTGCGATCGGCTGGGGTTTGTCGGCGAGGTCATCGACGGAGGCTTTGCGGAGGCAGTCACTCTTCCTGCCCGGAACGTCGTGGCAGCTCCCGACGGTGTTCCCGATCGTCATCTGGCGATGGCCGAACCCCTTGCCGTCGCTTTGCATGCGCTGCGCCGCCTTGCGCCCTCGCCAGGTGCGTGGGTCGTGATTACCGGATGCGGTCCTATCGGCGGTCTCGTCGCTCTTTTGACAAGAAGAGCCGGACATCCGGTCAAGATCATAGACCGGAATGAAAAACGTGCTGCACTTGTTGCCATGGCGACTGGTGCGGAGGTTATCTGTTTGGATGCTCTCCGCGCTCTGCGAATTCGCTATGCCGTAGAGACAACAGGCAGTCATGCAATCCTATCCTCACTCGTGGACACCATTGCTGGCTGCGGTTCGATCGCACTTGTGGGTATTGGAGGCTCGGCACCCGTAGTTGATCCGGTCAAACTGATAGAACGAGAGATCTCACTTTTTGGCTCACATGCTTTTACTGACACGGATCTGAATGATGTCTGCCTCTTGTTGCCGACTTTGACCGGCGTGCTTGAGCCTTTTGTCGCAGAGCAGATTTCCTTGGCCGATGTACCGAACGCTTATTCGCGTCATCTCGCGGGAGCCGTGGATGGTATGAAGAGTGTCATCCTCTGCGGAGACGGCTAGTTGTTCTTCGACGAAATCTGCTGTCGAAGTCGGCTATTGCGCGGCTTTGGCGTATATCAGTGCGCGTCGCTACACCTATTGGACGGCGGAACGGAAGACCGCGGCCGAGACAATGTGATGCGCAGCGACTGCGACGGTGTGCCGGGCATGGTCCTGATTCAGCTTCGTGTCGGGTCACGGGATCGGAAGCCGACACGAGATCGGCTCACACTTATCGGCTGCAGCTGAATTTCACCTTGTCTAACCCTGGGCCGGAGAGACAATTTAGTCACTGATACGAGACATAACCCTTGCGAAAGAGGATGTGACGCAGTATTGTCGCCTTTCCATGACAGAACTGGTAAGTGGCAAGCGAGGGAGTGGACGCCCATTGCCCCGCCCTGATCCCGCCCTGCTGCAACGCGCGCACCGGATCACCAGCATGGCGGAGGCGGGGGCTCTGTTGCGAGCCGAGCGCGCAGCGCGGGGGCTCAGCCAGGCCGCGATGGCGGCGCGGCTCGGCATCACCCGGCAGCATTTAGTCGCGCTGGAAGCGGGTGCCGAAGGAGTCGCGGCCGGCACGGTCCTACGCATCTTCGCCGACCTAGGCGTCGTGCTGCTCGCGCTGCCGAAGCAAGCCGCCGCAGACCCGGCCCATGCATTGGGCTTCGGTCCGTCCCCACCGTGAGCGAGACGGGACAGACCCGACTTGCTGTCTGGCTGGACGGAGCACCGGCCCCGGTCGGCA
The DNA here is from genome assembly GCA_965199145.1 of Acidobacteriaceae bacterium. Classification (GTDB taxonomy): domain Bacteria; phylum Acidobacteriota; class Terriglobia; order Terriglobales; family Acidobacteriaceae; genus EB88. The sequence goes on from CBDAQH010000004.1 coordinate 47,133, forward strand.
CTCTGATTGGTCTGCCCAGTGGCGGGTTCACCACATCTTTCGTTTATGACGCGACCTATCTCGATCACCCCGGTGCTGTGCCGCTTTCCGTGTCCCTACCGCTTCGGTCTGCGCCTTACAACGACGCCGAGACCCGAGCGTTCTTCGACAACTTGCTCCCTGAAGGTGAGCGCCGTCGTGCCGAAGCACTGGCACGACGGCTCGATGCGGCCGATGTGGTCGGCCTACTGGAGGTGCTCGGTGCCGAATGCCCTGGCGCCGTATCCGTGCTGTCAGAGGCTGCAGCCCCGGTGAAAGTGCCGGGCCGGCTCGACGTAGATTACGAGCCATTGGACGAGACCCGCCTAGCAGCCCTGGTGACGGATGTTGCCGCCGGTCGGTCTGTGGCAACGCAGACCCGCTTTAGCGTCGCCGGCGTACAGCGCAAGCTGGCGCTAACACGCGACCCAGCCACAGGCACATTCTTGCTACCGATTGCGGGCGCTCCGACCACGCACATTCTGAAGGTGGACGCTCGGGACGGTGAGCATCGGGGTATCATTGCCAACGAAGCGCTATGCCTGGATGTGTTTCGCCGTCTCGAGCTGCCGGTTGTGCATGCCAAGCGGACCGTTATCGCCGGCATCCAGGTCCTCATGGTCACCCGCTACGATCGGCATATTCATGGCGGTCTGGTAACCCGGCTGCATCAGGAGGATGCGGCGCAGGCACTCGGCGTTCCGCGCGAGTTGAAATACGAGGATGACGCCGAGAAGGCCGGGCTGGAGGCTGACCAGCGTGGCCTGACGGCCCTGTTGGGGCGATTTGCCGCCCTGACGCGCGGACCTGGAGATGCTCGACTGCAGTTGCTGCGGGCCACACACGCTAATTGGCTATTGGGCAATGCCGATGCCCACCTCAAGAACTTCGCCTTGCTGCACGATGAGGCGAAGACCGGTCATTTCGCCGCGGGTCATGCGCTCAGCTTCGGGTTTGATCTGGCGCCGTTCTATGACGTGGTGTGCACCGGAGCATATCCGAGCGTGGACCAGACGCTCGCCATGCGGATTGGCCGCGCTGATCAGTGGGACGCCGTGGAACGGGAGGATTGGTTGCGGCTTGCAGCGCAGATGTTCCCTGGCCGCCGCGTCGGGGCTGGTGTGCTGGTCCGACAACTCGATTGGCTCCATACCATGGCCATGACAGTGTTGCCTGTGATTGACGCGGCGGTCGCCGAGGGCGTGGCGACGCGGATAGAAGCGAAGCCGGTGCGCGACGTGGCCGGCTCGCGCTTGCGCCACCTCAACCGCACGCTCGGTTGGAACATTCCCGCTGACACGGATGCTCCCGTGCATCGCGGCGGTGGGTGGGCCTTGTCGTAGGCGCGTTATCGGGCACTGCCGGACAATATGTCGGTTAGTGCCGGTAATCCGTCACGTCTCCGTCGCTGTCTCTGGTGCATTGGCCCGTGCCGCGGGAAGTGGGGCGGTCCGACCTGATCCAGCCATTTGCGTGCGGTGCGGGTGAGGTAGCCGTTGATGACGGGCTCAGAGTCCGACAGGTGTTGATGCCGGAGTGAAAATCATGGTCGCTGACAGCGGCACGGCTTCGAGGACGATCGCGATCTTCTTCTACGGCCTGTTCATGGACGCGGCGTCGCTTCGCAGACAGGGCCTGCATCCTGACGATCCCCGCCGGGCCGCCGTCTTGGGGATGGCGCTGCGCATCGGCCAGCGGGCAACGCTGGTTCCGAGCGTTGGTGGAACCGTGCATGGGATGGTGATGATGCTGAACCATGCCGAAATCGACAGGCTCTATTCCAAGGCGAGCGTAGCGTTGTATCGGCCGGAGGCGATCCTGGCGCGGCTGGAGAACGGCACGAGCGTGCCTGCGCTCTGCTTCACTCTACCGATGCCGCCGGAACCGTCCGAACGGAACCCAGACTATGAGCGCCAGCTGGCCGCACTGGGGCACAGGCTCGGTCTTCCCGCCGAGTATGTGAGGTCGTTTGGCTAGGTCATTCGATTTTTAGAAGCGCCTCTCCCTGGCTCTCGTGGATCGGACTGCGCTGTGGAATGAGGTCAAGCGGATCGAGGTTGCGAAAGAACGCACAGCTCGTCCGTGAGCTGTGCGGCGCGGCCTCGTGCCTCAGCCGGCCGCGCTGGGGCACGAGGCCGGGCTGAGCTGAGTAGTCCGGTAGGATTATCGCCCGGCCACGCCGCCATGGCGGCCGGCGAAGCACGCGGCGCCGACGCCTGGAGCGAGGGCCTGCTCAAATGATGTCGATCAGGAACCGGCACGGCATGGCTAGTGCCGCTGTCTCGAAGCCCCGGCAAGGTCTGGCTCGTGTCCTTTACCCCGCGGTTTGGTGCAGGCTGATGTCCGGGGCCAGTTCAGCCCATATCGCTGCAATCACCGGCGTAAGCTGACATGCTGCCCAGGCCGTTTTGAGGCGTGCCTCAGCAGCCCATCCTTAAGCATCGCCCGAGGATCGTCGGGATGATGCCACCGGACTGAACGAGTGCCACCTCACGCTCTGTATCCAACAGTGCAACCGCCACACCTGTGGCGATAGCGCCATTCGCGGCACTGTGAAGGCGCACGCCAATTTCACAGCGTGGCTCCAATTCGGCTAGCTTCCAGTCGATCTCGATTGTGTCGCCAGGCACCATGTTCATGCTCTCCGGGCGCCAGCCGTAAGGCATCTGGAGCGGCAGAATGCCCATGCATACGAGGTTGGCCCGATGAATGCGCTCGAACGAATTGGCTAAAACTGCGCGGACACCAAGAAGCTGCGCGCCTTTGGCAGCCCAATCCCGTGAAGAGCCGGTGCCATAGCGTTCGCCGGCGATCAGGATCACGGGCAGCCCTGCATCGGCATAACGCGATGCAGCCTGCCAGGCAGGTAGAATCTCGCCTGTAGGCGCGAACACTGTGAGCCCAGCCTTGGCTTTTTCCGCCAAATGATTGACCACAGTCCGATTGGTGAACAGCCCCCGCAGCATAACCTCCCAGTTGCCGCGGCGGGATGCGTAGACGTTCAAATCCTTCGGGTTTTCGCCACGCTCGATGAGCCAACGTCCGGCAGCGCTCGTCGCCGGAATAGCGCCGGCAGGCGAGATATGGTCCGTGGTGATATCGTCGCCGAGCACAAGCAGCGGGTGTGCCGTTAACGCCCGTTGAGGTGTGGTTGCAGGAGCAAAACGCACAAAGGGCGGACGACGCAGATACGTGCTGGCGGAGTCCCAGGGGAAGCGCTCGCCGGTTGGTGCCGCAAGTGCCTGCCAGGCGGCAGACTCCTCGGCCATGGCATAGGCACCCTGAATATCCGTCTTGCCGCGCTCGATCGCGATTACGGCATCGACCTCGGCAGCACTGGGCCAAAGCTGTGAGAGATAGACGGGCTGCCCCTGAGCATCCTTGCCGAGCGCAT
>CBDAQH010000005.1:0-205803 GCA_965199145.1 Acidobacteriaceae bacterium
GACTGTTGCCGTCGTTGTGGTTCTGCCGTGGAGAAGCTGGCCCATAATGGTAGGCGACCTGCCAGCCAGCGGGCGGATCACACTCGGTGGCGACATGGCATACGACACGGCGGCGTTCGTCGTTCGCATGCGCGAGCTTGGGATGACGCCGCATGTCGCGCAGAACATCAACGCGCATCGCGGCTCAAACATCGACGCGCGCATCAGTCGACACGCGGCTACGCTGTGAGCCAGGTGATCCGCAAGCGGATCGAGGAGGCCAACGGTTGAAGCAAATGCGTGGCCGTCATGGAGCAGACCAGGCATCGCGGCCTGGCGCGCGCCGGCTGGATGTTTAAATTCAAGGCGGCAGCCTTCAACTTGATCCGCTTGCCAAAGCTGATGCCAACGGGATTAGTCTATTTCATGCTTGCCCAAAGACAGTATCAGCGGTCGCTCGGAGCCCGCAAAACCGCATAAATAAATCGTTATCTGTTCAATTGCTTGCTCGGCCACCAAGCTCGCGCACCAGACTACGATTTTTCAGCAGCCTGATAGAGCCTGTCGTCAATTGCGCCAGACAAAGGCGGTCAGATGAGTGGCGCCAAGAAAATTTCTTGCGGTCTTATCATATCGTGTGGCTTATACCCCGGAACTGCTTGAGCTTGGCGAAGAAATTCTCGATCGGGTGGCGCGCTTTGTATAGCTGTCGGTCGTGATCTCTGGCGACTTTGCGGTTGGACGTGGATGAGATGACGGCCGTCTTCCCGGCTTCGACCAACGGCACGATCACCCGCTGGTTGGCGTCATATGCTTGTCCGCTATCAGGGCGTTCGCCGTCCTGTTCGCGAGCAGATGGTCCGCGCCTTTCAAATCGTGAGCCTGTCCTCCGGTAAGATAAAGCGGATTGCCCAAAGCATCGACGATGGTGGGGATCTTGGTGCTTGCCCTCCTCGAGAGCGTCAAATGGCTTGGTCCTGCCCGGCTTTTTTCGGCGCCGGCGCTATGCTGATGAGCGCGCGCGTTGGTGCTGTCGATCATCGCATACTCATTGTCGGCGTCAGATGCCAAGTATTTGAAAACGTTCTCCCAACGCCGAATTTGGACTATCGGCTGTGACGGCGGTGGGCGATCTTCCAAATCACTGAACCGCTCGGGCAGATCACGCCAGGGAATGCCGGCCCGGTAACGGTAGAGCACCGCCTCGATGAACAGCCGGTTGTCAGCCGCTGTTATTCCGAGATGGCCCTCACGCCCAGGCTGCAGATGCGCAATTCGCTCCAATTGATCGTCGCGCAGGCCGTAGCGTCGCATAGGCGGTCAGTTCCATCGTGACTGACCACCTATTAATCGACGGAACTGCCGAGCCGGGATCCCCCAAAAGACGACACGCCCTAGTTTTAGTGGTTGCCAATCATTTCAGTGGTTTTGCTCAGCCTAGCGGCCGTCGAGCCGGACATAAAGATCCACATAGGCCTGATTGCCCGGATCCATCACGCATGCACGGCTGACAGCATCCAACGCGGCCTCATAACTACCCGCCTCCTCGCGTAAGATCGCCGTCCAGTACCAAAGACCAGCATGATCTTCGATTCTCAAAAGCGCCCTCTCAACCGCGACCAAAGCATGCGTCGTGCGGCCGTCCTGCCGTAAGCCGTAGACGAGAAGCTCTTGATAGGCGCCGTTCCAGGGAGCAGCTTCGACGGCCCGTTCGAGAAAAGAGACGGCCTCGCCGGCTCGACCGGCCCCGAGCGCCAGCCGTGAGGCTAGGTAGAGTGCAGCTGCATCACCCGGACAGGTCTCGAAGACATGTTGGATGAAGTGCGCGGCATGCCCTATGTCTCCGGCGGCTTCCAGGATGACGGCTGCAGAGTAGGCGTGCAACGGGTCGGCGAGGCAGCGGTCACCCTCGGCGCGGACGATTTCGGCGGCTTGGGCGGGATCATCAGCCATTAGATTACGGGCCCTAAGCATGGCTTGGCCGTGCTCGCCCGAATAGTCGGTCATGTAGATCCACTCGTAGCTGTGCGGCTGATGGTCGGTCTCGAATGCCACCAAGCGACGCTCCGCCACCTCGCTGATCACCAGATCGGCGCCCCAATCGTCAACTACGTCCAGCATGACACGCGTCGTAGTGCCTACTGTCAGAAGGTCGGAGAAGCTGCGGGCAAGATAGGGTGCCAAATCGGTCATAAAGCTGTCACGGAAGGCAAGCACGCGGCCAAGCGGGGCACCTGACGTTCGGGTGGCCGTGGCAGTCTGGCGTCGCGCCCCCGAGCGCTCCATCATACGCTCCGGATCGGGCGTCGAGAACGTTGCCACGGGAGACTGACCGCGCATCTCCGGGTCGCACAGAGTACCGAGGTCGCCGTAGGTCCACCGATGGTTGAAACGAACTTCGCTGGGTGGCACCACGCAAGCCGCGTGTAGAGGAAGTATGTGGGTCATCAACTCGCGGTAGGCGACGCTGCTTCCAAAGGGCGTCCAATGCGAGTCGTTGCGCGCATACACGTCGATGCCGCCTCTTGCATCGCGCAGCGCGCTGACCGGGTGCACGAACGTGACGCCCGGGATGGAGCCCATAGCCTCCAAGAAGACGGCTCCGGGCGTGCGATAAGGTGGGGGATACTGGTCGGGAAGGTCTTCGTGGTAGACCGAGGGGGCGTCCGGCACGACCATGAAGACGTAGGGTATACCGCGAGCAGCAAGCTCCTTACCGCGCCGCAAAAGGGTAGCGCGCCACTGTGCTAGAAGGAACGGCGGCAAGGCGCTGCCGTCCGTAAACCTGCCAAGGTCGAAGCCGTCCTGACGACCTAGAAAGAGCCTACCGCGGCGGCCTTGGACGACCGCGCCTACGTCTCCTGCGAGCGCCATCACGCGGCGTTTTCCCGCGGCAGCGCCGCAATACGGTCGTGGAAGCTGCCGACGGTCTCGGTGGGCGTGGCGTCCGCCTCGGTGATGACAAGGTGGTGGCGCTTAGACAGGCGCGACAGCAGGACAGAGTGCCCGAGAGAGTCCCATCCGGGCACTTCATCGCAGCGTGTCGTGCTGTGCACCGAGCCGGCGGGGCAGTCGAAGGTATCCTCGACCAGCACGGCAAACGTCTTGAAGGGAAAGGGTAGCGCTTTCATGCTTTGACTCCCTCGGCGTACCTGCGCCGGTTCTCCTCGCGGCTGACCTTTCCGCTGGTTGTCTTTACCAGCGCGCCAGGCGGGCGAACCACGACGTCGTGTAAGGCCAGGCCGAGGGCCTGCGACACCGCGTCGCGCACGCTTCTGGCTACCGCGTCGGTGGCTGGTCCAGTCGAGACGTGGGATTCTACCACCACGACGGCGCCCTCGCTGCCTGCAGCTTCACGCTCGATGCCGAACGCCGCCGCTCGGCCGGGCTTGACGTCACAGGCGGTGTTGGCAGCTGCCTCGATGTCGTGGGCGTAGAAGTTGCGCCCATTAACGATGATAAGGTCCTTGGTTCGGCCGGTCACGTAGAGTTCGCCGTCATGCAGGAAGCCTAGGTCGCCCGTGCGATACCAGCCGCCGTCAAGGACAGCAGCCGACGCCTCCGGGTTGCGGTGGTAACCCGAGAAGGCCGACCCGCTCCGGACCACGATCTCGCCAACCCGCAATCCGGCGGGGGCCGCGGACGCCTGCGAGACCAGGCCAAGCAGCCTGCTGCCCAAAATCGGCCCAGACCTGAGCGCCTCGGCAATCCTTAGGCTCGTGCCGGCAATGGGCCGGCCGCAGGAGACCAGCCGGAGAGCTCCAGGCGTTCCGACCTCAACTGGCACGGCGACGGAGTGGACGGATATCGCCTCGCGATCGACCGAGACATAGGCGGGCGGTTCGCCCAACAGCGACTGGGTGACCGCGAACACCGTCTCGGCCATCGCGTAGCAGGTGGCGACGGCGCCGGGCCGCAGGCCGTGCGGGAGGAAGCCGGCGGCAAAGGCCTCCAGCGTGTCAGCCCGGCAGGGCTCCGAGCAGTCGATGAAGGCGCGCACGCTCGAAAGGTCGAATGGCCCGTCGTCGGTCGCGACCTTGGTCAGGTGCGCAAACGCGAAGTTGGGCAGCCAGCAGAACGACACCCGGTAGCGGGAGATCGCCTCCAGGATGGCGGCGGGACGTGCCAGCCAGTCGAACGGGTCCATGCAGACGACGATCGAACCGAGTGTGAGCGGCAGCAGTAGCGCGGTCACCAGACCCATGTCGTGGTAGAGCGGAAGCCAGGATGCGACCTTGTCGTGCATCGTCATGTCCAGGGCACCCGCGTAGGACCGCACCTGGTCGCGTATCTGGCCGTGGGTGAGCACGACGCCTTTCTTCAGCCCAGTGGTGCCCGAACTGTGCTGCAGGATGGCGGCGACGTCGTCGCCGTCCACGTCGGCCAGAGTGGGGAGCGGCTCGCCGCCGGCTTCGGGCGGGGCCGCGTCGCCTACCACCGGCGTGCCAGGCGGCAGCACCGCCCGCAGCATGCCCACGAGTTCGGCGGGAGCGACGACGACGGCAGGTGCGATGCGGGCCAGGATCGCACGGTGGGTATCCCAGTAGCTCCTGGCGTCCTGCTTGGCCGTGGGTCCTGGCAGGATGCACCCGGCCATCCCGGCACGCATGGCGCCGAGCAGGCAGGTGTAGGCGGACAAGCCTTTCGGCGCGACGATGACGGCCACCGACGTGCCGGCAGGCGCGCCGACAGGGCGCAGGCGATACAGCCCGTGGGCCCAGGCCAGCATGCCAGACAACAGGTCGCTGGCGGAGAACTGCATTGTGCCTGACGGCTCGACCACGAGCAGGGCCGGGCAGTGGGGCGTCTGCTCGCCACGCGCCTGCACCGCTGCCAGGACGGAGGCGACGCTCATGCCCGCGCCGCTTCCGGCGCGCGTGCGGACTCGGCGGCCAGCCTCGGTCTGCGGGTGCGGCCGGCTAGCGGCACCACCGTCTGCGGCAGGGCAGCCGGCGTCGTGCCGAGGAAAGACTCGACGAAGGTTTGGTTGAATATGTCCTGCCAGCCGCCGGTGCTCGGGACCAGCGCGCGTGCCTCGCGCGTCTCTACGTCGCCGAGCCGTCCCACCGCGGTCCGTATGGCCGCCATGACACCCTCAATCGAGAGGTCGCACGGCACGATGTTGCCGCAGATCGCCTCGAGCTGGGCAGCGGACCGGTTCTCGTACGTGTTGGTGACGACCATTGCCCCGGTCGTTGCGAACTCGAACGGCATCACGCTCGGGTGCGGGGCGTACATCAGGCTCACCCCGACATCCATGCCGCCGCACATCTTCGCGTAGTCTTCTTCGGATTGCTTCTCGCGCAATGTCATCTGGTGGCCGTCGCCGAGTTCGAGCGGCGGCAGGGAACTCAGCGCGCCCACACCCTCAAAACGCCACTCCGGACCGAAGAACGAGGCACGGCACAGACGCTGCAGGGCGAGGACCGCGATCTCGAAGACGTTGCGGGCGGCATGCCCCTCTGGACGCGCGTAGAGCACCAGCGTGCGGGTCGAGCGCGCGGTCATCGACCGCGCGGTCTGGCGCGGCAGCTGGATGATGCGGTGCTGGAAGGTGACATAGCGCGACCTGGACTCCGCCGGGCTGCGGCCAGCGAACGGTCCCACGCCATGGGCCTCGAAGTAGTCGCGCAGGAAGTCGCTGTTGATGATGGCGAAGTGGGGGATCCGGTAGATTGATTCGCACAAGGCACGATGCGCCCCGTTGTCGTAGAACACCGGCTCGTATTCCTGCGCCAGCATCAACGGCAGGTGGCGGGTGCGCGCGGCCAGCCTGGCGCAGATCGGCAGGTCCCAGGCCGAGTAAGCCATGAACCTGTCCTCCGGCCCGTAGGCCGCCTCGGCAAACGCCGTCCGGTCGAGCACGCCGACGTTCATGAAGGCCTGCCGCACCGCGGCCGAGCCTTCCCGCAGCAGGAAGTAGGGGAGGTTCGGGTCCTCCTGCAGGCAGACGATCCTGACCGCGAAGCCGGCCTGCAGGATGGCGACGACGAGCCACAAGACGGCGCGGTAGCCGCCGAACATGATGTCCGGGTTGAGCGTAGGGAAGACTATCCACACCGTCGGCTTGCCTTCGGCCTTCAGATCGAGCTGCGGCAGGCCGTGACGTGGTTCCAGGCGCCGGTCGAGTTCGACCGTCTTGGCGAGCAGTGACGGCGCGGTGACCCCCGCCATGCGGGCCTCCAACGCCAGCGTGAGGTCGAAGCGCGGCTGGCGTCCCTCGGTGCGACCGGAATAGAGGTAGTGGAAGAAGCCCGATGGCAGCCATCCCTCGTCGCGCGCCAGGCGGACCTCCGGGTAGAAGGCGCAGTACCAGCGTTCGTCGAACCAGGTGTTGGGAGAGTGGCCGGCCTTGACGCCGACCGACAGGTAGTGGGCGAGCGGATCGTCGCACGCCACGTCGGCCAGGTACTCTCTGCGGTAGAAATCGGCGTCAAAGGCAGCGGCGACGACGCGCATGCCGTCGTCCTTGCCCTGCTCCTCACGCCGGCGTTCGGTGCGGTAACCGAGCCGGCGCCCGTAGAGATTGTAGTGCGCCAAAGGAGGAAGGTGCGGGAACGCTGAGAGAAAGGCCTGGGCGGCGGGGTTGAGCTGCAGGTAGGCCTGGTCGTGGAGTGCGGGCAAGGGCGGGCCCGGCGTCGGGCACGCGGCCGCCGCGGCGGCAAGTACTGAATTCGGCCAGCGGCCTTCTGACATCCCGCGCTCGATGTAGTGGACGAAGCCGGAGATCAGGCCCTCGTTGCTGATCGCCTGCCGCACGTCGTGGTAGGTGTCGATGTACCACGCCTCGTCGAAGAAGGCGTTTGGACTAACGGCACTGCATCGTTTGCTGAAGTACAGCTTGGCAACTTGCACGTCCGAGGCATGCGGCTCGCACAGACCAAGCGCACTCATCTGAAAGCGCAACCTGCGCAAATCCATCGATACGACAAGGGCGTCGATGCCGCGTTCAGTGACGCTTGAGTTCAGGGCGATGGCGGCGATATCGGCGACGTTCTGCACTGCATTCCTCCAAGAGAGGCGGCTAGGTAGTGAACGACAGGCGCTACTTACATTCCTTAAACGCATATAAACGGACCCGGAACCTTACAGTAGTCCTCCTATCGATCGAATGCAACCTGAAATTGCAAGTGACTACCCTAATACCAACCCGCCTAGAGGCTGACACACGCCCATTCGCGCGTGCCGATTGTGGTTATGCGGGCGGGGTCGGCAATGAGCCAGTTCCACGCGGTTTTGCACGTTTGCACGATTTCGTCGTAGCTGTCCCAGACCAGGGCGCAGAGTTTGTTCTGGCGCAGGTAGTCCCAGACATTCTCCATGGGGTTCAGTTCGGGACTGTAGGGCGGCAGGCGCGGCAGGACGATGTTGTCCGGCACCACCAGTGCACCACCCGTCTGGTGCCAGCCGGCACCGTCGCAGGTCAGCACGGCAACGGCGCCTTCGGCCACCTGCGTGCTGATTTCCGCCAAATGCAGGTTCATCATTTCTGTGTTGGCCGCTGGTGTGATCATCGCGGCCCCTACGCCACGCTGTGGGCAGATGGCACCGAATATGTAGGCAGAATCGTGCGGGTTGTCGCGCACCATCCGCGGCCGGCTGCCGATCGGTGCCAGACATACGCATGGCCACCTTGCTGGCCGACTCTGGCCTCATCTTGGAACCAGATTTCTACCGGCGTGCCTGCCGTGCTGTTGGCGAGCGCCGCGCGCACCAGGTCGGCAAAGTTTTTTTAAAAGCCGTCTCGACCTCGGCATCCTTCTTCGGATGCACAGGACGCGGCTGCAGCCGCGTCAGCCCGAGCTCGCCAAGCCAGGCACCAATCGTGCTCTCATGCACCTCGACCGACCAGCGGCGTGATACTTCCGCCCGCAGATCGGCGCAGCGCCAACGCCCGACCTTATGGACGGCCGGATCAGGCCCCTGGATCACCAGCTCACGCAACTCAGCCTTCTGCTCGGGGGTCAGAAGAGGCTCCCGGCCTGGGCTCTTGCGAGACTTTAAACCCTCGATCCCCTCGGCGTTGAAGCGATGAACCCAGTCGCTCAGCGTCTGACGATCCATGCCGTTGAGCGTGGCCGCCTCCGTCCGAGAGCGGCCTTCCAGCACCAAGGCCACCGCCAGGATACGGCGAACCTGTGCGCCATCCGCGCATCTTGCAGACGCCGCGCGCAACTCCGCCGCCGTCAAATCAACGCGCGTGACCCTCACCGCCGTGCCCATGCCCACCGCTCCCGCCTGCGAATCGCCAATCCGGGACATCGAGTCAGAGTTCAGGCTAAATGGGAATCCCCCGAAGAGTCACCCTCATCAAGGGTTGGTATAATTCGCGTAAGAAGGTGTTCTCGACGTCTCAGCCACTGCATTCATGGGATCGCACAACCGCGCAGGGATGCGACACCCTACCTTGCAGGCGTCCAAAGCCGTCAGGCGCAGTCGCTCCGCACCAGGCTCACCAATCGCCGAAACCTGAATTTTCACGTTCGGACATTTTGGAGACCGGCAAATCTCGTAAGAATGATGGTCGGCCAAGGACCACGACAAAGTTGGATCCGTCATGAACATTACGCCAGTGATGCGTCGGAAGAACCGAAGCACGGGGCGACCTTTCAATGGCGGAGTTGCGGCTTGCAGCTTTCAGAAATCAGGTAACCACACTGTCGTTACGATAACCACGTGATCCTACGAGCTTGTCTTACTGAGACAAGGCAGGTACGCCACGGCACACCTTGTTCACAGTATGGTCGTGATATCCAAGCCGCACGCCCATTGTGGGCAAAATATGTCTGGTCATGTGGATCGGACCCGTGTTCAGACCGCAAATCCGATTGTTGCCGCGTAGGCCGGGCTTTCCTTCACAATCCGCCCGAAAGCTGTCACCTCGGCCTGGTTAAACGCCGCCCTGAGCTTCTAAGCAAGACTGGGTTGGTGATCCCCAGCAAAGGTCAACATACCCTTCTCCGGCCAGTGATCGAGCCGACCTCAACTCGGCCGAGCTGAGACGCTATTTTTTGCCCTGCCCCTTACACGTCGGTTCTCGCCATCCCTTAACAATGGTCACCATTAGCCGAAAGCCCCTCGAAGTTCCGGATTGAAGCCCTCCTCGAGACCATCACGCGCTCCAACATCTTTGTTGCCCACTCTCTCACGTGTCCGGCTGAAGCCGTGCCGGTCAACGCGGAGATTGCTTCTGCGGCTTCGCTGGCCTCAGCTAAATAGGCTAGCATCCCCGCCACCTCTTCCAGACCAGTCGCTGGAAGCTGACCAATGAGGGCCGCCACTGTTGCCTCAAGGACAAGCAGCCGAGCCTCTTCGGAAGTTAGAGTGTTCGGCATATTTGTTCTACCCTAGGTTGCTATCAAGCATAACCTGAGCTCACGCCCTACCGCCAGTCCTTTCATAACCCAGAGCCGTCGCGCACGCGAGCTATTGAAGGCTCTATTGATGGCAAGTCGGTAATGTTCCAAGCATAATCTCACGCCGGCCAGTTACGTGCTGTATAGTATGGAGCGCATACAACCCGCCCCAAGCCGTAAGCTCTTTTCGTAGCTTGTTTCTATTTACGTAAAGAGTTTAAGACTTGCCAACTTTTCGGAAAATCTTAACGTCTACAGTTGGGGGACGTGAACACTATGGACCACAATCAAGTCGCAATCCATCTGCTCTAGCAGAACGCCTTGACTTGCATTAAGCTCTACCAAATCTTCGGTTTAGCGTTTATGAAGAGATTATCAGTTCCGACAATTTTCAGGCTCGATACATGGAAGCTGCAGGTAGATCCCAGCCGGGGCCAACATGGTCTCTCAATTGATGGATAGAAATTCGCATGCGAACTCGTTGCGGAAACGTTATGGCCGATCGAATAGGGTCTTTGTATAGCGATGACCTTAAATGCCGAAAAACCCGGAACCTCGCTATCGGGCCAAATCAAGACTACTCAGGTATTGGTGCGCCTTGCTGATGGAATACTGCGGGAGATTTCTCATTCATCCGCCAACATACGTCTTGGCGGGCTCGGTGATCGAAAACAAGAAAGGTGTTGTTAGCTGGGGTATAAACCTTGAGGAGAGTTCCTGATTAGAGGTAAATGATGGCCTGAAAGCCCCTCTATAACATTACTTTGTAATTGCTCACCCCGGGTCCCAAGGTGTTCAGCCGGGCTTGGGTGAGGGATCTGTTTGACACGCCTACGGGCGAGTCGATTCAAGCTGTGTGTGCCGCCTGACATTGATCTAAGCAAGCTGAGCCACGTCGAGAAGGACGACCTGATCCGGACGCTGTTGCCGTTGGCGGGCCGGTTGGAAGTCGCGCTCGTGCGCATCGCCGAGCTCGAGAAGCGTCTGGCCAGATACGAGCGGCCGAAGAGGACGCCTGACAACTCCTCCATGCCCCCGTCCAAGGGCCAGAAGGCCGACAGCCCCGATGCCGGCAAGCCGCACCGCCGCGGCCGTCCCGGCGTGGGCCGGATGCTGGAGCCCGATCCCGACCGCGTCGTGGACGCCAAGCTGCAGGCCTGTCCGCATTGTGCCACCAGCTTCCCCGCCGGCGAGCAGACCCCGCAGGAAGTCTATGACCGCATCGAGATCCCGCCGATCAAGCCCGATGTCACCCGGGTGCGGCTGTTCGGCGGCCAATGCACCTGCTGCGGCCAGCGTGTTACGGCTGAAGCACCGCCTGGCCTGGAACCTGGCTCGCCGTTTGGCCAGTCGGTCTGCGCGCTGGTGGTCTACCTGCATTACGCCCACGCCATCGGCTTCGAACGGCTGGCAGCGCTGCTGGGCGAGGTTTTCGGCCTGCGCATCAGCGAAGGTGCGATCAGCAACATGCTGCAGCGCGCGTCCAAACCGTTGCTGGCCGCACAGAGCGCGATCCAGACGGCGGTGACCGCTGCCCCCGTGGTGTGCTGCGACGAGACGTCGGCCCGGGTGTGCGGCCGCAACTGGTGGGAATGGGTGTTCGTCACCTCGCTGGCGGTGCTGCACGTGATCCGGCCCAGCCGCGGCCGCGCTGTGGTGGCCGGCGTGTTCGGCGACACCCAGCCGGCAGTCTGGGTGTCGGACATGTTCGGCGCCCAGCGTGGCCACGGCCTGCTTTGGCAGGTCTGCCTGGCGCATCTGCTACGCGACGCGCAGTTCGCCATCGAGAGCGGCGACGATGCCTTCAGCGCCCCGTTCAAGCTGTTGCTGCTGCGGGCGGTCGCCATCGGCCGACGACGAGAGCGGCTGGCCGACACCACGCTTGCACGCTATGCAGCCGACCTGGACCGCAGGCTCGACCGCATCGTCGCCGCCGTGCCCGTGAGTGCTGACGGCGTCAGGCTGCGCAAACGCATCCTCGCCAATCGCGGCGCCCTGTTCGTGTTCGTCACTCATCGCGATGTGCCCGCCACGAACAACATCTCTGAACGCAACCTCCGCCCCAGCGTCATCTTCCGCAAAGTCACCAACGGCTTCCGCTGCGAATGGGGCGCAGACACCTATGCCGCCTTCCGCTCCGTGGTCAGCACCGCTAAAGCAAAGAACATGGCCGTGCTGGGAGCAGTCCGAGACGCTCTGGAGATGAAAATCACGCCAGCCCCGGGGTGAGCAATTACATTACTTTTTATGGTTAAACCGGCACGCCCGAGGTTTGGTATGCAGATAACTCAGCTGATTGAGAGTCGATGGGTAGAGTGCCGCATTCGCAAAATGCGACGTTGGCTCGGCAGCTCTGCCTGCGAAGACATTGCGTCCAAGCATGCGAATACAACGGCAGAGCTCCTGCCATCGACTGATGCCGTCATTTGGCCGTATGTTGCCGCTTCCCTCGCTGGAGGTTTGTTAGCCGCTAAATCGTCGAATTTGAGTGCTAGCGAGGCAGTGCAGGTCTACCAAGAAGTGTTGGCGGAGCTGCTATCGCTGGCAGCAGAAAGCGCTCACGACTATGGTAAACTCTGAGCTTAGAACATTTGCCAATCAAGTTGTTTTGTAGCCTGCCGCTGCGAAGTAGTTCTGATAGTCTTGCGGCTTAGAGTAGTCTAGCGCTGTAGCAACCGCACTCCAAAATCCATCAAGGGTTCGCTCGGCTACGGCGCGCCGAAAGGCTTTGAGCTTCGAGAACGCCCTTTCGATCGGGTTGAAGTCTGGCGAGTAAGCGAGGAGATAACGCAACTCGGCGCCTGCAGCCTCGATTGCCTCTCGCATGCCGTGCACCTTGTGCGCAGGCAAGTTGTCCATAACGACGGTGTCGCCTGCCGTCAATGTGGGCGCCAGTACTTGTTCGACGTAGGCGAGAGAGGCGTCACCGTCCATCGGAACGTTCAGCAACATCGGCGCTGTCAGGCCGTCGATGCTTAGGCCCGCGACAAAGATGGTCGTCATCCAGTGACCATGCGGGACACTGGCGACGCAGCGCTGCCCCTTCGGGGCGGGCCCATGCAGGCGCGCCATCTTGGTGCTGGCACTGGTTTCATCGATGAACACCAGCTTTGCCGGACCCAGTTCAAGCTGTTGCTCAAACTAGGCGTCGTGTGCGGCTGCTACGTCGGGGCGCTGCCGTTCGGTGACGTGCGCCGTCTTTGCCGGCTCAGTGCGCGCAGCGCTCGCCAGCAGTACGGTGGGCACACCAATGGAAATCTGGTTCCAGGATAAGGCCAGAGTCGGCCAGCAAGGTGGCCATCCGCATGTCTTGGCACCGATCGGCAGCCGGCCGCGGATGGTGCACGCTCGAATGGGCATGTGTCAGCTACTAAGCGGGTTGGTATAACCTCAATCTGTATCACCTCACCCCGGGGCCGACACACCGCCTTACAGTAAAGCAGGATTCCCTGAATCTGTTAGACAGAATATCTGCAACCTATCGCATTGGTCGAGAGGGTGTTATGCACCTTAACCAGGGCGGCTGCGTTCTTGAGCATGTATTCGATGAATGCGACAAGGTGGAAGCCCGCGAGTGTTTCGGCGTAACGCTCGTAGTCTTTGACCAGTCGCCGGCATCGTGTTGCCCAGGCGAAGGATCGCTCCACCACCCAGCGTCGGGGCAGCAGCACAAAGCCGCGTTTAGCTTCTGGCAGCTTGACGACGTGCAAGGTGATCCCTTCGGCTTTCGCGGCCTCGGCTACAGCTTTGCCAGTGTAGCCTTGATCGACAAACGCCATGGTAACGTTGTCTCCCGTTGCCTCTTGAACGTCCGCGGCAAAGCGGGCAACCGCCGCGCGGTCCCCGACATCGGCCGGCGTCACGTGCAGTGCGAGCAGGTGGCCCAGCGTGTCGATCGCCAAGTGCACCTTCGACCCGCGCTTGCGTTTAGCGGGTCATAGCCGGCACGTGAGCCTCTCTCAGGCGTCAAGCGTAGCGTGCGGCTGTCGATGATCGCGGCCGTGGGCTCTTCCTGGCGTCCAGCGGCTAATCGCAGCAAGGCGCGCAAATCCTAAGCCAGCGCCTCGAAACACTGCGCCGCCATCCAACGCTGCATCTGCTGGTAGACCGCGGCCCAGGGCGGAAAGTCGTTCGGCATGGCTCGCCAGGCGATGCCGTAGCGGATGACGTAACGCAGAGCGTTGAACAGCTCCCGCATTGGATGTTCTCGCTGCGGGGCTGCTTCCTTCATCAGCGTCAGATAGGCAGCCACCAGCGACCATTCCTCGTCGCTGACGTCAGATAGATGAGGCTTGCGAGCGGCGGCAGGAGGCATTCGCCTCCATTAAACTGAGTTGCATCGTGCGGCCTCAGATGACGCGCCGACGACTGAGAAGTAAATGGTGCCGAGTGGCCCATCTTCGGCCACGTCGGGTGAAGCTGCTGATATTGCTTGAGGCTTCGAGCTATCGTTATGGTTGACGTTTATGACGACGCGAAAAGTCAATTCCGTCGCATTGAGATCCTGACTGGACCGAGGCGACGTCGTTGCTGGTCTGCCGAGGAGAGGGGCCGGATTGTCGCCGAGACCCTGGTGCCGGGTGCAAGCGTGTCCAAAGTCGCCCGGCGCTGGCGGGTTTGCCCGCGCAGGTATTCGGGTGGCGTCGGCAGGCGAGCGTCCAGATGACGGCGTTGCCGGACCCATCTACCGCTGTGCAAGCGACTTTGTGCCCATTGTCGCGGAGGCGAGGCACTCTATATTACTGGTGCGCAAGAATGTGAGTGCTGAGCCGGTGATCGGGTGAAGCTTGCGGGTGCCGCGGTGCGTGTGTTGGGGCCCGGTGACGGCGCGCAATAACCAAGTGCACGCATCTCGCGGCTTAGCGTCGGCTTGGCGATGCCCACCTGGCGCTCCTCGCAAAATCATTGGCACAGGTCGATGAGGCGTAAGCATACCACGCCGTGGATGGCGGAGATCGGCCCACTCTCGACCAAGTTAACCAGCGCAGCTCGGTGTTCCGCGGTAGGCGAGACGGTGGCGGCGTTGCCAGTGGTCTGTCAAGCGCGCCGCTCGGCAACAGGCTTTGGGTCCAGCTGGCAGCGGGCCGCGAGGGTCCTAGTGCTTTCTTTCGACCTTTGGTGCTCGGCTTGAACACGCGGCGTTGTTCGGGCGCTGCCGTGAAGAACTACTGCCATGATGCCCCTGCTTCCCTCGCGGGTGAGTGTTGCAAAACCACAATCCGGGACCAGACACCTGGGCAACTCAGCTCGAATCCGCCGCGCCCTGCTACCCAGGAGCGTAAGGCATCACAAGAAAGATATTGCAACGTATCCTTTTTGGTTGACGTCCCGTAATTGAGACGTTAGGAAACCTGCGACTTCGCACTTGCAGCATAATAACCCACTCTCACCCTCACCGTCCGTCACTTAGCCCGTTACTGAAACGCAGGTCTGCACTTTAACAAGATGCAAGATCAGCCGGGAGAGGTGCGACTAAGTACGTTATGAAAGCGCAAAGATATGATCAAAGGTCGATTGCTCATTCTTTCTGCAGTTTACCTAACTGCCTCCTCAATGGCGTACGCTGCTTCCCCCTCCCCGTCCGCAAGTACAACAGGGAAGCCGGCCGCCGCTTCCAGCTTTGCCGTTGATCACCCGCCCAGTTCCGCCAATGTACAAAGTAGCAAGCAGGTCACAAGCTGGGTTGCCTCCACCGCCAGCTTCCCGCAATGGCTGGTGATCGATCTTGGCGCCATCTACAAGCTGAGCAGCGTCAGGCAGATTTTCGCAAGCGCTGACGATTGGTCCTTCAAAATTGAAGGTTCCAATGATGATTACGATAACGATGCGTGGTGGACCACCCTGGCCGATAACACGTCTGGCGTGAGCGGGCGAAGCTTCACCAGCGCGGTCAGCGGCAGCTTCCGCTATGTGCGGCTCTACATAATCGGCTCCAAGGCGAAGGCGGCGAGCAGCATTGGCCTTTCGGTCAACGGAACGCTTGTATCGCAAAGCTCCGCGTCGGTGCCTACGCCGAAGCCGGCAGCAACTGGAGCCTACCTCGTAGGCGCGCAGGCTTGCAATCTTTGGGCCAATAAGATGGATTGGCAGACTCTCAACGGTTATCCAGATCGCCTCTCTATCATGGGAACCTACAACGAAGCCTACGACGTCGCCACGGATTGGCAGATCAAGATGGCAGTCGAACATGGCATCTCCTTCCTGCAGCCGTGCTGGTATCGACTTGCCGGTAATGAGGGTGCCAGCACCGTCGTGGCAAGCTATGATCAACTTCTGCATTCGATCGCCAACTCGGCGAAATACCGCAGCTCGATCAAGTTCAGCATAGATTGGATCAATGTTGGAGCAGGCCTCGGCGGAGCGTCAGGTGTCGCAGACTTCGTTAACAACCTCGTGCCATACTGGATCTCTACGTACTTCTTGAAAGCGAACTACTTGAAGATTGATGGCAAACCGGTGCTCGCGATATACGACTTTGAGACATTCATCAGTCAAATGGGCGGTCTAACGAATGCGCAAGCGGCTATACAGGCATTTCGGCAAGCTGTTTTAAAGGCCGGTTTTCCTGGCCTAATCCTTGAAACTCAACAGTCAGGCTCGACCACGCCCGCAGATCACTGGGTCGTTGGAACCGATCCTAAAGGCGTAGACGTGAAGTTTGGTAACTACTTCACCAGAGACTATGCCCATACAAACGCCGACGCGGCTGCGGCCGGCTTCGACTTTGCGTTCGCATATCACCTGCCGAGCTTTACCGACCTAATGGTGTCAAAAACGCCGACCGAAGCGCAAGTCACCGGTGAACAACAGCAGGCCTGGAGCAATTGGTTGCAATACTCCGCCGTGCCGACTATTGTAACGGCCTCGATGGGCTGGAACGCCGCTCCCTGGGCCGAGAATAACATCAGCTGGAAGCTTACACCTTCAGACTTCAAGTCTTTGCTGTTATCCGCGAAGTCGGCGATGGCGCAACGTAGCGGCACGCCTACAAAAATGGTCCTTCTTGATAATTGGAATGAGTATGGCGAAGGTCACTACATATCGCCGACGAAGGCCGACGGCTACGGCTACCTGGATGCAGTCGGCGCCGCCTTTTCGCCAGACTGGCCGTCAACGGTGTCCTCGCGCATAGATCAAATGCCGGACGTGACGGCTATTCCGCAGATACTGGACGCGAGTGGCAACCCTAACTAGACGAACAACGCCCTATTGTCACTGCTTTTAAGGCATATATGCTAAAAAGGTCTCCAGAAGCGAGTTACCCTCCGTCCGCGGTCGACTAGCAAGTCTCAGGGTTTTTTACGAGTATTTCCTGTATAGGTAAATTGTAACGATCATTCACATCAGGACAGAATACGCAGGTCCATTGGTGGTGGTTTGAGCGTTGGCGTCGATGGAGCAAGGGGGGACTAGGTGTTTGGTCCCGGAGTGTGATGGTGCAACACTTACTCGCGAGGGAGAAGAGACACTATGGCAGCAGTTCTTCACGGCAGCGCCCGAACAACGCCGCGTGTTCGGGCCGAGCTCCAAAGGTCGAAAGAAAGCACCAGGACACTCGCGGCCCGCTACCGGCTGAACCAAAAGACCGTCGCCAAGTGGCGCGCCTAACAGACCACAGACGACGCCGCCATACGCGCGCGCGACCCGCGCAGCCGATCTCTCGCCGGCAGAGGAGGCGGTCATCGTCGAGTTCCGACGGCGAACCCTGCTGCCGCTCGACGATTTAATGGGCTGTTTGCGCGAAGCCATCCCAAAGCTCACCCGCAGCCCGCTGCATCGCTGCGTACAACGATACGGGATCTCACGTCTGCCCGCCAGCGATAACAAGGCATCCAAGCCTGGCATATTAGCGGAGACCAAGATCGGCTTCGTCCACATCGACAGCAGCGAGTTGCGCCTGACTGAAGGCAAGCTGATCATGTTCTTGGCCATCGACCGCGTTTCAAAGTTCCCCGTGGTCGAGTTCCACGAATGCGCAGGCATAATGGAAGGTGCAGCGTTCCTGCGACACGCCATCGCCACTTCCCGTATGCCCTTCACACAATACTCACCGACAAAGGCGGCTGACAGGTTGTCGCTGCGATGCTCCCGGGGGGCACCGCCGATCGATCGCAGCGCGGTCTGCAATCCGACGGCCAGCGCGGTGAAGCTTTCGCCGCCCAGCACCACCTCGGCAAGTTGCCAGCCGGAGAATGCCAGACGGAAGTGATAGAGCCGATGCGGCAGCTCATCGCCGGCGATGGTGACGCCGAGGCTGCCCTCATCGGTGAGGTCGGACCGGCCTTGCTCACCAGGCCGGTGCTCCTGGCGAAAGATTACGTCGCGCTCTGGGCCATGCAGCGCCTGCCAACTCCGGACGCGCCGCTCCAGCGTGCGGCGTATGTTTGGCGGCAGGTCCGGGTGACGGCGGAGCAGCTCGTCGAACACGGCGACCGGGCTCTGGTCGGGATTGGCTTACAACATCGAGACGATCTCGGCGTCCCAAAGTGCCGCAAGCGGATCGGGGAGTCGCAGGCTGCGTGGCGCCTGCCGTTGAGGGGGCAGCCGGGGTCGGCATCGAGCCGGGCGCCGGTGCTGGCGCCGATACCGGCCCGGGCTGCGGCGAGCTGGCAAGTGTGGGTCTTGCGATGGTGCATGTACAATCTCGCTTGCTGATCGGTGCTGTGGGTGCCGGGCACGAGGTGATCCCCTGGGAAGGACACCGGCGCACTCCGGCACGAACTTCACGCAACCGCAGGCAGGCCTCCTTAGCCAGTACCGACCTACGGCAGGGCTAAGCCCGCCAATGGTCAGCACCGGCGATCACCATCCTGATTGTCGCTACACAGATGAGCTACGCCCGCATGGTCCGAGCCGAGGCCGAGCTTGCCCGAGAAGTAGCCGAGTGGCTGGCCCGTGCGCAGGCCGAAAATGCGGCCGAAGATGTCGAGCACGGCATCATACGCCGCGCCGACGAGCCGCCGAACTGAATGGGCGAGAAGCAAACCCTACTGACGCGCATTCCTGCTGCAGAGGCCGAGTTGGAAACCTAGCCCGCGCCGCCGAAGCAGCCCGGTCGCCGCCGCCCTGTCGTCCGAACGGCAGCCCGAAGAAGCGGCCAGGCCGAGCGCCGCAGCATTCGCCGGGCCAGCCGAAACCCACGGCCCAGCGCAACTTCACCGACCCTGAAAGCCGGATCATGAAGGGCCACGATGGCTTCATTCAGGCCTACAACCCGCAGAGTGGCGTCGATGCCGACGCGCAGATCATGTGGCGCATCGCCTCACCAACAACAGCTCCGACCAGGACGCTTCGTCGCCGCTGCTCGACGCAACGGAGGCCAACACCGGTGAGAGGCCCAATGCAATATCTGCCGATAACGGCTTTTGCTCGGAAGCCAACCTGCAAGGTCTGATCAACCGCACGGTGCGCGACTACGTGACCGCGGGGCGCGCCAGCACGCCCGACGGCGGCAAGAAAGGCGCCCCCTTAATGCAGGCAATGCGAACCAGGCTGCGGCAACGCGGCCATCAAAGCCGATACCGAAAGCGCAAATACACCGTCGACCCCGTCTTCGGACACATCAAACAGGCCAGAGTCTCAGATAATTTCTCCTCCGCGGCATCGACAAGGTTCGCGTCGAGTGGGCGCTCATCTACATCGTCCACAAACTCGCAAAACAACCACGTGAGGACATGCAAGGCTTGTAATCAGCCACAGCCACTCACCATAAACCAAATGGAAAACAGTACTGAGACAGGCTCCTGGAAGACGTTTTTCTATCTTACAGAGTTAACCTTTTCTGATATTGGTGTCATGCAAATAGCTGACTATTGCCGCCGTGCCAGCATCCCGTCCACGGTCGACCGACAGCTCATAATTGGCATTAATCCTGGTCTGCCAATTAAATATCCTTGTACGTAGTCGCAACTTTCCTCTCGGAGAAATTCGAGTTGATGTTCTGTTTCCACACCTTCTGCGCAGATGCGCATGCCTAGGTCGTGGCCTAGTTTGATGATCGCGCTGGCCACTGCTTCAGATCTTCGATTGCTCCCCAACCCGCGGACAAACGCCTTGTCAAGCTTGACAATGTCAAAAGGAAAGGCCTCAAGATAGCTTAAAGATGAATAGCCGGTCCCAAAGTCATCGAGTGCAAGTCGGACACCTATCGACTTAAGGTGGCGCATGGTGGTCATTGCGCGACCTGCATCCTCAACGAGTACGCGCTCAGTCAATTCGATGGTAAGGTGGTCTGGTGGCAACCCCGTTTGAGCCAACACTCGTGCCACAAGATCTGGAAACGCGGACTTTGCGATCCGGAACCAACGAGCCGACACGTTAACGGAAACTCGGCGAGCCTCGTTGCGCACTGCCTCAGAACAAGCCAGCTTTAAAACGGTACTGTCAATTTTGCGAATAAGGCCGGATGTCTCCGCTAATGGAATGAACTCGTCCGGCATAAGGGCAGCTCCGTTCGAGCGGGTCCAGCGGATTAGGGCCTCATACCCGCTAATTTGCAGAGTGTCGGCTCTGCTGATCGGTTGCCAATGCAAGTCAAACAAGCCAGAGGTGACGGTGTGCCGCAAATCATCGACGATCATCCGGCGCTCGCTCCACGCTGGCTTTTGTTGGTGAATCAAGTGCTCTATGAATTTACCGAAGTTCTGCAGCGTTTCCAATTGGTCATCGGACATAGGACCGGCAGCCTGGTCAAGCACGCAGAGAGCGCCGATTGGGTGCCCCTCCTTTGATCGGACGGGTACTCCAGCGTAGAAGCGCAGGCCAACATCTGGATTGGTGACAAGAGGATTGGCTACGAAACGCGCGTCGCGCGACGCGTCTTCGACTAGAAAAGGCTGATCAGGCTCCAAAATGGCATGCGCACAAAATGAGTCGGCGCGCGACGTCCGCGAAAATCCTAAGTTGACACGTGCGCGTAGCGTCTGTGTATCGGCTCCTACCAACGATAAAGCCGCGCTCTGACGCTTGAGTACGTTCGCTGCCATCCAGGTGATGGCTTTTATTCGCGGATCTATCCTGCCGTGAAGCAGCCCGCTTTGAGCAAGTGATCGTAGACGATCGGCTTCATCAGTCGGTAGCGCGGCTGCGGTCATCCGGCTCTCCAATCGGCGACATCGCGCCGGTCAAGCTGAAAGTGGACAAAAGGTTTTTGATCAAACAAGTCCCTTCTACAAATCGGCCAAGACCTATCAAACATAGTTTAATCCTTTAGTCTGAGAGGACACCTTTCACGAGACCTCTGTTGCGATCGCGAAGGCGAGCACAATTTAGAGTGGAACGACAATCTTCTCCAGGTTTGAATATGTCTTGCGAGCAGTCCTCACGCGACTCGCGGTTTAGTTCGAACTCATTTCTGTACATACGAAGCTGATTACTCGGTGCATATCGGCTCTGTCTCGCTGTACGCCGCCTGCGGCCTCAGCGTCGGTTGACCGTCTTCTCTCCAAAAAACTGCCGCTTTCTACTTCTTGCGGCCTGCATGGTGATCCAGGCATCAGCAAAGCGTCCTCCGGCACTGGCGGTAGGCTGAATGCTACGTTCAGTCCTGCACTCAGGAGGTTCTCGGAAGGCACGTAACTCGTGCGTCTGTTGACGAGAATGTTGCCCGCAAGGCAGGCAAAGCATGTAAGCCAGCTTAGCTTTGGCGGAAGCACGAGGAAGGCGACTACCATGGCCGCATCAGCAGGCCAGAACGCCGATTCGATACGCTCATCCAGACAGAAGAGCATCACGAGTGACGCCAGCATGGTGAAGATTACCAGGAGTGCGCCAGCTGTTCCTAAGGAACGCTTGGGTTCGGCCCTTCTATAAACCGGCCAACGGTGAGACATAGACTCCATCTAGCCAGTGACATTGAGGAAAGCGGCGGAGACTTAACTACCGTGTTGATTCAAGGCCGATTCCTTTGCAACCATAAGTTAGTAAGTCACGTTTCCGAATGCAAGCAAAAGTCGTATGTTCTGTATAATGACTTACTACGGTGTGCGGGGGGCTATTTTTGGATAGGGCAGCAATCTATTTTGCATTGCAGTCGCCATTACCGGATCACCAGAGACCCGCTCGGCGGAGCCTTAAGTGATTGGTTTACTCACCGACACTAGGGACCAGACGGGATCCGAGGACTACGAAGAATTTTACGTTGGTCAGTGCTGGCGTTTCGATACGACTGAAATCTCCCCCAATCGCTCTCCTGCCCCATCAAAATCCGCCCCTGCCGCGCCAACACCAACCCGGCCACCAACGTGCTGGCAACAGCCGCCCGACGCCGCGAGTCCTGATCAGCAACTTCAGCGCCGACCGCTGGCAAGAACGCGCTCAGCGAAGCCCCGTCAGTTCGCTCCGCGAGCAAACGCTCGATCCGCGCCATGGCCTAGCCAGTCGGCTATGGCCCGCATCTCTTCGCGTTGGTATTACTGAGACTTTTCGTGTCGCCTTCGGCCTGCGGACCCTTTTCAGCACCCAAGACATCAGATGTCAGAGCTGCAGATGGCGGCAATGGACCCAGCAGAACCTCCCGCGCCATCGTCAGCCGCCTCACCTTCATGAATTGCTGCATCGTGGGCAGGTGATCCGCCGTAAACCGGTCCGGGTGCAGCCCCTGCAGACGGTTCAATGCGGCCACGGCCGTCAACGCCGGTTGTTCCTCCAGCCATGCCAGCAGCTGATCGCGCACCGTATCCAACATCGACGGCCGCACGACCGGTCTGACCCGGACGTAGCGGCGCCGGTGCGTGGGGCGTTGCTCCCCAGCCTCCCACGCCACCTTCAAGCTCGCCGTGAACTGCGTCAGATCCAACGGCGCAGGTGTCTCCGCACGACTGGCCGCCAGACCGCGCTCGTCCACCCGCCTGCCCAGCTCCACCTGCGATGCCCGGATCCCAGCCAACAGCAGGACAGGATCGGCCCCTGTCAGCATCTCGCGCAAACGCATCTTGTCGGTGTCCGACACCGCGCCGTGCGCCAGCGCCCGCATCACCGGAGGCTCCGGCGCATGATATCGCTTGATAACCCGGGCACCCTCCCGGCGCTCCTCCCGCAGCTTGAACGAGGGCTGGAACAGGTTGCCGTGCAGGCGCGCCGATCCATACAGCTGCCCAAGGGTCTCCCCCGCCAGCACACCCTCGAACCGACCATAGCCCACAAGGCGCCGACGATCGCGCCGTTCTTCTGCTCTACCCAGGCCTGGTCGTTCTTGCGGTACGCCCGCGAGCGCGTCACCTCCAACCCCTCCGTCCGGCACCACCCCCCCACCAGATCGTTCATGAACAGGCTGTCGTTGTCGAAATCCACTCCGCGCAACGGAAACGGAAACAGCTCACGCGCCCGGCTAAGCGCATGCAAAACCATCTCAGCCTCGCGCACCACGATCGGGATGCATTCCGTCCAAACAGTCGCCACGTCCGTCAGCACATCGTCTGCACGAACGCCCCCGACACCGTCGTGCCGCCGTGCGCCACGAAGTCTACCTCAACCCAGCCCGGCGCGGGGTTGCCCCAGTCATTGAACGTCCTGATCGGCACGCTCCACCGCACCGCCGAGCCAAACCCTGCCGGACGCCGACGCCCACTGCCCGCAGCTAGGCGCATCCCGGCCAGCAATCGGTCGATCGTGGCGGCGCTCACCTCCGACAGCTTCGCCCGCGTTGCTTCGTCCAGCGTCACCCGGCCATGCCGCTCCAGCGCGGGCAGCAACACAGCAATCATCGGCTGCAACCGCTTTGAGCAAACCCAGTCAGCAACCTCCCAGAGCTGGATCAGCGCATCGCGCACCTCGGGACCATAGCGACAGTGTCGGGAGCCCGACCGGCCTGACTTATCTGTATGCGGCTCACCTTCCTCCCGGTCGCCCCGGCCGGACAGCAAACGGATCGCATGTTGGGGTGATTGCCCGTCACCGCCGCGAACTCGTCCAGGATGCGCGTTCGCTCCGACCGCGTCGCACCCCCGTGTCGCGTGCTCACCGTCTCTAAAAGCTCAGCGCGTCCCGCCATGCTGATCCGCCCAGCCATCCTGTTGCTTCCCGAGCCCGCGTCCGCCGGTAGCAAACCACCTGAGGCAACGACGTCGGCTGGTAGCAATCAACCTGAGGCAATGCGCGGCCGTTGCCTCGATGTCGTTTGCCGGATCCGGGCGAAAGGGTACGATGCCGTGCAGGTGCGCTCGATCGACGGAGCACTCGCGACGGCCGAGGCGTTTGTCGTGGCAGGCGACCTCGAGCCCGGCATGGTGGATGCGGACCTGCCCGCCATCAACCGTCACGCTGACCTCGGCGCCAATCAGCTTCCACGGCACACTGTAATGGTTGTAGTCGACGCCCACGCAGGCGTCGTTCTGCACACGCCGGGTCAACTCGCGCAGCTGATGGAACGGCGGACGGCCGATCAACGCACGCAAGGCTTGCCGCTCATCGCGCTCGAACCGCGCGACCGGCGCCTCGCCCGTCGTGCCGTGCACCCCCGTGTCGGCCACCTCGCGCATCCACCAGGCCAGATGTGCCTCCAGCGCTCCCACGATGCAAAGCGCCGCCCGGCGATGGCGTTGTGCTTGACGTAGCCGACGCCGCGCTCGTCCTTGCCCTTGGTGCGCGCTCGATAGGCCGCACAGGCGATCGGCCGCACGTCTCCATACCGGGTGAACGCCTGCAGGCAGTCGGTGAACTCCACCTCCCGCGTAGCCGCGTCGTGGTGCTTGACCAGAGCACGGGCGTTGTCGAGCAGCAGTTCGCCCGGCAATCCGCCGAAGTGGCGGAAAGCGCCCTCGATCCCCTCCAGCCAAGCCGATTGCCGCTCGTGCCGGAATGCCGCCGCGTAAACCCGCCGCGAATAGCCGAGTGTCGCCACGAACAGGAACACCCGGCCCAATTCCTCTCCCTCGATCGCAATCCGGCGCTGGCCGAAGTCGATTTACAACTGGCGGTCCGGCGGCGTCTCGAACCGCACCGTCGCCAGCTCGCGCCGCAGATGCGACACCGACCGCTCCACCGTGCGCAGGCTGACCACGATGCCCAGCTCCGACGCCAACTCCTGGCGCACCACGTCCGCGTTACCACGGTGACGCCGCAGCCGCTCACATAGCCAAGCAGCCTGCCCCGCCAGGAGGCCAGGGCGGGTCGGAGTTCGGCACGGCGTCCAGGCACCCGCAGCCAGATACCGCTGCACCGTCTCGCGATTGCACCCGACCTCCGCCGCAATCCGCCGCGTGCCCCCAGCCTAGCTCGTGAAGCCGCTGCATCGTCGACACCTCGTCCGGCGTCCTCATCGTTTGTTTCCGCCCGTCCCTGCCGTGCGGAAAAACGCCCAGTCGATCCATCATCCTGCCTCGTCCTGCGACGCAGGGTGGCTGGGTTTCCGATGTCGCCAGTGGATGGGTTTACCCTGCCGCCTGACACCGGCAACGGGGCAGTCCTGATTAGGCGCTCACTCTATGAGGTATTGTCATGGTTTCATTGGGGTCTTTCGCAATTTAAGGAGTTCGGCACGGCACTTTCTTCGACTCATAGGCGGTCAGCCACGATGGAGCTGACTGCCTATGCGACGCTATGGCCTGCGCGATGATCAATGGAACCGTATTTCTCATCTGCTGCCTGGGCGTGAGGGCCACGTCGGCGTAACGGCGGCAGACAACCGGCTGTTCATTGAGGCGGTGCTCTATCGCTACCGCGCGGGCATTCCCTAACGTGACTTGCCCGAGCGGTTCGGTGACTGGACGAACGCCCACCGCCGTCACAGCCGAAGGTCCAAATCCGGCGTTTGGGAGAACGTTTTCGAATACTTGGCATCTGACGCCGACAATGAGTATGCGATGATCGACAGCACCATCGTGCGCGCTTATCAGCATAGCGCGGTCGCCCAAAAAAAGCCGGGCAGGACCAAGCCATTGGACGCTCTCGAGGAGGGCTGAGCACAAAGATCCACACCATCGTCGATGCCTCGGGCAATCCGCTGGGGTTTAACCTGACCGGAGGACAGGCTCACGATTTAGACGGCGCCGACTACTTGCTCCCTAACATGAAGGCGGACGCGTTGATCGCCGACAAGGCCTATGACGCCGACGAACGGGTGATGGTGCCCCTGGCTGAAGCCGGCCTCTAGGCGCGTGGGAAGCGCTTGACAATCAAGGCGAGATTTCGCCCGACATTGCACTGCAGCAGGCATGGACCGGGCTGTGTCAGCCTGTTGAGTCCGAGGCAAACGATGTCAGGACTCTCATTCAGACGCCGGCTGCTGCGACTGCATTCGCAACAACGTTTGTAGACGGCTATCTCACACCCGCCTTTGGTGCTCGCACGAAGTCTGAGAACGATCTGTTTGTACTGGGTTGCCTAATCAAAGCCGGTGCTCTGGATTCCCTGCGCGCCAGTCTACAACCTTGCCCGGGCATTGAACCTCACACTCACCAGGGTCGCAGTCTCATCCTGAACCGGCAGATGCAATCATGTGGCCAGGGGTTGCACCTGCAAGAAGCAATTGTGCAGGCGCTGGGCAAGACGCGACTAGCCAAAGACGGACCTCTACTCACCTTACGGCATCGTAACAGGCTAGGAACAAACCTTTCCTCGCGAAGGCCGCGCTCCGGATGCCTTCGCCGCGGATTCAGTCATGTAGCTGCCCTGCTTAGTATGACCGTAATCCCGGTCACCCTGGCAGTGATAAACTTTTGAGCTCGCATTGATCCAGACCTGCCCAGCAATGCCACGCTGCGCAGCCGTTGGCGTCGAAGCGGCGGCAATCGAAGCCGGCGCTGATGAGGGTGTAGACTGCGTGGCCGTGTTCGGCGGCATTGCGGTCTGAGCCGAAGATGTCCCGAACGCTTGAACGCCTCCGTGCCCACGACAGGCGCCGCTTCTGTGGGCACCGGACCATGGGCTTCCGTCCTTGCATATTGCAGCTACAGTTGCGGTTTGAGCATGAGTCGCAGCAGCTGCTACAATAAAGCCGGCCGCGAGTATGGAACCGCGAATGACAGCCATGGGGGTCCTTTCAGGTCGATAGGCGAACGTAGGTGGCATACCGCAGCCAACATCAGTATGACATAGCCACTGCATGGGCAGAAAGCGTAAAGTGTAGAATTCCAGGACGGGGGACCGAGGTGGCGCACTGACATCGGCGGAAGACTTGACCGATATCTAAGAAACTTGACCGCCTCTCGCACTGCAGTCAACCACGGTGTTCTTCCCTCAAAGTGGAGGCGTTGCCCTCACTTCCGACGAATTCGCCCGTGCAGGTGTGTCTACAAATGTATCACTGCTAGCGTGCGACATTCATTACTATTCTCCCGTTCGCTTATCTCGCTTGTAGGTGCCGCATCTCAAGACGATGGCTTAGCACGCCTACCGCGCGGGTAGCGAACGTGAGAATGGCAACAAGCACCACTGGATCGATCGTCAGGTGAACATCTGCGAACATGATGGACATAGAAACCTGCTCCTAGATGAAGCAGCTTTCTAACTTATCGAGAGTGGCCTAGGCAAAGAGGATCGCAGGCTGGCTAGCCAAGCGGAGACGAAGTCGCCATGATGTTACACCGACTTTTGGACCTCTTGCGCTTTCTTTTTACGCCTTAGAATGGACAGTGAGATGTATGGTCCGACTCTCACTTGGCCCAACGAATTGACGCAGTGTTTTTCCAATATACCTCATCGACCAGGGTTCACACGCGCCGGTTTCCTCTCAGGCTCCCACGATCTATTCTCACGGTTGTACTTCGTCAACGGGCTCATCGGACTACTGCAATGTGTGGCGAACTCTTCTTTAAATTTAGCACCGTAGAGACTACACCGTGAACGCTTTCGATCACGGAGCCAGAACGCACCGTGGCTGTCGAAACAAACGATATCTCACGCAACGTTCCGTCGTCAAGACGAACCAGCACTGGCGCGCTGTCATGCTTACCTGAGAGGGAAATTGTGAGTCTCGCGGTTGTCAACGACACGTCGAAGATCCCTTCCAACAAACGTAAGTCTTTAAGCGGCACAATCAGCTACCTGGGTTGGTATGACCTACCCACATTCTTTAATGTAGCGGGAGTGGTACTCCGAAAACGTAAGCCGGCTGACATATATCTGATATCGAAGGCCCTGCGGAACCCATTGCAAATCGAAACTCTTCGCCACAAGCGGGTGTATCGGAACTGATGGTGACCATGTTACGTTGAGGCGATCGCTAAGCTCGGTCTGTACCCCGATTTGCGCAAGCGCCCCCCGGTGAAATAAAACCAAAGATTCGACAGTCGGATGGCCGAGATTATGAAAGAGACGACGACGTTGACGTAAAAATTACATAGCGGCCGACGTCAGGTCCGATGGTTATCTGCCTGTTGAGGACGATAAGAGACATACTCAATAAGCCGCTGGAAGTTGCGACGTTAAATTAACACTGCAGCTGTGATCGTCATTGACCCTTTTGACGTTTGTTAAGCCTTCGATCTTGCGGGTGTCACCTTTCATATGCCGAAGTCACGCATGTAGCACGTCGAAGAGATGCAGGTAAGGTTGAAATGCGCAGGGCACAGTAAACTTACCTGCGGTTCATCTCCAGTCAGGCCGTGTCAAAAGTCCACAATGACGGAAAGCCGATTGGAGCAAAGCGATTTGTGGTAGGTTTTCGTCTGCTTGGCTAGCTATGCACGACATAGCTCGCGGATGCGGCCGTTTGCTGAAGCAAGAGAAAAGTGGATCTCCGTTGGTCATCATCCCAAGTTGCTTTATTGCTGACATCCTGCAAACTCACGTGATGAAAAATAACAACGAACCGTTCACCGATCACAGGCGTAGTTCCGCAATATTTTCGCTACTTCGGCAGCTTGACATTCGACTTACACGAAAGCGGTTTTGCGCAAAACCAATTTCCTGCTAGTTTACTTACGATGCCGGGAGATTTCGATGTTTCACAATCCGACCTAAGTGTGTAAGTTGTACTCTACAGCTTTTCAGATCATAATTTGTGCGACAGCAGAAGCGGGTCTGGCGCTGGCACATAGTCGACGACTGGCGATCCTGCGCGGCTTCGTTGTAGGCGACTGTATCTCGAAGACGCTCGAAGTCAGCTATCCGGTATCGGCGGCGCTTGCATAATGTGGGAGCCCGTCTTGTCTAGTATCGCAGCGAGGTGTCCTCGGCCGCGCAGATGGCCACCTGGCAATCTGCTCCTGACATTACCCTCGCGCCCGGACGATCAACATAACGCCAAAGAACATCAGCAGCACCGACCCGGCAAGAAGTTGAAGGCCGGCAAACAAACCATAGTGAACTGCCACAAAACCCGTCGCGATCCAAATAGCCGCACCTACCACACAGGTCAAAGGGAATAAGCGTCGCGAGAACCTGAGTTTCCTTGTCAAGATAAGCGTGAGGTTCTAAGCGCCCGTGATGGGGCGCGTAATTGGATGAAAATGAGCGAAATGCCGGCTCGTGAGTTACGATATAGTCTCCGGCTTCCATGTAACATCGCACCACTTTCCTACCAAAAAACCCTAGTCAGCAGATTATCGCCTGGTGCAATCAGAAGTTGCAAGCCCTTAAAGCTTACAAGTTTGCTGTGTTCTTTTATCACTCGCGCGCTGAACCGAGCATTGAGCCGCGGCGGCTCTGGTGCAGGCCGTCCGGCGTCTCGCGGCGCTATAAAGTGAGCTGCTAAGACCGGCCGGCCCGCATGATATGGGAACGCGCCGATACAACGCGACGGCGGGACTGCTATACGACCGGGCCGAACACGATCAGGCGGCTCGCTGTAGCCTGCAGGACCGCGCCGTCCAGTGAGTTGGCGCGGCGCGCCCGCGCCTTCCTCCTGATCTGTCGATTCTGGTCGCGTCTGGAAACTGGGTTCCTGCGCTAAGCCATCTGCCGGCGGACAGCCTGTTCGTGCTGAAGCCGGGGGGCCGCGGCGAGCCTGCCGATCATGTCACATCTCAGACTCGGGGGAACAATATGCTACGGCGGCCGACGTCACCGCAAAGGCGAAGAAAGGCGTGCAATTCCTTTCAGAGAAACCGAAAACTCTGCCTCTGCGGCGCGCGTTGCAGAAATGACGGGACGGCTGGCAGAAAAGTTTCAGTAGTAACCCGCATCCGCCACCGAAATGGTGATTGCAGGCTTCTGCACCGGCATTGGAATTAGCGAGCTGATCTTCAGCAAGTCGAAACCCGCAAAGTCGTAGCTAACCGACACCTGGAACCGGTTCGCGTTCTGTGGATCGGCTTGGCTGGACACGGCCATAAACGTTTGCTGTAGGAACGGCGCGTACGTCGCAAATGTCGTCGTCGCCGCCTGGATCGCCAGGCTGCCGCGCTCCCTGTCGTTCAGGCCGGCAACCGTCGCCCTGGCACCCTCGGCCGCCGCGTTCGTCACCGCGATAAGCGCGCCGAAATACAGCCCGAAGATTAGTATACCCAAAGCCAGCATGAGAAACACCGGCGCCACCAGGGCAAACTCCAGCGCCGCTGTCCCGGACCGGCCAAAACGCCTTCTCTCCGCGAATATCGCACGAACACTCATGATGTAACCTCCTTCAATGAAACAACGCAGGCACGCCGCAACGAACACCATTAACCGTCACGTCAAGGTAACCGACCCGCAAGCCCAACGCGCGAAGTATCTGGTCCGTGACGCCGTCGAGGCTTGCGAACACCGGCGAGAGAAGTGCTGCGATTGCCGGCGTGACCCCGGGCACCCCGACCGGCTGCGTCTGCAGTACCAGCCCAGATTGCAAACTCTGCAGCAGGTTCGACGTCATCGCTGTGCTGCTGACCGTCTGCGGCGTGAGCGATACAATCTGCTGCTGGCTGAACGTCAGGCTTTGCTGGCTCCCCTGCACGGCAGCCGTGGCCTGGCCCACTACCGAAACGAGCGGTGTCGTCAGTATCTGCCCCGGACTGACCTGCACCGGCTGAGTCACGTTCGTCATCGCGTCGGGCTGGACCTGGCCTACATACACGTTGCTCACGCCCGATTGCGCCAACACGCTCACCGTTGCGTCGGCCTCTGGGTTGGCCCCGCAGCTGATTGCCGAAAGCGTGGCTGTCCCGCTGGCAAGCTCCTCGTACAGCGGCAGGCTCACAGGTGCCGCTTGGCTACCCGAACCAAAGCCGCTCAGCAGCTTGACGGTGAGCTGCAGCCGGATCTGCGCGGTGTGGACCGTCGTGGCGCCAGCAGGCCCGACCGCGAAGTAAGCCGACTGCAGCGGCTCGATCGCCGTCATGGCCATGCTCACGCTGGCAACACCCGGTATCGTAACCGGCAGGCTCGCCTGCACTAGATGGCCGCCATTGGCCACCTGTGCCGCTGCAGTGGTGAGATGGTATACGTTCAGCGTCGCATTCAGCGCGCTGGTCGGATCGATGCTGCCGACCTGTGCGTTGCTCCAAAGCCCGGCACTGAATAGGTTGCCCAGCGCGACCGACGGCGATCCCAGAAGGTCGGCCGACATTGACTGCAGAGCCTGCGTGGCCGCCAGCTGCGCCCCCCCGACTGAGCCCTCCTTATTCAGCGCGGCCACTTCCGCCGCCAGCACCTGCCCCATCGACAAGCTGCCCGTCAGCAACTGCCCGTAGGTGCCCGCGGTGACGTTCGCCTGCACCGCAAGCGCGTTGAGGAAGTCCAGCGCGTTCACCTGCGCATTGGCCATCCCGTTATAATTGGCCAGGCTCAGGCTCAGCTGCGACCCCAGCAACCCGCCCAGCACGGCGTTCGGCAGGCCGCCGCTCTGCTCGACCAGGCCGGAGCCGGCCTGCAGCCCTGCCTCCGTCATCTGCACCGCGCTAGCTTGCGCTGAGACGGACACCTGCGCGTGCGGCACCAAGGCCGAAGCAAAGCGCATCGGGATGGACTGCGACGTGGAGAGCTGAACCGCGTTGGCAGGCACCACCCCCGCCTGGTAGCGGCTGGCCGGCGGCAACTTCGAGTTCGGGATGTAAGCTCCGCTGTCCAGGCTGGTCACCACGGCAGACGCTTCGCCGTTCGCCGCCAGCAGGCTCGAGACGATGAGACCCCGGTTGGCCGGGTTCTGCGACGCGGCGAGGGCTGCGGAGTCCGTCGCTGCCTGCAGCTTGCGCTTGCTGAACAAGGCGAGGCCGAAATCGACGCTCAGCCCGGTGAAGAACAATAGCACGACGATTATAACCGCTGCGAACAGCGCCGTTGCACCGCGCCGGTCTGTGCGAAGTGGCGTTCCGAAACGCACCAACGATGGGTAACTCGGCGATGGCAACATGGGACTCCCCTTAAGGAAGGCGAGAAGCTGGCACACGGTGGTTGTGACAAGGTCGCCGCGGCGTACTGAAACGTACATTTAAACCGTTTTGATTGCAAGACGTTTTGTCATATGCAACTGCAGATGGCCGCGCCGGCCTCAAGACCTACTCTCGCGTTTCGTTCTTTTTGGCGATGCTAACATCTAAGACGGATATCACGGAGGGTCGGGTATGCGGCATACGCCCACCTCATGATGCACCTCAGCGCCTGGCAGCCTCGCACCACGGCGGCCGCCTTAGATTGTGGTCATCGCGCCGCCGGCAGCACCTCACCGGGCGTATAATGCGCCGCCGACCTCTTTATCCTGCTAATACTAGGCCGCGACACGTTTGCTGTTTCCGAATCAATGCCGCCGTTGCCACGCCGACATTGGCCGACACGATTCAGCTGACTTGGTGGCGTTCGACGATCAACGCGTGCGCTTAGCCTTCGCCTGAGGGCGACGCGGTGACGGACAGGTGGAGGATCGCCTCAGCAACGAGGCGCCGGGCGTGCTCACACTCTGCCCATGCCGTGGCGCTTCGGGTCCGTGTGACCCGGCGTTGCGGGGAGCGCTGCAGAGTGGAGTGCGCCCCTGCGGGTGGAAAGAATGAACGATTTGAATTGACCCCCTTTGCTGGGCTTCCGGAGAATGGAACTCATGACGAAGCACCGATCTCACAGCGCCGCATTCAAACGCCAGGTTGCTGAGGAGTTCATCGCGGGCGAGACGCTGCACGCGCTATCCAAGCAGCACGACATTTCGCGGCAATTGATCCGGATCTGGGTCGGAAAGTTCGAGGCTGGCGCCTTGGACGAGGACGTGCAGGCAGCAGACCCGATGCAAGAATACGAAGCCAAGATCGCGGCTCTCGAGCGTCTGGTCGGCCGTCAGGCGCCCGAAATCGAGCTGCTAAAAGGGGCTTTGAAGCGTGCTCCCCGGCCGAAAAGCGCGAGCACCTCCGTCGTCATCGGCCCCGTCGGGCCTCCGTCAGCAGGGGGTGCGAGTTGATGGGGCTGCTGCGATCCACCTTCTACGACGCATCGCCAGCCGTGCTGCCCGACGATGAGATTGTCGCCCGGATCGGCACGATCTGCGACGAGTTCGAGTGCTACGGCTATCGGCGGGTCGGGGCAGCGCTTCGCCACCAGGGCGTGGTGGTGAACGGCAAGAAGCTCCGACGCCGGATGCGAGAGCACGATTCGCAGCCAAAACAGCGGCGGCGCTACGTCGTGACGACCGACAGCGCCCATGCCGGGCCGATCTATCCCGACTTGGCCAAGGGCGTCGTCCCCGACCGCCCGAACCAGCTCTGGGCGGCAGACCTGACATATGTCGCCATCCCCGGCGGCTTCGTCTACCTGGCCGCCATCCTGGATGCCTGGTCTCGCAAGGTCGTGGGCTACGCGATCAGCCGCTCCATGGATGCCCGCATCGCCCTCGCGGCATTGAAGGCCGCCATCAGGAATCGTCAGCCTCAAAAGTGCTGCATTCACCACTCCGATAGGGGGTCGCAGCTTGGGTTCAACCGGTCGTCGCAACACCCATGTGGGCCGAGCGCAGGTACTCGTCAAACGCCTCGGCAGGCGTCTTCCAGCCGAGGGTCTTGCGAGGTCTGCTGTTGAGGGCCAGCGCCACCGCCTTGCAGTGAGCGCTCAGGTCGGTGCCCTTCGGGAAATACTGTGGTAGCAACCCGTTGGTGTTCTCGTTCGTACCCCGCTGCCACGGGCTGTGCGGGTCGCAGAAATAAATGGACAGGCCCGTGTCGATCTTCAGCCGTGCGTGCTGCGCCATCTCCGTGCCCTGATCCCAGGTCAGCGATTGCCGGAGTTGTTCCGGCAATCTGACGATCGTGTCGGCGATGCTCTCGCGGACGGCGTCGGCGCCATGTCCGGCCAACGCGGGTCCGCTCTTCACGCGAGGGCCCACACCGTGCTCCGCCATTCGTGGCAAGTGCAGCAGCGTCGTGAACCGCGTCATGCGTTCCACCAGCGTGCCGATCGCAGAACTCTCCAGGCCCAGGATCAGGTCGCCTTCCCAGTGGCCCGGCACGGCCCGATCAGCCGCCTCAGCCGGGCGTTCACTGATCATAACCTCCGGCACGATGAATGACTTGCCTCGCCCGCGGGTACGCGCACGGGGCACGCGCAATGCTCGCCCGGTGCGCAGACAGGCAGTCAGCTCCCGGCGTGGAGCCCCTCGGCCTTGCACGTAAAGCGACTGGTAGATGGCCTCATGGCTGATCCGCATCGTCTCATCATCCGGAAAGTCGAGCCTTAGGCGATGGGAGATCTGCTCAGGGCTCCACGCCGACGCCCGTCGCCGATCCTTCCGAGGTCCGTGTCGGCGACCTTTCCACGATACTGTAGGTCCGAGAACCGCAGCACCGCCGGGTGCCACGACCATGCCGGCCAGCCGATCCTGCACATAGGTCCGCAGCGTCGCATTCTGCGTCAGCTTGGCTGCCTTCGGACGTCGAGCGGCGCGTTCAGCATGCCACTGCGCCGTCGTGGCCCGATAATCCAACTCGCCGCTCCGCGTGGCAGCGTTACGCCGAAGCTCTCGCGAGATCGTCGATCCCGACCGCCCCATGTGCCGGGCGATCTGCCGCACCCCGGCGCACTGGGCATGCTGGATGGCAAGCTCCTCCCGCTCGGCAAACGACAGGTACCGCCCCGACAAAGGCTTCGATGATGGCGCAAGCGTCGATGGGGGCATGCCGCCTGACTTCCGAAACCATCGTGCTCCTACCGGCGTCGACACGCCCGCGCCAATTGCCGCGTCCTCGCTCGACTCCCCTGCCGCGATCAATACCCAGAAACGCCGCCGGTGCGCCTGCTGCGCGACCGGAGGTCGTCCCGGCGAACGCAGCTTGCTCCGCAACGCACGATCTGACCGACGCCGACCTGCCATCACCACCTCCCAGCCCAGAGTGTTGCGACGGCCAATTGAATTCACCCAATACGCGTCGGACGTTTACCGTGCGTTGTTGGCCGCCCATGGCCTGACGGGATCAATGAGTCGCCGGGGCAACCCCTACGACAACGCCAAAGCGGAAAGCTTCATGAAGACGCTGAAGGTGGAGGCCGTCTACCTGGCGGCCTACGAGACGTTTGAGGACGTCACTGCCGACCTTCCGCGCTTCATCGACGACGTCTACAACTCAAGAGGGCTGCACTCGGCGTTGGGATATCTCAGCCCCGTATAGTTCGAGGACCAACACGTCCGGCAGACGGTCAAAACGGCGGCTTGATTCTGTCCACCCGCAGGGGGGCACTCCATTACCTGACAACTTTTCAACGCTGATTGACACCCCTAATGTGCATCATGGCGGTCTTCGCCCTGGTGCCCGCTCGACAACCACTAACCCCTTTTTCGGTCGAAGAGGCCATGGTAATACCACCCTTTCGACTTTATCGATTTGGAAACCTCGCATCTCGCCGAGTAACGTACTGACCTCTTTAGACTAAATGACAGTCGGGCAGTGCTCCACGTATCTCATGAATTTTAATGTCCGTGAACAGTGACTCCTCGCCCCACGCCTAAAGGGAACCCTTTGAGAAGTTCGGCAGCACCAGCCGTTGAACCGCCAGGCCGAGCGCTACGCTCGTGAAGGCGTCCCGCCGAATGTCGAATGTGCAAGGTGGATCTGCAACAACAATACGCGAAGTGGTAGAGTATCCTGTAGACGACCGTAAGTCGTATCGTCGGTGTCAGACCGGCTTACAAACGTGTGTTCTTCCAGGCGTGGCTTTTCGGTCTTAACCAGAGTCACTTGCTCATTGTGGTAGAATAACTGAATGCCGAAAACCATCATCGTAAATGACATCGTCCGGCTCTCGTATGTCGAACCTCGAATGTTGCGTCCGTCCCCAAACGTCCACCAGCGCCGCGGATACCGGGCGACCTACTAGGTGGCCCTGCACGACCGTACATCCCATCATCGCCAGGCAGCGCCGTTGCTCTTCCGTCTCCACCCCCTCGGCCACCACTGCTAGGTTTAGCGCATCAGCCAGCGCCAAAATCGCGCGGACCACGCGCTCGGTCTCCGAGCCCGTGGTAAGCGCCGCGGTGAAGGACTGGTCGATCTTGATGGTGTCGATCGGGAAACGACGCAGGTAACTCAGGCTGCAGTAGCCCGTGCCGAAATCGTCAAGCGCTAGCGAGAAGCCCATCGACTTGATACCTGCCAGAGTAGCTTGGGTCACTCTGTCATCGACGAGTAGCAGACCCTCGGTGATCTCCAGCTCGAAGTTTTGCGGGTCGACACGCTCCTGCGCGACCAACTTGGTCAGTAGAGTGAGGAAGCCGGGCAGCCGTAGCTGGATAGCCGACACGTTCACCGAGACCTTTAGGCCAGGCCAAGCATGACTGTCCATGAAGGCGCGCCGGAGCACCTGCGTGCCCAGCATTTCGATGAGGCCGCACCCTTCTGCTAGCTTGATGAACACACCCGGCGAGATGGCGCCGCGTTGCGAGTGGTTCCAGCGTGCCAGCGCTTCGACGCCGACCAGACGCTCGCCGTCAAGCTGCGGCTGGTAGACCACTCCGATGCCACCCTGGGTTAGCGCCTGGCGCAATTCAAATTCTAACTCATGCAGCAGCCGCACTCCTGCGTCCATCGTCGGGTCGAACAGTCGGTAGGTGCTTCGCCCGTCCTCCTTGGCTTTGTAGAGAGCGACATCGGCCTGACGTAGTAGGTTGCCTGCTTCGCCCAGTTCTGCATTATCGCGGCTGTCGCCGATGCTGATGCCGATGGAGGCGCTGGTTTGCACCTCGGCCCCGGTCAGCCGGAAGGGCAAGGCGAGCAGAGCGATCACTCGGGCCGCCAGCTCGCACGCGGCGGCTTCGTCACAACCGGCCGACAGGATGACGAACTCGTCGCCGCCCAGCCGCACGCACAGCTCGCCACGGCCGCACGCGGCAGTCAGGCGGCGCGCGACCTCGATCAGCAGCTCGTCGCCGCATTGGTGGCCTTTGGTGTCGTTGATCGCCTTGAAGCGGTCGAGGTCCATTAACAGGAGGGCGACCGACCTGGCGTTGCCCGCCTCGTCGACCAGGATTCGGGTCACTCGCTCCTTGAAGAAGACGCGGTTCGGCAGCCCGGTCAGTGCGTCGTGGGTGGCCAAGTGCTGCGCGCGTGCCTCGCCGGCGATGAGTTCCCGGGTGGCGGCCACGCCCTGCCGGTAGGTGATGGCGACGGTGCCGACCAGGGCAGCCAACCCAATCAGCAGTGGCAGAGCGGCCAGCGATAGCAGGTGCGTTCCGGGCTGCTCCGGCGCCCAGGAAAGCCGTACGCTCGGCTGTCCGGCGCTGTCAGGCAGGTCGACATAGGCAGAGGTCGGACGTGCACCTGGCCTGCCGACGG
Source organism: Acidobacteriaceae bacterium (assembly GCA_965199145.1). Taxonomy (GTDB): domain Bacteria; phylum Acidobacteriota; class Terriglobia; order Terriglobales; family Acidobacteriaceae; genus EB88. The sequence continues at coordinate 36,929 of CBDAQH010000005.1, forward strand.
AAGCGTCTCGCAACAGCACCCGCGCGCGCAGGCCAGGCAGTATTTTTGATTCCAAATCGGTCGCGAACATGACAATCGGCGTCTGCGCGTGAACCTGCCGAATGGTTCCGGTGTCGCCGCCGACCACGCTCGCGTGCAGGAAGAAAGCGCGACCCTCAATCCAAACAAAAGCGGTGTCCGTCACCCAGTCCGCCGAGGTACGCGCGCCTGCAGATCCTGCTCCGTGCCCAACGGCCTCGGCCGCGCGCATGCGCGCTAGGAGGCCAGCAGCGGCGAGCCGAAAGTCGTCTATGCGAGTCTCCGATATCGGCTTGGCATGCTCGGCCGCCAACAACACCCTGCCCTGCGGGTCAAATACCGCGAATAACCTGCTGCCAACGTCCTTCTCGTAAGCATCGGTGAAGATGTCCTTTACCCACTGAGCATCGAAGCTCTTATCCATATGCAGTAACGCCGGATCCCAATTTGCCCCGGAACCAAGCCGATCTAGAAGCAACTCGCGTGTTTGGGCCAGAGAGGCATTAACACATTCCACCTCCCGCCCGCGTTCCAGCCAATCGACCTGCAACGAAAGTATTGGGAGACTAACCGCGATCAGCATGGCTGCGCCCAATACCGCAGCTGCGAGCACACGGTAGGCACCGACATTGAAGTTACGACTGATCAATGAGGATTGTTCCGTCTTCAAGTCATTAAGATGTCATACCGCAAACTGCGAGTGCGAGGCAAACGCAATCTGAGCAGTCCTGCCGCCGATCCGAAAACAGAACGGTGCGAGCGTAGCTGATCCGATAATCATCATATACATAAGGCCAGTGACGATTGAAGCGTCTCTATCAACGCTCGCTCCTCTCTGCTTGACAGATCCAAGCATCTATCGCTCACTGTGAACGTATATTGGAGAGGGCTGGCGAAGGCCGCCGAGGATTATGCACGGTGTCAGTGGCTCCGGTAGAGAGACTCACGATTGATGCTTCGCTAGTGATAGCCTTCGTCTGTAACCGAAACGGTGATAGACGGTTTTTGCACGGGCACCGGCACGAATGCGGTCACCTTGAGCAAGTCGAAAGCTGCAAAGTTATAGCTAACCGAAACTTGGAAACGGTTTGCATTCTGAGGATCGGTTTGACTGGAAACCGTCATATAAGAGTTTTGCAGAAACAGTGCGTATGTCGCGAAAGTCGTCATTGCCGCTTGACTGGCCAGACTACTGCGCTTTGTGTCACTTAAGCCAGCGACCGATGCTCTCGCACCCTTCGCTGCCGCGTTCGTCACTGCAATTAGCGAGCCGAAGTATAATCCAAACGTCAGGATTCCGAATGTCAGCATAAAGAAACTGGCGCCACGAGAGCAAACTCCAATGCTACAGCACCTGACCGGTCAGACCATCTTATACTTTGATTTGACGAGCGGCGTCTCATGATGACTATCCTTGTCTATACCTTCGGTATGCCTTCGAGAGAATAAGTCGTCAGCCTATCTCTTGATGCTGGAACCCAGGGCGTAGACGGTGATCTAAGCAACTTTACGCGCCTATGATCCCCCTCGAGTAGTCCTGACGCCCGATGCCAATATTTAGATATACGAAACCGCCCATCCGAAGGCTCATACCCGCAAGTTATATCGACTTCGACCCGATTGCAACCAGAAAGTGCACTTGCAAGAAACGTTCGCCTACGGAGCGACAAGGGCAGGCTTAAACAACCCACGACTGTAAGATAGGTTTCTTGCCTGGACGGCTCGTCTTACTGAGCCAATCGGAGCGAAAAGTAGGAGTGTTAAGGTGGCAGCTACATCCAAGCACACTGGTCCAATCCTTAGAGGCTGTCTCGGAACGCCTCCAGCATGAGTTCCGGTATGAGTAGGCAGCCGGGACAAATCGTGATTCGTCAGGGTTGCGAGACCTGGGACGGAAACATCGATGTGGACCCCGACTATACGGCGGCAACATAGCCAAGCCGGGCTGTGTTATGGAAGTGACCTGACTGATTGCGAGTGGGTAGTCTTGGAGCCTCTCCTGCCAGCACCTGCGTCAAGCGGACGAAAGCGCGCTTGGCCAATACGCGAGTTCGCCGACGCGATTTCCTACATCCTGCGAGGTGGGGTCGCCTGGCGGCTGCTGCCGAACAATTTTCCGCCGTGGCGCACGGTCTATCGTTGGTTTATGCGCTTGCGAGACCAACGAGTTTGGGAGAACGTCAACCATCTCCTGGTGATGCAGAACCGCGAGCGATCTGGCCGTGAGGCGAGCCCGACCGCCGCAGTGATTGACAGCCAGAGCGTGAAAAGGACTGAGAGCGGCGGTATTCGTGACTATGATGCGGCAGATCAAGGCGCGAACTGAGGAGGAGTTCGGCAAGCCGATCAACCCGCATAAGTTCCGCCATATCTACGCGACTGACACCGCCATCCTTACACCAAGCGAAACCGGCAGCATTCAATTCGGTCTCGGCCACGCAAGTCAAAAGGCTTCGGGGAAATACTACAACTTGGCGCAGATGGTGGAAGCAGGGCGGCATTACGACGATCAACGCCCTGCGCAAAGATGGTCACCGAGCGCGAGCTCACCGTGAACGCTAGAGCATGACCGGACCGCTCTGACTCAGTGGGTTCCGGCGCGGCTTGGACTGTGATTCAAGCTGCTGGCTGGATTGGAGGCCAGCGGCTGATGGGTCGTGCGTATTCTACCGATTTGCGCGTGCGCGCGATGGCTTTGCTGAAGGACGGGCAATCCTGCCGGTCGGTTGCCCGGCTTCTGGGCCTCGGTGACTCGACAGTTATTCGCTGGGCGCAGCGGTGCCGCGAGCAGGGCTCTCCCGCAGCCCGGCCAGTGGGTGGCCGCCGCCGGTTTGCCTTGCTGCATGAGCAGGATTGGCTGCTGGCCCGACTGTCCAGCGGGCCGGACTTCACCTTGCGCGGCCTGCGCGCCGAGCTTGCCGCACGGGGTACTCGGGTGAGCTACGACGCGGTGTGGCGCTTCGTGCGCCAGGCCAATGTCACCTCTAAAAAAAACGCCGCGCGCGACGGAGCAAGACCGGCCGGACATCGCCCGCAAGCGTGAACTCTGGCGCCGCTACCAAGGCAGGGTCGCCATCGATCGCCTGGTCTTCATCGATGAGACCTGGGCGAGAACAAACATGACCCGCACCCATGGCTGGGCAGAACGCGGTCAGCGGCTGCTGGCTGCAGCACCGCATGGCCACTGGAACACGATGACGTTCATCGCCGGCTTGCGTGCTAACGGGGTCGTCGCACCATGCGTCTTCGATGGCCCGATAAATGGCAAACTCTTCCTGCTCTGGGTCCGGCGCTTTCTGCTGCCCACTCTGCGTCCAGGCGACATCGTCGTGCTCGATAACCTCGGCAGCCACAAAGGCAGGGATGTCCGCGCAGCCATCCGGCAGGCGAGAGCACATCTGATCTTCCTGCCGGCCTACAGCCCAGACCTCAACCCGATCGAGATGATGTTTGCCAAGCTGAAGACCTTGCTCCGTAGGGCAGATGCTCGCTCAGTCGCGGCAGTCTGGGACCGAATTAGCAGCCTGTTGCACACCTTCTCGCCAGTCGAATGTCGCAACTACATCACGCATGCTGGATATGGGCCAACCTGACCCGGTCATGCTCTAATGATGCTGCAGACAGACACGCAATGCTCAAAGCCCTGTCCTGAGATGGGGAAACTACAACGGAGCGAGTCTGCTGATCCGGTGATAGCAGCGGGCGCCCAGTCTAATCACGCCTTGACGGCTAGAAGCGTTATGCACTTTGAACCATCGCTACTGCGTACTTGAGCGCGTATCGGATGAACGCGACAAAGTGAAGCCGCGAGTATTTCGGCATAACGCTCGTAGCCTTTGGCCAGTCGCCGGCATCTTGTTGCCCAGGTGAAGGATCACTCCACTCTCTGAGCCGGGCCACGCTTCCCCCTCGGCTCCGCTGCCCTCAATCAAATACTGTAACAAGGCAGCACACGCTTGTCCTCTTAAAATCATTAACAGCGCGAGCGCCACGCCGCCTGCGCGCGAGCTGACTGGCACGCCGGCAATGACGGCAAGGCGGCAGGTCGCGACACAGCAGCACGCCGCCGGTCGCACCGACGATCAGTGCGCGGGGCTGGGCGCCCGCGCCGCCCACCACCAGCATCAACACACCGCCGCACTGAATGCCACCCTGCGCGCCGCCCGTCCGGGCACAGCTTCTGCGCCATGCTCCAGACCGCCTGCGCCACGATTGCGACTGCGACGAGTTAAAGGCCGTGCAGCACGGCGCTGAAAATCGGACCCTGCATTCGCCGCGCTGCCAGTGCAAAGGCGAACAGCAGCACAGCGGAGGAAGGGTAAAGCCAACCCAAGCCGCCGCCGCCCCGGCCCAACCCGCGCGCCGCACGCCCACCAGGAGGCCGACCTGGCTGCTGGCCGGCCCCGGCACCCCGGCAGCATTTGGCAAAGAGCGACAAGACCCGCGTATTCGCCTGCCGAGAGCCAGTCTGGCTCGCAAACGTAAGCGCGCTCGAAATAGCCTAGATATGCGATCGGGCCGCCGAACGAGGTCAAGCCCAGCTCTAATGCAACACGGAACACCTCAGCGGCTGAGTGCCGGCCCGGTGCCGGGGCGAGCGTCACGTCACGGCGTAATCGAACAGCGCCATGAAGCCGTAATCCATGTGTAGCTGCTGATGACAATGCAACAGCGTCGGACCAGGGTTGTCGGCCACGAAGTCAAATTCGGCCTCCTGGTAGCCGCCCAGCATGACCACGTCCTTGACCACTCCGGAGGTCGGTTTGCCGCCTACGCGTACCAGCTCGAAGCTGTGGCGGTGCAGGTGGATGGGGTGGATGTCGTCGCTGGCGTTGCGCATGCGCAGTCGGTAGCGGCGGCCCTTCGCCAGCAGCAGCATCGGCCGAGCCATCTCCATACTGTCCGGATAGGCCGCTCCGTTGATGGTCCAGCGGTTGAAGCCGCCATCGGTCGCGTTGTCCTTGGCGAACACCAGATCGACTACCTGATCCGGCAGCGGCACCGGGTTGGCCGTGCCGAACATCGTGTAGTCCCATTTGAACGGCGCCGGCTTGGCCCAACGCGGCGTCCCCTGCGTGCCGGCATACTCGACAACGATGCCCATGCCGCGGCTGCGGTCGTCGTCGGCCAGGTCGCCCAGCACCCAGACGCCGGGATTGTCCATCTCGACCAGAGCGGAGACACGTTCGGCGGTGCCGATCCACAGCACCGGCACCTCCGCCTGCGTCGGCACCTTGTTGCCGTCCAGCGCCAAAACCCGGAATCTGTGACCCGGCATGGCCAGGCTTCGTATCTCGCCGGCGCTGCCGTTCAGCACGTGCAGAAGCACGCGTTGGCCTCGGCGGACGCGGATCGGCTCGCCATGGCCGAGCATGCGGCCGTTGATCGAGAAGTAGTCGTAGCCGACCTCGTAGCCGTGCGGCGTGCCACGGGCGAGCGAGGCGTTCATGGCCGTTTCGCCGACGTCCCTGAGCCCCTTGACCTCCGCGCCCGCGAGGAAGTCGGATGCCATGTCGCCGCCACGGCTGAAAGTCGGGCCGAACTCCTTCAGCACCAGGAACACCTCCTGGTCGTAGTGGCCAGGATCATCCTTCGGCTCGATGTAGACCGGTCCCACCAGGCCGGCATACTGGCCCCGGCTGAGGTCCTCCGCCGCCCGGACATGCGTGTGGTAGAAGCGAAGTCCGCTCGGCTGAGGGATGAAAACCTCGCGCAGCATGCCGCGCGGCGCGATCACCCGCGAGCCTTCCTCCTGGGCACCATCCACGTCGGATTGGATCTTCTGGCCGTGCCAGTGCAGCAGTTCGGGCTGGTCGGTGTTGTTGTGGATGTCGACCGTGACCTGCTGGCCTTCCTTGAAGCGCAACAGAGGCCCCGGGAACTGACCGTTATAGGTTGTCGTCGAGATGATGTGGTCGGGTGCCAGTTCCACCAACGCCGTGCCGATCCGGATGACATGGTCCGCCGGCGCCTGGGGTGCAGAACGCACACCGCTCGTTGCCTGTGGCGTCTGGGCGACGGCCGTCCCGTTGAGTGACGGCATGCTTCCGGCGGCGGCGAGGCCCGCAAGCCTCAGGATACTGCGTCGATCGATCGGGTTGATCATCAGAGCCTCATGTGTGGCGCACTCGGTGTTCAATAACGACGAACCGGCTAGATGTTTAGTCCCGGCATTCGGTGGAGCGGGTCGAGTGTGAATCGTTTTGGCTCAGATTGCCAGGTTTGCAGATGAATTCGTATGGTGTGAGGCCCTTGAGCGTTTTGAGCCGCCGCGCATAGTTGTAGGCGGCGACGAAATGACTGAAATGCGCTCGCAAGTGGTCATGTGTGTCGTAGTGGTATCGCTTGACGGTCGCGTCTTTGATCGTCCGGTTCATGCGCTCGACCTGACCGTTGGTCCAAGGGTGCCTTGGCTTGGTGAGCCTGTGGTCGATGTCGGCCTTTGCGCACGCGTATTCGAAGGGGTGCGCGCGGGACAACTCACCATTCTGGCTAGCCAGCCTTATGTCCGCGGCGGCCGAGCAGATGTTTCCGGGCGTGGTGAAGTGGGTGCCGTTATCGGTCAGCGCGATGTGCACGCGATATGGCACAGCCTTGATGAGGGGCCTGGAGGAAGTCGGCGGCGGTGCGCCGGCTGACGCGCTCGTGCAGTTCGACGAAGGCGAACTTGGATGTCCGGTCGATGCCGACGAGCAGATAGAGCTTGCCCTGCTCCGTGTGGACTTCGGCGATGTCGATGTGGAAGTAGCCGATCGGATAGGATTTGAACCGCTTCTTGGCGGTTTGCGCGCTGTCTGGCTCGGGCAGCCGGGAGATGCCGTGTCGTTGCACGCATCGATGCAGCGAGGAGCGTGTGAGGTGCGGCAGGCTGGGTTGAAGGGCATACAAGCAGTCATCCAGCGCAAGCAGCGTGTGCCGCCGGAACGCGACAATGATGGCTTCATCTTCGGCTGACAGGCTGGTTGAATGGGGCTGTCTAGGCCCGGTAGGCCGGTCGGCTGCGGAGCTGCGCTTCTTCCACTTGGCGATCGTCTTCTGGTTGACGCCATAGCGTTTGGCCAGGCTCCTCAGGCTCTCTTGACTATGGTGTATCGCTCGACGGACTGCCGCAGTCGTTGTGGCGCTGCCGTGGAGAAGCTGGCCCATAGTGCTCCCTTCCATTCCTCGGAACATAATGCACCATCAAACCCTGGGACCAAACATCCAGTGGCAGAGCCTCGCCATCCGAGACGTCATGGTTTCGGCGGTCGTCTCTTGAAAGGCAAAGCAAGGCCTGCTTTTTTGAAAAAAAGCAGCAAAAAACTTTTGCTCGGCTGTCGCGGAGTCCTCTGCAAAGTACGCGTCGGAAAGGAGACTTCTCGGTTTTCCTGAAAGGATCATAGGCCTCGTCAGCAGATCGTGCAGTCCGTCCGAGGTTCGGCGGATGTGCGGGCCGAACAGCTGGGCGGCCTGCCGGCACTCACCATCCGGGTGGACCGCTCACGCGTTGCCCGCTATGGCTCCACCAAATACCGGGACTAAACATCTAGCGCACTTTCTGAATTCCGATCGTCAAGGTCGCCGGTCCCACTTAGAAACGCCAGTCGACTTCCTCGACGCTATGGAAGAGCTTGTTAGCTCTGACTTTTTGAATCCAGTCTACCGTGAGAAGACCCTCATACCTTGATACTAGCTTCTGCACGCGCCGCTGCGTCTTCGGCGGTCCTCTTATCGAAGTATGTTGCAAGAGTCTGATTGAGTGCTCTGAGTTCAACGTAAGCTTGTCGACTTATCCCACTACCATCTTCGGCTGAACCCGCCGTGTGGGTGGGCTCGGGTTGTTGGACAGCAAGCGTCGGCTTGCTGCTGTTCCGAAGTAACTGGCTCAGCCACCGTGTGTGGAAAGCTATGAGGAAATCGTCGATGCCTGCTGCGCTGCCTGGAACGCGCTAATGGCCATGCCAGAGCGCATTACCTAAATCGCAACAAGACACTGGGCACAGGTCAGCCATTAGGGCGGTTGGTATAAGATCGAACTCGACCTGTCCGGAAGCCTGTTAGGTGAATGGGATAAGGCCCGTATCGGACAGGTATTCTCAAACCTCCTGGGCAACGTCATCCAGTACGGCTTTCAGGGCTCCCCTATTCGAGTGAGTGTCAAAGGACTCGACCCCGCAGTTGTGACGGTAGACGTTTACAATGAGGGGCGTGCCAATCCCGCCCGAGACAGTGGATAAAATATTCGATCCGCTTACTCGGGGTTTGCCACATGACGAAAGTCTCCCGGCAGCGGGAAATCTCGGTTTAGGGCTCTACATCACCAAGGAGGTGGTTGTAGCCCATGGCGGAACAATCGAGGTAACTTCTTCCGAGACAGACGGCACAGTCTTTAGCGCAAGATTCCCGCGTTCGGAACCTGCGCCAGCGCTGCAGGGCGCGCAGAGACGAGCCTGACCCGGCTCGGACCGCACTACATGGAAGCCGGCCGCGTTCAACGCCGCGGCCAGGTGACACCGGCCGGACCGAACACGTAGGGCGGCCCGCCGTTGGTCTGCAGGACGGCTTCGTCCAGGATAGCGGCAACCTCTTCAAAGGAAACGGGTTCGGGGATTGGCGGGAGGAGTGGCATAGCCGCAGGTAAGCAGGAGAACAGGGCAAGAACAAGCAGAGATTTTGCTTGCCGGCGGCCTGCCTTCGGCTCATTGCAGAAGAATGTCTCTGCAACCCCGGGTTGTTTTAGTGGTCGAAGATGAGTGGCTCATTCGCGACACCGTGGTTGAGGTTTTGGCGCAAGCAGGGTTCCGGGTTTTCGAAGCGGACCAAGGCGAAATGGCTCTTGCGACACTGCAGGAGCACGGACCCGCTATAGACTTGCTATTCACAGACATCCGAATGCCGGGACGGCTGGATGGCCTGGAACTGGCGCGACGCGCCCGCGCGTTGCTCCCGGGTCTCGCGATCCTTGTCGCGTCCGGGAACTGGGTTCCGACGCTAAGCGACCTACCGGCAGGCAGCCTCTTCCTGGCGAAGCCATACAGCTTCCGGGAGCTACCCGGCCAGCTCCGTACCTTCTTAGAGGCAGGGAAAACCCCGGCTTGAGAGCGCCGGTTCTGATGCCCCGCGGATGCCCCGCCAGATTTTCCGATAAGGTCGATTTCAAAAGTTTGCTGTGCCGGCGCACAGAATCGAACGTTTGACCTAGTCATTCAGAAACGTTCAGTCTCCGCTCGACTTGTAAATGCCTGCGCAGCCCTGACAGAAATCTCCGCCACTCCCCCTCCTGCCCCAACCAAACCCGCCCCTGCCGCGCCAACACCAACCCCGCCACCAACGTACTCGCGACAGCGGCCCGACACCGCATCTCCCGATCGGCCACGTCAGCGCCGACCGCCGGCAAGAACGCGCCCAGCGGCGCCCCATTAGGCTGTTCCGCGAGCAAGGTCTCGATCCGCGCGATCGCCTGCGACACAAGCCAGAAAGGTGGCGGCCGCGGCCGGTAGACAGCCACCACCTCCTCCCGGACTCGCAGCAACTTAAGGCAGGCCCGCAGCAGGTCGGAGATGTCTCCGCCTCGGCTACCCGCATGCCCCTCCGGCCGCCCGCGCGCACTGACCTCGCGTCCCAACTGCGGCCGCGCTTCCAGCCAGTCAGCTGCCGCTCGCATCTCTTCTCGGCCGACGAGCTGTCGTCGCAGCGCTTCGGCTTCGCTGAGCGCCGCCTTCGCCTCGGCCGCATCCGCCGGCAGCAGCAGGCGCGAGCGGAGCTGGGTCAGCGTAGCGGTCATGACCAGCCAGTCACCCCGGCGCGAGAGTGTCGGCGGCCGCCCGTCCGGCCACGCCAGCGCCGCCTCAAGGGCTTCGACGAACGACTGGACCAGCGCCGCGATCGGCAGCTTGGCCAGGTCGATCCTGTGCGCTCTCGCCATCTCCAGCAGCCAGTCCAGCGGGCCTTCGAAGCCCTCGGCCGACAGCATCAGGGCGTCGTTTCTAGACGGCGGCTTGGATCGATTCTCCCAGGACGGGTCGTGCGGTCTCGCGGGCGGAGCGTCGACGGCGAGAGCGGCGGCTTCGGTCACGTCGGGTAGTAGGTCGGACGGACCTCGAAGCGGAGTGTTGGCCAAATAGACCTTAGGCGTTTCAGCGCGCGCCACGGCGTCCAGTCGGCGGACCAGAAGCTCACCCGCAAATGTTCCTCCGGCCTATTGCCTTCAGCTGGATAGGCCGGGACCCGGTCGACCTCTTCGGCGACGTGGCGCAGCGCCTCGGTCGTGCCCCAATGCTCCCAAAGCCAGGCGAGCGCTCGCGGCTCGTCCGGCCCGAGGAGCAGGATCTCGGTCGGCACCGGCAGCAGGGCATGCAGGTCTAACGGGCAAGCCTGGCTGTGGCCGACGCGCGCGGCGGCCAGGTCGTGCCGGCGTCCGACGGCATCACGCAGCTGCCGCGCGAAGATGCGCGCGCCAGCGACGCTGAGGCTGCGGTTTTCCGAGGCGACCAGCAGGTGAAAGTAGCCCTCCTCCAATCGCTCCAGGTCGAGGTACCAAGGGATGATTCCTGCGCCCGCTGCCGCCTGCCTAAACCGCCCAACCTCGGCGACAGCCCCGCTGATGGTGAGCCGATGATGCAACCAGTCCGGTGTCGAGAGCCGCATCGTCCGGTGTGTCTCGGCCGCAGGAAGACCGGGCTCACGATCAAGAAACCCATCAACCTGGCCTTGCGGATTGACGACGGCCGGATCGGCAAGAGGTCCGGTCAGGGAATCGTCGACCTTGTCCGCCGCGAGCCCGGTTTCTGTTGGAGCGGCAGAGGAGGACGTGGTGCGACGGGCCGCCTGACCGTTGAGCCAACCGAGCAGGACATCAGCTGCCTCGGCTGCCTTGCCGGCGGCAGAGCCTGTCACGTTTGGTCCGGCGGCTCGGACGCGGCGCCAGCTCGCACCGGATGGGACCGCCGTGGCCGGGGCGTCCGGCGGGCGAGGATGCGGCGAACCGCGTCGGTGCCGAGGCGGGTGTGCTCGATGTTGCCCCAGCGGTCCACCTTGCGGAACACCGGCCCGAAGCTGGTGCCCGAGACGCGCAGCCACTCTTGTAGCGCGTGCACTGGGCATTTGGCGAGGTCGGGGTTGCGGTTCAGATGAACCTCTCGCCAGGCGCCGTCCGCGCCGAGACGCAGCGCGCACCCTCCGTCGATCATGTGGAGGGCCTCGGCGTCGAGGCTGACGACAGCCGCTCGGCCGAGTTCCACATCCTGCATCATCAAGAGCAGGGCACGGTCGCGCAATCCCGCCAGGTCGCCCGGGCAGTAAGCCACCATCCGCGTCAGCTTTGCGGAGGAAGGCGGCGGATCGCGGCGCGGTGCGGCGGCACGGCGGATCGCCTTCAGCGCCGCCCTGACGAGCGGATCGGTGCGCGGCGCGACCAGGCCGCGGCGCTGGTGCTGGTCGGTGATCGCCGCCAGGTGGCGCGCGATGGCACCCGAGCCGAGGCGCGCCGCCGCGGCGGTCAGGTAAGCGGCGAGCGTGGAGCGGGCTGACGATGAACCCGCACCTCTTTCGGAACCTGATGATCAAGCTCCGCGCGAAGCTTCATCCGGATGACACCGAGACGGGCCGTTTGATGCTCGGGCACACCACCAGTGCCACCATCGATCGCAACTACGCCGAGAACCGGACGGACAGCGCCTTCAAGCGCTGGGACGAGACTTTGGCCCGCCTTCGAGACAAGTCCCTACCCGCCAGCTCCAACCATAGAACACGGAGGAGCATCCGATGAGCATGTCCACCACACTTGGCTGGCGCGCCATGCCGGTCTCCGAGTGGCCGGAAGCGGACCGCGCCGGCTGGCTCCTGGCCAACCAGCCGGAAGACCCCCTGGACGACCGCATCGGCTATACACAACGCTGGCGGCCCGCGACGCGCAAAGTGACCCAGGAGGGCTACGGCTACTGGCTGGATTGGCTGGCCCGCTCTGGCCAGCTCAGCTCGTTGAGCAATTCGTCAGAGCTGGCGACGCCCGAGTGTCTTTGTGTCTACCGCGAAGCGATGGAAGCAGATGGGCTTGCGCCTTACACGGGCGCGGGGCGCATCCAGCGGGTCGGCAACGCGCTGTCAGCGATCGCGCCGGAGAAGGATTGGGCCTGGCTGCTGAGAGGGGCATACCGACTGCATAGCAAGGCAACCCCGAAGCGCGACAAGCGGATAGGCATGCAGCCCGCCGAGGATGTCGAGAAGCTCGGGTTCGACATGATGTATGCTGCCGAGCACGACCGGTTTCGGACAAAGGTGGAGCGCGCGGTGCTGTTCCGAGACGGTCTGCTTCTGACCATGCTCGTGAAACGGTCTCTCAGGCGAGCGAACATCACCGCCATCGAGATCGGCCGCCAGCTTCAGCGGCGAGACAAGGAATGGTGGTTACATTTTACGGCGAGTGAGATGAAGTCGCACAGATCATTCGCGTGCAGTGTTCCGGAGGAGCTCACGATACACCTGGATCGATACATCGACGTCTATCGTCCCATACTGATCGGATGCTCTCGCAAAGCCTTGGCGCCGACCAGTGCGCTCTGGATATCGAAGCAAGGCACGCACATGACGCCGTCGGCCGTTGCGTTTCAGATCAGGGCGCGAACAGAGGAGGAGTTCGGCAAGCCCATCAACCTGCATAAGTTTCGCCACATTTACGCGACCGACACCGCTACCTATACGCCGTCAGATGCCAGGAGCATTCAATTTGGACTTGGCCACGCGAGTCAAAGAATTTCCGAGAAGTACTACAACCTGGCGCAGATGGTGGATGCAGGGCGGCATTACGATGAGACGATCGACATGCTGCGAAAGAAAGGCCACAAAGGCGCTCAACCACACGACGAGGCAGGCGTGTAGCGGCGCCCGACGATTGCCAAGGACACGAAGACGTAAGATTTTTGGAGCGAGCAAGTCTGAACATGTGCGATCCTCCACCTACTGCGAACTCACCATCTTGGAGCCGGCTTGCGCAAGGTGTGACTTTTGCTCTGGACCTGCATGCCACCCAGACCCGAAAGGGTACGGACACGGAGAGTTAGCACCGGAGATGCTCTCCGAAGACAGATGGGCTGCACGGGATTAGTCGTTTGCCTGCCGCCTAGATCAGATGCCGCCGACTCTTACGACACCCGTTTCGAAAAGATTGTGGCGGACGTGGTCCGCAGGCTGTAGGGCGCACAAGGGCTCGACATGATCGGCCAGGGATTCAATGCCTGGGACGAGCATGCCTTGGCGCTGTCCAGGCAAGAAGATTTTGTCAGCAGCGCCACGGAGCATAGGGTTTGGACGGTTTGTGCCGAATCGCTGGACGGAATGTCCACGTTCGAGCGAGACCTGCTGTTGCGCATGACTGAGGAATGTTGCCGGCAGTGGGGACGCTGACAGGTCCGAGCCGGACGATGCAAAAGCCCGGGTCTGGCTTGTGCAAGACCTTGTTCGGGCGCTCGGCAGGCAAGCGATTGAGCGTGGCTTTCAGCTCGACGACAGCGAAGAATACGAATGACGACGGACTGAGCGTTCACCCCACAAGGCAATTGTAAGTCAAGTAATATCTATGTTACCGTCAAATGCAACAGCGTCCTACACTCTTCCGCGACAATCCCCCGTTCACGACAACGAGAGCACCAGCGACCAAACCTGTGACGTCTATCACCTATGAAGGAGCCGCACGCGCTAAATTGCCTCAGATAAGAGATAACGAAGACGTTTGATTAAAAAATAAGAAACTACAAAGCATGTTCCGTGGCTGCAAGTCCGAAACAATAAGTTTGCGTTGTCAAACCGGTTGCAGGACCGTTTTATGTGCGTCTACGATCGTATTGTTAGGTCGGAGATGCTATCCAGATGCAGGTGGTCTCAACGCAAGATGAGGCGGCTTTTCCGACACAAGTTGCCGCACTTGTTACAATGCTACGATTTCATGGAATGCCTGCCGATGGAGGGCAGATATCCCATTGGTTGGAGACGATGCATCTGTCACCGACATCATCAGGTATCTCCGGCAAACTGGCCTGAAAGCAAAAGCCGTTCAGGTACAGACGCTCGGGAAAACGCCGCTTCCGGCAATTGCGCCGATGCAGGACGGCGCGTTCACTGTAATTGCAAAGATAACCGAAGACCGTGTCCTGGTCGTCGACCCTCGCACCGATAAACCGCACGTTAAATCGCGCATCGAGTTCGAAACGGAATGGGCCAAAAGTCTCATTCTAGTTACCCGGCGCGCCAGCTTGAGCGACTTGGGCCGGCGGTTCGACATCACTTGGTTTTTTGGTGCAGTGCACAAATACCGCTGGATCCTTGGCGAGGTGCTGCTAGGCTCGCTGTTCCTGCAATTGTTTGGGCTGATTTCGCCGCTGTTTTTCCAGGTCGTCGTGGACAAAGTGCTGGTGCACCGAGGTGTTAGCACGCTTGACGTTCTGGTTTTCGGGCTCCTCGTCATCGGGCTGTTTGAGTCCATGCTTGGCGGCTTGCGAACTTATATATTCTCGCACACTACCAACCGTATCGACGTCGAGCTGGGGGCTAGGCTGTTCCGCCATCTGCTGTCGCTGCCGCTGCCGTATTTCCAGGCAAGGCGTGTCGGCGACTCTGTCGCCCGCGTAAGGGAGCTGGAGAATATCCGGCAGTTTCTGACTGGCTCAGCGCTGACCCTCGTCATCGACCTGCTATTCACTGTCGTCTTCCTGGCTGTTATGGCGGCATACTCGTTGACACTGACCGCTGTTGTGGTAGCGACCCTGCCGCTCTATGTCGTCGTTAGCGTCGTCGCTACGCCCTTGTTCCGTGTGCGTTTAGCTGAAAAATTCAGGCGCGGCGCGGAGAATCAATCATTCCTGGTCGAAGCTGTCTCTGGCATCGAGACGTTAAAAGCCATGGCGGTCGAACCGCAAATGCAGAGGCGCTGGGAGGAACAGCTGGCGGGCTACGTGCACGCGAGCTTCTCCGTCCAGAAGATCGGCAATACCGCGACGCAGTGCATCCAGCTGATCAGCAAACTGGCGACCGCCGCGATCCTGTATTTTGGCGCACACGAGGTGATCAACGGCTCGATGACAGTCGGCGAGCTGGTTGCGTTCAACATGCTGGCCGGTCGCGTCAGCCAGCCGGTGCTGCGCCTGGCACAGATGTGGCAGGACTTCCACCAGACCCGTCTGTCTATCGACCGGCTTGGCGATATCCTCAACACCCCGCCGGAGCGGGGTGGCGGCAGCCGCACGACGCTGCCAGCCGTGGCCGGGGCAGTGCGGTTCGAGTTCGTGCGCTTCCGCCACCGGCTGGACGGGCCTGTCGTGCTGGACGACGTCAGCCTCGACGTAGCCGTCGGCGAGGTGATCGGCATCGTCGGGCCGTCCGGCTCGGGCAAGAGCACCTTCGCCAAGCTGATCCAGCGCCTCTACGTGCCGGAGAACGGGCGCGTGCTGGTGGATGGCGTCGACCTCTCGGTGGTGGACCCGTCCTGGCTGCGCCGGCAGATCGGCGTCGTGCTGCAGGAGAACGTGCTCCTCAACGCGAGCATCCGGGAAAACATCGCGCTGGCGAACCCGGGGATGCCGGTGAAGCGGGTGATCAAGGCGGCCCAGCTCGCCGGCGCCCACGACTTCATCCTGGCGCTGCCGGAAGGCTACGACACCGTCGTGGGTGAGCGGGGAAGCTCGCTGTCCGGCGGCCAGCGCCAGCGTATCGCCATCGCCCGCGCGCTGGTGGGCAACCCGCGCATCCTGATCTTCGACGAGGCGACCAGCGCGCTGGACTACGAGAGCGAGCGGATCGTGCAGCAGAACCTACGCAGCATCTGCGAGGGCCGCACCGTGTTCATCATCGCGCACCGGCTGAGCGCGGTCCGCCACGCCACGCGGATCGTGACGCTGGACCGCGGCCGCCTCATCGAGCAGGGCTCGCATGACGAGCTGCTGCGCACCGGCGGGCGCTACGCCGACCTCTACGCGCTTCAGGGAGGCTTGCAATGAGCCTGACGACGGCTCCGGTGCTTGTGCCGCGTGTGCGCCGCCCGGCGGCCGCGCTGGAGTTCCTGCCGGCGGCGCTGGAGATCATCGACACGCCTGCCTCGCCGGCGGCGCGCTACACGGCGCTGACGATCGGCGGGTTCTTCGTCGTCGCGCTCACCTGGTCGATTGTGGGCAAGGTGGACATCATCGCCAGCGCGCCTGGCACGGTGATTCCGGCGGGAAGGTCGAAGGTGGTGCAGCCTCTGGAGGCCGGCATCGTGACGGCTATCCTGGTGGGTGACGGTGACCATGTTGTGGCGGGCCAGAAGCTGATCGAGCTGGATGTGACGCAGGCCGGCTCCGAGCGGGACCGCCTTGAAGGGGATCTGCGCCAAGCGCGACTGGATGTTGCGGGACTGAGTGCGCTGCGAGCGAACCTGGGCTCCAACAATGCCCTGGCGGGCTTCACGGCCCCTGCCGGGGTGCCCGCGGCCGAGGTGGATGTCGAGCGGGCGAGCCTGCTGGCGCGGGCGCAGGAGCAGGCACAGAAGGTCGAGTCTCTTGTGCAGCAGGTTGCCGGCAAGCAGGCGGAGGCGGCCGAGAACAGCGCCGGCATTGCGCGCCTCCGGTCGTCGCTGCCATTCGTGCAGGAGAAGCGGGACATGTATCGCACGCTGATGCGCAGCCAGCTCGCACCGGTGCCCTCCTGGGCCGATGCGGAGCAGGCTGCAATCGAGCAGCAGCAGCAAATCCTTGTGCTGGGCGAGCATGCCGGTTCTGTCGCCGCCGAACGCGCTTCTCTGCTGCGGGAGCTGGCCGAAACGCGGGCCACTTACGCGCACGACCTGCTGAAGGATCTCGGTGACGCGCAGCAGAAAGTCGCGGAGTTGTCTCAGGAGTTTTCGGCCGCGCTGCGCAAGACGGAAGAGATGATACTGCGTGCGCCAATTGACGGCACGGTGCAGCAACTAGCCGCCCACACGGTGGGTGGCGTGGTAACGTCGGCACAGCAGCTGATGACCATTGTGCCGGATCAGCCGTCGGTCTTGATCGAGGCAACAGTCGAGAACAGGGATGTGGGCTTCGTGCATCCGGGTCAGGACGTGGAAGTTAAGGTCGAGACTTTCACGTTCACACGCTTTGGCTTGATGCATGGGGTTGTGCTGGGTATTAGCCGTGACAGTGTAGCACCCAATTCGCTCGACAGAACGGCATCAACTTCGGATGACGCGCAAGATGATCACAGGGCTGCTGACAAAGCCACAGCTTACCTTGCGCAAATCGAACTGAATAAAGACACCATCTTAGTCGATGGCCAGTTGCAGAAAGTGCAGCCGGGAATGAACGTTACGGCTGAGATAAAAACAGGGAAACGATCAGTTGTCTCCTACTTGCTATCGCCGTTCAGCGAATACGAACAGAATTCTATACGCGAGCGATAGAGAGAGAACGAGTAAGTGCAAGGGCGCATTTTCACATGAAGCGTCAGAGGGACTTACATAAGTCTCGCAGATCTTTAGACATGATCACTTGAATCCTGGAACTAGATTGTAATGAACTTCCTTAAAATCAAAAGATGCCTTTCGTGTGCACCTGCTCTAGTGCTTACCTCAATTGTGACAATCACACAATGCAAGGGAGAAACAACTGGACAACGGCAGACTTTCGAACTTCCTACCAATCAAACGCGATCTGCAGGACCGCTAATTAAAAGTCCTTCCGACAATGGACAATTTGACGGCTTGTATCTTGATCGTTCCGGTCATCTGGTTATGCAGTTGTTACTGAACTCGTCCGGACGCGCTGCGGTCCAGTTTCTCTCCCAGGCAGGTTCCAGTTATGACATGTCGACCAGAGAACAAACGGAGCTCGCAAACGACGCTAGAAGCTTGTCAGACTTCCTTACTGCTCGGGGGCTGTTACGACAGTCGCCAAAGACGTCTGTTCAGAGCAAAGACGTCTTTCTTGAGACGAAAGTGTTTGATTACCCGACGTGTCAATGGCCCTACAATGAGGACGTGCTTGTTGGTTCCGAAAAATCAAACAGCAAACGGCTTGTTCTTTTTAAGCAGCTAGCGGTTCCGAATACGAAAGATTACGATTTGGCTTGTGAGGCAGGTCCAGGCACACTGCCGCTAACAACAAGATACGAAGTGTTAAACCCACTTTTGTTTCAAATCCCCGGATACGGGACAGTTATTGCTTTTTCAAGTCCAGCAATGGTGTTTATAGTTAAAAAGCCAAATACTTTTCTGCAGGACTTAGAACAGTCTGGCATTATAGTGGTAGCGTCGGAAGACGTCATAGAAGGGTATTACAAAGTCACTGTAAACCTACTTGCACCCAACCGCGCCCTGTCAGAAACAGAGACAAAAATTCGCCTAGAAAAGCCACTCCCTCTCACAAATAAAGGATCTGCAAATGCCCTCTCTTCCGTTCGCTGAGCAAGTAAGAAATGCCATTGTCGGTAACGAGTTGATGGGTGGCGCGAATCCCGGAACACTGTCGTTGGCCGGTGGGGCAAGCGGCTACTCAGTAGGGACCACCCAGTTCGATTTCTACGCTAACAGAACCAACCAACAGGCGTTCGCCAATCTCCAGAATCTTTTGAGCTCGACCGCAGGAGGAACGGACGGAACAGGACTGACCTCAGCCGAAATAACTAACATTATAAGCGGTCTGAAAGCAGGTCCTGGCTCCAACAGCACAGTTTCTAACTACGAAGATCAAATCAATCAGGCTTTGCAAACTCCCCAGGGAGCGGCCTTCACAGCCTCACTCGACAGCCAGAAGCTTGATTCGGCAACCCAAAACGTTGATGGTTTGATTTCGGCAGCAAATTCTAATCCGAATGGAGCCGGCGCTTTAACCAATGGTAATCTGGACCCTACTGCGGTTGCGGAACTTTCGGAGTATGCCAACCAGTTCGGAAGCACCAACTTGCTGGCGCAATACCTGAGCGGACAGAAAGTCTACATCGGGGTCAACAACAACACGCCCGTGCAATCGGATGGTACGCTTGACCTCGCCGACATTAATAACTTCTTCTCCCAAACAAAACAGTTCATTCAAAATCCACAGAACTACCAGAACTTCCTGAATAATGCTGAGACATCGGGCCAGGCATCCTCTAATGGCCAGCAACTCAACTATGACGGGACGAGCAGCTATACCACTCAGTCTGCAGACAGCGGGGCTATAACGACTGACGTGGCGTATGATACCTCGTCCGGAGGCGTCGCTTACGGTGTCAATGACCTAAACGGCACCATCTCGAATACGGGCAGTCTCATACTCGACCCTAGTACGAGTGGAACCTTTGCGGGAACGGCGTACGCGGAGAACGGCCAAGCCTATGAATTCTCCCTTCCACTTTCTTCACTAAATGCAGTCTCGTTTGCGGGAGATGGCACGTCGTTATCAACGACAGGCACTGGACAGCTATTGATATCGTTGGATGGAGGCACGCTCTCGAGCGGCGTATCCGGCGATACTTTATTGGCTCTCGGCGACGACAATGACGTACTCTCAAAAGTTTCAGGCAACAATCTTGATATTTTTGGCGATTCTAACACTATCTCGGCCACGAGTGGGAATAATGTATACGACTACGCGACAGGAAACTCTTTTTCGCTGCAAAGTGACTCGTTAACACTTGAAGCGCAAAGCCTAAGTTTCAACGACCTGTCGACAAACCTGACGGTCAGCGACGCATCTGGCGTCAGCAGTGGCAATGTGACTTTCGGCATCAGCGGCCTTGGCCTGACCGACGATGCCCGCGGCCTCAATCTCGTCGACGCGTCCGGCGTGACGGGCGGCAGCGTCACATTCGGCACATCCGGCAACGGAATTACGGACGACATCGCCGGCCTGACGATCCAAGACGCTTCTAGCATTTCAGGGAACGCCGTGACGTTTGGAGTGAGCGGCCTCGGAGTCAACGACGATGCGTCCAGGATAACCCTTTACGACGCCTCCGGCATCACTGGCGGCAACATTACGTTGGGCGTCAACGGTCTGGGTCTCACCGACAACGCGAACGGCCTGACGTTCCAGGACGCCTCCGGCATAACCGGCGGCAGCTTGACGCTCGGCGCCAACAACCTGGCAGTGACAGACGACGCGTCCGGCCTGACCGTTGCCGACGGTGTGAGCGTCACGGGGGGCGACATCAGCCTCAGCAGCGGCATCACCATCTCCGTCACCGGCACGAACGTGATGGTCAACGCCACGGATGACACCGTCGACTTCGGCGCCAGCAGCTCCGGCACGATTACCGGCACGGCCGACACCTTCAACACCAGCACCTCCGACATCGTCACCCTAGCTTCGGCCAACAGCGCCGACACGTTCGACGACGGTGGCGCAGTCGTTAATCTGTCAGCAGGGGGCGAGGGCATCACCGCCACTGGCGACACCATCAACGTCGAGGCCGGCGGCACGGACTCCTTCAACGGCGGCAGCGACGCCATCACCGACGGCTACACCAGCGGCGCGGGCACGCTGTCGGTCGTCGGCGCGGGCGACACCTTCAGCGGCCAGGCCAGCGACGTCTTGGCGCTGGGGGCCAACACCAGCCTCACGGTCAACGCCGGCGGCGACGCGATCTCCCTGGACGGAGCCGGCGACAGCCTGGTCGACAACGTCTCGGGCGCCACCATCAGCGACTACGTGACGAGCGCCAACGGGGCGAGCACGTCGACCTCGATCACCGCGAGCGGCGACACCATCGGCTTCGACGGCGCCAACGAGCTCGGCGTCACCGTGACCGGCAAGGACACCCTCGACCTCTACAGCTCCGGCGAGGGCATCACCGCCACTGGCGACACCATCAACGTCGAGGCCGGCGGCACGGACTCCTTCAACGGCGGCAGCGACGCCATCACCGACGGCTACACCAGCGGCGCGGGCACGCTGTCGGTCGTCGGCGCGGGCGACACCTTCAGCGGCCAGGCCAGCGACGTCTTGGCGCTGGGGGCCAACACCAGCCTCACGGTCAACGCCGGCGGCGACGCGATCTCCCTGGACGGAGCCGGCGACAGCCTGGTCGACAACGTCTCGGGCGCCACCATCAGCGACTACGTGACGGGCGCCAACGGGGCGAGCACGTCGACCTCGATCACCGCGAGCGGCGACACCATCGGCTTCGACGGCGCCAACGAGCTCGGCGTCACCGTGACCGGCAAGGACACCCTCGACCTCTACAGCTCCGGCGAGGGCATCACCGCCTCAAACGATACGATATATATCACGACCGCTGGAAACGATGTATTTGTCGGCAGCGCTGACGCCTATACGGATAACGCCACTGGCGCCTTGTCTCTAAACGGCACCAGCGACAGTTTTAGCGGCACTTCAGGAGATGTCGTATCGCTAGTAGCAGGCAGCAGCTTAACCGACACCAGCTCAAACACGGTCGACTTGAACGGCAACGGAAGCACTCTCACCGACACCGCAACGGCCGCAACGATCAACGACTATGGAAACGACACAATCTCGGGAAATGATGAAACTGTTCATCTTAGTGGAGACGTAAACGTCAATGTAACCGGCAACAATGATAACGTGATTGGAAGTGCGGGCGACACCATCCATGATTATGGACAAGACGACAGCGTTCACGCTTCGAATAGTACTATCGATTTCTCCAGCGACGACACGGGCGATGACGTTTACGGAAAAGACGACAGCGGGTCGAATTGGGCAGCGCACTATACGACAAATGGAGGCGCTCCGACATCGCACCCGCATACTAATCCAGATCCAACTGTTACTGCTAGTTCCTCACACATTCACGCTGGAGTAGGTGGTGGGCAATCTGCTATGGCCTCGATGAAGGGGCAGAGTAGCAGCATTATCGGCCTTTTGAGCACTGGCCACACTCAACCTACAACAACATTAGACCAGACGAGTCACAATCTACTTGTTCACGCGATTGCCATTTTCGGAGTCAGAAGTGGACAGGCCGCGCTTACCGACATGTCCTTAAAGTCCTTGTCAGATACCTTACTCGCTTCATCTCACCATTAAGAGAACGAACTAGATGCTTGCCCAGCGAGTTTCACTACTGCCTTACCACTCGCTCGGCAAGCCCAGCTCTAGTCCAGATCCAGTCACAAAACACACGTCGACAAGCCTATTGGTTCTGGTTCAAGACGAATACGAGGCAGGTAGACTCGAGAACGCCATTAGAACCTGCCTTGACATCCTTGCAGATGAACCGACTAACGTTTCAGCATTGCTGCTGCTAGCGGAACTCGCGCTACAATCTGACCAACTCGATTGTGCACAACAAATCGCCGCGCTTACTGTTGATACCTCTCCGGAGTGTGCTCTAGCTCACTTGAGTCTTGCTCGCATTCATCAAGCTCGCTGTGAAGAAGACTCAGCCCGTAAAAGCTATTTAGAGGCTATACGTTTAGAGCCGACCATGCAAATTGCTTTGTATAACTTGGCTCAAATACATTTCTCCCGTCAGGACTACCGAGGAGCGGTTGGCTATGGGCAGAAGGTGATCGCCCTCGACTCCTCCTCACCCGATTACGCGCTTCTTCTAGGGCGTTCCTTCCTTGCTCTTGGAGATTTCGAGCTAGCACATAAATTTCTTTCTCAAGCAAATCTGCTCAGACCAAATGATTTAGACATCATTAATTCACTTGCACGTGCAGTCCAACGTCTCCGACGCTCGGAAGACGCGATACACCTGTATCGGCTAGCAATAGAGATTAATCCCGAATCTACGAGTTCTTGGGAAGGTCTAGGCATTGCACAACGAGCTCTGGGGCGATTCGACGATGCTGCAGCATCATTTGACGAAGCACTCCAGCTTGACCCTGGATCTCACGAATCACATTGTGCCCTGGCCTTTTGCCGTCGTGCCGTTGCTCAGCAGCTCCTACTTGAGCCCCTTCTTACCAAATTGGAGAACGCTAGTCTCACTATCGAGAACCAGATTTCGATTCGATTTGCTTTAGGAAAGCAATTCGACGATCATGGAATGTACGACGATGCGTTTCGACACTACGTAGAAGGCAATCTTCTATTCAAGGCTCAGGCAGCCGAGAAGGGGTATGTGTTTGAAGCGACGGACTTCAGGTCCCATATCGATCGAATTATTGAGCGGTTCGGAAAAACGTTTTTTGACACGCATAAGGAGTGCGGGATAGACACAGATATTCCAGTCTTCATAGTTGGGCACCCAAGGTCCGGGACGAGTCTAACAGAGCAAATACTAGCGAGTCATCCGAGTGTTTACGGAGCAGGGGAGCTTCAGCACATAGGCGACCTGAGTTGCCGAGTATTTAAACACTGGCAAGAGCACGGAGTTATTAGTCAAAAGTCACTGCGTCGCGAGGCGGGTTTACACTTGGGTCATCTTCAGTTGCTTGGTGGCAATGCGGCCCGGGTTATCGATAAGCTGCCCGACAACGTCCTCTTACTGGGACTAATTGCGGCAATGTATCCGAAAGCTCGGGTCATCATGTGTCATAGAGACATCCGCGACAATATACTTTCATGCTTCTTCCAGAGATTTTCCGAGGGGCTTCTATTTTCGAACGACCTTTGGGATTGTGCTTTTCGGCATATCGAAGTCGAGCGTTTAATGTCTCACTGGCGCACAGTTTTGCCTCTAGAAATCCTCGACCTGCAGTATGAAAATCTCGTCGAAGACCTGGAAGGTGAGACTCACCGCCTCTTGCAGTTCCTGCACTTAGACTGGAACCCAAGTTGCCTCAATTTCTATGAAACGGAGCGAACCGTTAACACGGCTAGCGTTTGGAGCGTTAGGCAGCCTATCTACAATCACTCAATTGGAAGATGGAGAAGCTACCGTCGTCACCTTGCCGAGCTTTTACCAATGCTAGAGAAAGCCGACCCTGTCATTCGTGAGACAGAACAAACACCGTAAACGATGAAGACAATCTGCGCGCCTTGCCTGAGGCGGCTGGCTAGATGTTTGGTCCCAGGGTTTGATGGTGCATTATGTTCCGAGGAATGGAAGGGAGCACTATGGCCAGCTTCTCCACGGCAGCGCCACAACGACAGCGGCAGTCCGTCGAGCGATACAGCCAATACCAACCCCGCTAGAGGGTGACACATGCCCATTCGCGTGTGCCGATTGATGTGATGCGTGCGGGGTTGGCGATGAGCCAGTTCCAGGCGGCTTTGCAGGCTTCCACGATGGCATCGAAGCTTTCCCAAACCAGGGCACAGAGTTTGTTCTGGCGCAGGTAATCCCAGACATTCTCCATTGGGTTCAGTTCGGGGCTATAGGGCGGCAGATGCAACAGGACGATGTTGTCGGGGACCACCAGCGCGCCACCTTGCTGGTGCCAGCCAGCGCCGTCGCAGGTCAGCACGGCGATCGCGCCGGCTGCGACCTGCGTGCTGATTTCTGCCAGATGCAGGTTCATCATTTCGGTGTTGGCGGTCGGCGTGATCATTGCGGCACCGACGCCACGTGCCGGGCAGATAGCCCCGAACAGATAAGCGTTGTCGTGCCGGTTATCACGCACCATCAATGGCCTGGAGCCGATCGGTGCCCAGATATACGCGTGGGTGCCTTTCTGGCCGACCCTGGCTTCGTCCTGGAACCAGATTTCTACCGGCGTGTTTGCCGCGGCATCTGCAAGCTTGGTGCGCACCAGGCTGGCGAAGTTTTTTTAAAAGCCGCCTCGGCCGCCGCATCCTTCTTCGGATGCACGGGCCGCGGCTGGAGCCGCGTCAAACCAAGCTCGCCGAGCCAAACGCCTATCGTGTTCTCGTGCACCTCTACCGACCACAGGCGGGCCACCTCTGCGCGAAGGTCGGCGCATCGCCAGCGCACCACGTGGTGGATTTCGGGATCAGGCCCCCGCACCACCAGCGCGCGCAGCTCGGCCTTTTGCACCTCGGTCAGGGAAGGCTGACGGCCCGGGCTTTTGCGTGATTTCAGGCCGGCAATGCCCTCCGCGTTATAGCGGTGCGCCCAGTCGCTCAAGGTCTGACGATCCATGCCGTTCAGCGCAGCCGCCTCGCTGCGAGACCAGCCTTCCAATACCAACGCCAGAGCCAGAATACGGCGAACCTGCGCGCCGTCGGTGCATCTGGCCGACGACAAACGAAGCTCCGACGCCGTATACTCATCCCGGGTGATTCTGACCGCCGTGCCCATGCCCTGCTCCCAACTACGAATCGCAACACCGCGATATCGAGTCAGAGTTCGAAGCGGATGGGAATCCCCCTCGGAGAGTCAGCGTCAGCCGGGGTTGGTATTAGTCAAGAGAGCCTGAGGAGCCTGGCCAAACGCTATGGCGTCAACCAGAAGACGATCGCCAAGTGGAAGCAGCGCAGCTCCGCAGCCGACCGGCCTACCGGGCCTAGACAGCCCCATTCAACCAGCCTGTCAGCCGAAGATGAAGCCATCATTGTCGCGTTCCGGCGGCACACGCTGCTTGCGCTGGATGACTGCTTGTATGCCCTTCAACCCAGCCTGCCGCACCTCACACGCTCCTCGCTGCATCGATGCGTGCAACGACACGGCATCTCCCGGCTGCCCGAGCCAGACAGCGCGCAAACCGCCAAGAAGCGGTTCAAATCCTATCCGATCGGCTACTTCCACATCGACATCGCCGAAGTCCACACGGAGCAGGGCAAGCTCTATCTGCTCGTCGGCATCGACCGGACATCCAAGTTCGCCTTCGTCGAACTGCACGAGCGCGTCAGCCGGCGCACCGCCGCCGACTTCCTCCAGGCCCCTCATCAAGGCTGTGCCATATCGCGTGCACATCGCGCTGACCGATAACGGCACCCACTTCACCACGCCCGGAAACATCTGCTCGGCCGCCGCGGACATAAGGCTGGCTAGCCAGAATGGTGAGTTGTCCCGCGCGCACCCCTTCGAATACGCGTGCGCAAAGGCCGACATCGACCACAGGCTCACCAAGCCAAGGCACCCTTGGACCAACGGTCAGGTCGAGCGCATGAACCGGACGATCAAAGACGCGACCGTCAAGCGATACCACTACGACACACATGACCACTTGCGAGCGCATTTCAGTCATTTCGTCGCCGCCTCCAACTATGCGCGGCGGCTCAAAACGCTCAAGGGCCTCACACCATACGAATTCATCTGCAAAACCTGGCAATCTGAGCCAAAACGAGTCACACTCGACCCGCTCCACCAAATGGCGGGACTAAACAGGCGCGGATTGCGCCAGTCGATCCCGTCGAGCATGTAGGCGAGGTGTGAGGCGGAGATGCCCACCACGCCATCGGCCGGTGTCGGCGATACAAAGCGGCCCTTCTCCAATCGCTTGGCATAAAGCGACATGCCGATGCCGTCGTGCCAAAGAATTTTTACCAGATCACCGCGCGCACCTCTAAAAACATATAGGTCGCCGGCATGCGGATCCCGCCCCAGCGCCTGTTGCACCTGCAGCGCCAGGCCGTTCCTGCCGCGCCGCATCTCCGTGCGCCCGACCGCCAGCCAAACATGCACGCTCGATGGAAACGCAATCATCGCCGCTCAAGGGCATCGAGCACCAGCCGCAACGTCGCGGCTTTAACGCCGCGGCCGACCCGCACGCAAGCACCCCGCGACAGCTTGATCTCGGTCATGTCGAGGGCAGGTGCAGGAGGTGCTGCAATCGGCCGATCGGCCGTCACCACGACTGGCACGAGTTGCGGCGAAGGGGACGCCGCGGCCCGCCGCCGTAGAGCTTGCGCCAGGTGAAAACGAGATTGGTGTTCACATCGTAGTGCCGGGCCACGACAGACACCGATGCGCCGGGTGCCGATGCCGCCGCCACGATCTCCCGCTTGAACGCCTCTGGCCACATGCGCCGTTTGACCCGCTTGATCGTGTCCATTATCGGGCTAGTGGACACTTACCGCCCCGCCTTCCTCCAAGGGCAGAGTGATTCACAAACCTGGGTAGGCGGTCCTCACCGTAGGATTACGTTGAGAACGGCTACCGTATGCTGTTCACCCGCACCACGGATCTGGTCCAGCGCCGGCAGACCGCCCGACAGGACTTGGCACTCGAAGCCGCCCTCAACAGGCTCGACCGCTACGATCTGCTCGTGCTCGATGACCTCTCCTATGTCCGCGAGGATCAGGCAGAAACCTCCGTCCTGTTTAAGCTGATCAACAAACGATACGAACGATACAGCATGCTGATCACCGCAAACCAGCCCTTTGCCAAGTGGAACAAAGTGTTCCCCAATCCATCCATGACCATCGCCGCCGTCGATCGCCTGGTCCATCACTCGGTCGTCGTGAAATAAACGTCGAAAGCTACCGCCAGAAAACGGCTACCAGCCGCAAGCGAGGCCGCGCGTCAATCAAGAGCGACAATAACAATGGCGACCCAGAGGCAGAATAACGGCCGAAGTTGAACATGCCCCTTGCCAGCGACAATCCGGCGCGACAATCATCCAAACAAGCGCCGCCGAATCACCATCCTGATTGACGCACGTCGACCAACCTGTTTGTCGTGCTACACCGCTGAGCCTGTCCACAATGGCCGACCAAAATTGTCCGGCTCGAACGACATAGAAAAAGCCATGGACTACATGTTGAAGCGCTGCGTGGTGTTTGCCAGGTTCGTTGATGATGGCAAGATTTGCTTGACGAATAATGCGGCGGAGCCGGCGTTGAGAGGATTGCACTTGGCAGAAAGTCATGGCTGTTCGCCGGCTCGATCGCGGCCAGCGTGCGGCAGTGATGTACAGCCTGATTGTCACCGCAAAGATGAATGACGTCGATCCTGAGGCGTGGCTCGCCCGCGTGCTAGCAAACATCGATCAGCATCCCGCAAGCCGGTTCGACGAATTTCTACCCTGGAACTTGCGGCAGACTGATGCGCCAAGCGGCCTAAGCGAGGCAGCGCCAAGCACAGTTTCCGTAAAGGATAGGAAGATCCCAACAAATATACTCCGCATCAACCTCCATCAATCAGCCGACCGAAGCGCGCGCCGCTCCTGAACAGAACACGGCTGCGCAAGCGGGCTGTATCCCGCGCTGATATTCGTCGGCGCGCCACTCGGAGCCAGAGTTGCAGGTCTAACCGGGTGCGGTGTTCCAACAGCCGACTTGCGTGCAAATCCAGCTCGTCGTGGAACGGCCGGCCTACACCGGGGGGTAGGGGCGCCGTCTCATTCAGCCTTGGAGTTTCCAGCGTTGTGCCGAGCCATGTAGCGAGTCGGACGACCATTTGCTCGTCCTCGACAAGGCCAGCGAAGTCGAAAAGGCGCAATCGCGCGAACGCCGCGCGGAGCAGCGCGCGGTCGTACCTTTCGTCGATAAAACCTCCGTTCGGGATCATCGGATGCGGCCAGAGCAGCATCCGCGTGAGTTGGTTATCCGTTTGACAAGCCGCTTTTGGCATCGACAGGAATGCGCCGAGTGGCGCGTGCGCCAACCGAACTGTCTCGGCCCAGGTGCCCCAGCCGGCGAGGCGCTCGTCCGTCTCCCCACGCCAGAACAGCCAGAGCGAGGTCAGCCGTGTCACTGGTTCGCGCAGCACTGTCATAAGCCGCCCTGCCGGCCGACGATCAAGCAGGGTGGAAAGGCCGACATGGCCAAACAAGAAATCAGCGACGGGCACGGCGTCCTGAGACAAACAGACGACCTCAGCCGGCAATCCTGAGAGCGTGTTGAACTCGTCAAACGTGCCAAAAAGTACACGGTCGTATATGAAGCGCGGGTTGTTCGGTCGGAGTGCGGCCACAAGTCCCGCTGTGATTGCAGACCCTGCAGTCTTTGGCACGTGCATGAAGCTGAGAGGTAGACCACCGTTCTGCTCACGCCAGGAAAATGGCGGGTTCAGCAAGCCCATCGGAAGTAACCTACCAAACGCGCCCTTCCTGGCGCCCGTGCTGTATATAATGGGTCCACGGATCCATGCCCGCCCGGAGCACATCTTGGTTGCGCGCAAGGTAGCGGCGCGGATCGAAGGAGGAGGGGACTTCATCCGCCGCGCCGGACGGCGTCAAACGACTCAGAAACTCGTCTACCTCTGCCAGCACCTCGTCGTCCACGACGTATTCGTGCTTCTTGCGCAAAATCCAGCGTGCCCCACCCCGGTCGATACGCTGAGTTTCATCAGGGTAGTCCAGCTCCGTCCAATAATGCGTAACAAGGGAACGCCTTCTACGCGAACGGTCGCCTATTGGCATACCACCATGAAGAAGCTGAGCGTGCCAGATCAGCACATCGCCAGGAGCAGCCAGGAACAGTCTCCGTTCAAGCTTATAAGAGGCCACGATGTTCTCGATGTGCTGCGCTGCGCCGATTTTCAGTTCAGCGAAGATTGCCGTCGTCTTGCCGTGCGAGAACACGTATGGCGCAATTAGATGGGAACGCGGGTAGAAGTAGAGAGGCCCATTGATTTCCGTAACGCTGTCGAGAGCGATCCACGCAGCCGCCATCATTTCGGGTGTTTTAGGCGGCATAAAGAACGTGTCGAAATGTGGATATTGCTGACTGCCCCACTCGAACAGCAGCGAGTTGCACACAAGCGGACGCGCGCCGAGCAGCGACTGTATTGCGTCCGTGAGCGCGGGCGACGTGCATGTGTCTGCAATGAGGTCGTCTTGCAAGTGTAGGTCGGGTAGCTTATAGGGTTCCTGCCGAGCCTCGTCTGTCGCTTTTCGAAAGTAAATTCGCGCTTCGCGCGATGTGTCAAAGTAGACGTCAATAGGCTGCTCGTGCTGCGCTTTGCGAGTTGCCCACAACGCGTCAAGGCGCGCGTTCAACTTGTCTATTTGTGGCGACGCAAATAACCCTGGTAGTATCAGGTAGCCTTCTGCCCGAAAGAATGCAATCTGAGTCGGTGTGAGCTTTAAGCCGAACGGCACGCGCTTACGCAGAAGCCGTTTTAAGAACATGTTTAGCAACCGATCATTTAGCATGAAAGTTCCTCCAGTCCGCGTCGCCTTCCGTGTTCAGCAGCAGCCTAATGCCGCCCAGCGCCCTGTGTGAGTGCGCTGCCGGTTTTGATGTTGTCGAAGATTGTTCGTGACGTGGTGGTGGTGCTGCCTAGTGGATCGGCCCGGACGAAACGCGACCAGCGTAAGTGAACCGGCCGGTAAGGGTCTATTTCGTGGCCACAAACAGGAGGGACGCATGCGGGTAACCTGGCTATTACTTGGCGTGAAAGGTCAGATCGTTGTAACGCGAGTTGCTAGCGTCCGCTCTGGTTAAGGGATCAGCCACGTTGACTCTGGCACCCAAACGTAATTCTCTCCGGAGAGCGCGGAGGCTGTGGCGGTCTCACGGTCCGCCATGCCGTCGAACATGAGCACATCCCAGACAAACCAATAGCCTCGACGCAATGCGTAGACGGCCACGCCCGTTGCGACCTGCCGAAAGTATTGAGGCGACGCTTGGCGCAGCCACCCTATTAGTTCCTCGTCAGGCCTGCCGTAAGCGGCAGGTCGGCACTCTAAGAGGTGCGCCGCAATCAGGAGCGAGGTGCGATGCGGCACGGCCTCAGCCCCAGCCGCTGCCCAGACGGCGTGCGCCCGCGTCAGCGCCGCCTGACGCTCTGCCTGCGCGAGTGCGGCGGCCTTGATCTCGGCAATCCTTTCACGCGCATCAACGGTCGTCGTGGATGACTCCAATTCATTTGGTGGTTGTCCCATGACGAAGGCACGGAAGTTTTTGATGGCAGGAACTTCCCGGTGCGAGGGATCTGTTGTCAGAGTGCCATCGTCGCACCTGGCGTCAACCATATTTATAACGGGCGGCCGTCCCACACCGGCTCTAATTGAGGATGACGCCAATGAGATCTTGCCAGCTATACGCTTTCGTGATGCAAGTCGTTGTATCTCAACCTTCTCGCCCTGGCGAAATACACCTGTTCCTAGTCTCCGCAAACCAGGCAGGTATCCTTGCGTATCTGTCCGGCAATTGGCACCCCGTCAATGAACGTCATCGTTTGGCAGCGGTGACCAGTATTCACGTGAATGTTTTAACTGCCTATCAGAGTAAGCGGACGAAGCCTAGCATTATAGTGCGTCTCTCCATGACTCCTGAATCAATGGGCAACCATGATTTGGGAGATCATGGATGTCGGTTGCCTCGATCGAGACGACGCTGGAGCTCTGGGCGTCGTCGCTGCGGGATCTGAAGGCGCGGATCAAGCCGTTGTCAAGCAGAAGCCGGTGTTAGCGTCGGCGGGGCTGTTCCTGGACGGGTTGTTGGCGACGAGCGACGCAAGACCGGCTGGATGCGCGCCGAGGCGGCGGGCGACCCCGGCCTGTGGCGCCAACAGGCCATTCTAGGCCGCGGCCGGTGGACGCGGATGCGTTGCGCGATGTCGTGCGGGACTATGTCGTCGAGCACTTAGCGGCCGATGACGCGGTTCTGGTGATTGATGAGATTGGCTTTCTCAGCAGGGTCGCGCGTCTTGGGGCCTGACCGGGCAGCGTTCGGCGCAAGAACAATTGGAACAAACAGGTTATGGTCATGCCTGCGCTCAGAGCGCCGGAAGGAAGATAGGAATCTGTCTTGCCTACGCGGGCGCTAGTCTGCTTCACCGCGGCTGGAGGTGTAGCATGGTGAAGATGATCTCGACGGACTTGCGGACGCGTCTGGTTGCGGTGATGCGCACTGGGTAGTCTTGCGTGCCGCAGCGGAGCAGCTTGGTGTCAGTCCGAGTTGCGCGATCAAGCTGGCAAGTCGGGTGCGCCACCGACTCGGCCGCGGTCGCTTGCTGGGCGGCGGCAAACTCGGCCCATTCAAGGCGACGCTGATCGCGTGGGTGGAGTCCAAGCGCGACATCACCATGCCGGAACTGGTTGTGCTACTCGAGCGCGAGCACGGCGTTGTCGCAACGCCGAGTGCGCTGTCGCGGCTTCTGTGCCACGCTGGTTGGACATACAGAAAAAGCTATCGCCGCGGCGGAGACCGAGCGCGCCGACGTAGCGCGGCGGCGCCGGCGCTGACTCGAGTGGATGATGTCCGTGCTGCGACGTCGCCTCGGCTGGCTGGCATTCCTCGATGAGATGTCAGTCACCACCAGGATGATGCGCCTGCGTGGGCGGGCGCGGCGCCGCCGCGTTGCGCCAAGACGGGCTCACCGCACCATGGGTGATAGAAGGTGCGATGGATCGCCCTGCCTTCGACGGCTACGTCGAGACCCAGCTCGCTCCGACTTGGCAGCTTGGCTACATGGTCGTTCTCGATGACCTCTCGATGCATAAGAGCCCTCGTGCCGACGCCGCCATCCGCGTCTGCGGCGCGCGCATGCTGTTCCTGCCACAATACTCGCCGGACTTAAACCTGGTCGAGATGGCGTTCTCCAAGCTCAAGGCGCACCTCCGCGCCACCTCGGCCCGCACCTTCGAGGCGCTCGTCACCGCGCTCGGCAGCATCTGCAACCTCTTCACGCCGCAGGAGTATCAAGCCTGTTTCGAAGCGGCAGAATACCCGTGTGAATAAGCGCACGATGCTTTGAGCCGTGTCGGCTTTCTGCTCGCTTGGGCTATCAAGAAGCATATGTCTGAGAATGATCTTCCGCACATCGTCTCTTCGCAACGAGACTCGATTGCTATTTTTGTAGACTTATTGTTACAGAAATCTCCCCCCACTCCCCCTCCTGCCCCAACAAAACTCGCCCCTCCCGCGCCAACTCCAACCCCGCCACCAACGTGCTGGCGACCGCGGCCCGACACCGCACCTCCCGATCGGCCACGTCAGCGCCGACCGCCGGCAAGAACGCGCCCAGCGGCGCCCCGTCAGTTTGTTCCGCGAGCAACGTCTCAATCCGCGCGATCGCCTGCGACACACGCCAGAAGGGTGGCGGCCGCGGCCGGTAGACAGCCACCATCTCCTCCGGCACTCGCAGCAACTTAAGGCAGGCCCGCAGCAGGTCGGTGACGTCTCCGCCTCGGCTACCCGCATGCCCCTCCGGCCGCCCGCGCGCAAAGACGTCGCGGCCCAACTGCGGCCGCGAGTCCAGCCAGTCGGCCGCCGTCCGCATTTCTTCGTGCCCGACGAGCTGCCGTCGCAGCGCTTCGGCTTCGCTGAGCGCCGACTTCGCCTCGGCCGCATCCGCCGGCAGCAGCAGGCGGGAGCGGAGGTGGGTCAGCGTGGCGGCCATGACCAGCCAGTCGCCCCAGCGCGAGAGCGCCGGCGGCTGCCCGTCCGGCCGCGCCAGCGCCGCCTCCAGGGCTTCGACGTACGACTGGACCAGCGCCGCGATCGGCAGCTTGGCCAGGTTGATCCTGTGCGCTCGCGCCATCTCCAGCAGCCAGTCCAGCGGGCCTTCGAAGCCCTCAGCCGACAGCACCGGCGCGTCGTTTCGGGAGGGCGGTCGGGGCAGGTCCTCCCAGGACGGGTCGTGCGTCCTCGCGGGCGAAGCGTCGACGGCGAGAGCCGCGGCTTCGGTCACGTCAGGTTGTAGGTCGAACGGACCTCGAAGCGGAGCGTCGGCCAAACAGATTTTAGGCATTTCAGCGCGCGCCACGGCGTCCAATCGGCGGACCAGAAGCTCACCCGCAAATGTTCCTCCGGCCCGTCGCCTTCAGCTGGATAGGCCGGGACCCGGTCGACCTCTTCGGCGACGTGGCGCAGCGCCTCGGTCGTGCCCCAGTGCTCCCACAGCCAGGCGAGCGCTCGCGGCTCGTCCGGCCCGAAAAGCAGGATCTCGGTCGGCACCGGCAGCAGGGCATGCAGGTCGAACGGACAGGCCTGGCTGTGGCCGACGCGCGCGGCGGCCAGGTCATTCCAGCGTCCGACGGCATCGCGCAGCTGCCGCGCGAAGATGCGCGCCCCGGCGACGCTGAGGCTGCGGTTTTCCGAGGCGACCAGCAGGTGAAAGTAACCCTCCTCCATCCGCTCGAGGTCGAGGTGCCAAGGAATGACGCCGGCGCCGGCGGCTGCCTGCCGAAACCGCCCAACCTCGGCAGCCGTTCCGCTGATGGTGAGCCGATGATGCAACCAGTCCGGCGTCGGCAACCGCATTGCCTGGTTCATCTCGGCCGCCGCGGAAACGGCCTGGCGATCAAGGAACCTGTCGGCGCGGCCTTGCGAATTGACGACGGCCGGATCGGCAAGAGGTCCGGTCAGGGAATCGTCGACCTTGTCCGCCGCGAGCCCGGTTTCTGGCGGAGCGGCAGGGGAGGACGTGCTGTGACGGGCCGCCTGACCGTTGAGCCAACCGAGCAGGACATCAGCTGCCTCGGCTGCCTTGCCGGCGGCAGAGCCTGTCATGCCACGTCCGCCGGCTCGGAGGCGGCGCCGGCTCGTTTCGGGTGAGTCCGCAGCGGCCGGGGCGTCCGGCGGGCGAGGATGCGGCGGACCGCGTCGGTGCCGAGGCGGGTGTGCTCGATGTTGCCCCAGCGGTCCACCTTGCGGAACACCGGCCCGAAGCTGGTGCCCGAGACGCGCAGCCACTCCTGTACCGCGTGCACGGGGCATTTGGCGAGGTCGGCGTTGCGGTTCAGATGAACCTCTCGCCAGGCGCCGTCCGCGCCGACCCGCAGCGCGCAGCCTGCACCGGTCATCCGGAGGGCCTCGGCGTCGAGGCTGACGAGATCCGCCCGGCCGAGGTCCGTGTCCTGCATCAGCAGGAGCAGGGCGCGGTCGCGCAGTCCCGCCAGGTCGCCCGGGCAGTTGGCGACCATCCGCGCCAGCTTTGCCGGGGAGGGCGGCGGGTCGCGACGCGGCACGGCGGCACGACGTATCGCCTTCAGCGCCGCCTTCACGAGCGGATCGGTGCGCGGTGCGACCAGGCCGCGTCGCCGGTGCTGGTCGGTGATCGCCGCCAGGTGGCGGGCGATGGCACCCGAGCTGAGGCGCGCCGCCGCGGCGGTCAGGTACGCGGCGAGCGTGAGAGCGTCGGCTGGCAGTGCGACGGCACCGGCGTCGCGGCACCAGGCGGCAAAGGCGGTCCAGTCGCCGGTGTAGAAGCGGACGGTGCGGGCGCTGAGCGCGCGCGGCTCGGCTCGTGTGCCGGAACCAGCCTCAGCCACGACCTGGGTGGGTACGTCCTGACCCTGGAGGGTGGCTACCTGCACGTGACCTCCGCTCGCCCGGGCACAGCCGCGGCGTGGCCGAACCGGAAAACCTCAGCAATCCTGCAGCCTCAAGCCAATTAAGGCAAGCCTACCTAAGGCGTGATAAACCTTTTCCTGTGTCCTGCTCTATCACCTATTACCGATAATGTGAGTTGTCGATGATAGATTGGTTTGTGCTAGAAAGGTCGCCTGGGCCGCACGGAGCGGCGTCTGGAGCATTCTTGGACGACTCTACCGACGCAGTTGAGACGCCTTGCGGCGACCCGGTGGAGCTCCTGCCGCCTGCCCGGGCGCTGCTGGCGGCACCGGTTGGCGCCGCACCGGACCACGTCCGCGCCTGGTTCGACGGCGCGGTCGAAGCCGGCGAACCAGTGCTCGACGGCACGCTCGCCAGCGAGCGCGACGCTGCCGACACCTACCGCCGCATGGCCAAGGCGGAAAACACCCGCCGTGCTTACCGCGCGGCGGTGCGGGCTTGGTGCAGCTGGTGCGCCCTGCATGGCCTGTCTCCCCTGCCCGCCTCCGGCCAGGACGTCGCGGCGTTTCTGGCCGGCGAACGCGGCCGCAAGCTCTCGCCCGAAACCCTCAAACTGCGACGGGCCGCCATTCGCTACCTGCACCGTGCCGCCGGGTGCCCGGTGCCGACCGACGACGTCTGCGTCTCGGAGACCATGGCCGGCATCACCCGCGACGCCGCCAGGAAAGGCGTGGTGCCGCGCAAGAAAGTGGCGGCGACGGCGACCATCCTGCGCCGCCTACTGGCGCCTATCCCTGGCGACATTCGCGGCCTGCGGGACCGCGCGTTGCTGCTGGTGGGTTTCGCTGGCGCGCTGCGTCGGTCGGAGCTGGCGGCGATCCGCTTCGAACATCTAGAGAGGACCGACCGCGGCATCCGGCTCACTTTGCCGCAGACCAAGGGCGAGCAGACCGACGCGGTGACGGTCCCCCTGCCCTATGGCGATACGGAGCTTTGTCCGGTGCATGCGCTCGAAGCCTGGCAGCTTGCGGCGGGCATCACGGACGGGCCGGTGTTCCGCAGGATCTGGCTGCCGCCGCGGCCGAAGTCGGCAGCCAAGGGCGAGCCCCCGCCCCTGCCCCGAGTCGGCACGGACGCGATCACGCCGCAGACCGTGGCGCAGATCGTCCAGGCCCGCGCGATGGTGGCCGGCTTCGGGCGGCATGACCTCGGCGGTCACAGCCTCAAACGCGGCGCGCTCACCACGGGAATGGATCGCGGTGTTCATCCCGCCAAGCTAAGGCGGCTCGGACGCCATAAGAGCTTCGACGTGCTTGGCGAATACCTGGAGTTCGGCGACCTGTTCGAGGGCCATCCTCTCAGCGGCGTACTGTAAGGCGCCTAAGCCCTCGGCCTGCCCCTGCCGCGAAACATACGACGTGCCGGGATAGTCAACTTTCAAAAGCTGCTGAACAGTCTTGGCCGGTCGAGGCGAGAGGCGAGCTCCTCCTGCTGGATGTGGCCGAACGCGTTTTCGTCTGCTTCGGCGCCGCTTTCCGCAGCCGCTTCGAGCTTGAGCACCAGCGAAGCCGGATGCTCGCAGAGGTCATCGGGCGCGAACAGCCGCCTGACGCTAACTACAAACATCGGCAGTTCGTGAAGGAAGTCCGGTGCGACATCGCCAGATCGGCGCACTCGAGAAGCTTTTCTGAGACGAAATGCAAAAATACCGTGGGCCTGCTGGCTCCCGCTCAATCAGGACTCCCGTCCTGCGGCCACAAGCCCAGCCGTACCGTTATCATCGGTCGCGCCGGACGGACGTTAGATGCTGGCCTATTGCCTTCAGCACCGCCTTGCCGTCTTGCACGCGCTCGGCTGGAACTATGAACGAAAGACCGCTCTTACCGCGATCCTCCACAATGACTAACGGTCGTCCTTCGCCATCCTGCAGTTCAAGCCGGCGTGACCGCTTAGACACCCGCGGTGAACCTTCAGATAGAAGACGACTTACGACCTGAGCCGGGGTCAGGGGAGGCTGGTTGTCCTCCCGCCGGCGCGCCTGCTCCTCTGCAACGGCTCCGGTCTTCTGAAGGATTGCGACGTGCTCTTTCGGGTGGGTGAGTCGAGGGGCGAGCGCCGCTGCATGGGAGATGCCGATCGTGTGGCGGCTCTCGAAGCAGGAGAGTATCTCCTCCGGCAGCCTCGCCAGCTCCAGATAACGGCTCAGCCAACTCTTGGTGACCTGCAGTCTGTCGACCATCCTCTGTTGGTTGCCGCCGTAGTATCGTTCAACAGCCCGCGCGTAGTCGATCGCGCGTTCGTAGTCTGACAGATCTTTCCTGGACCTATTTTCCAGGTCCGCGACCCGGAAGGCCTCCTCGTCGGTCAACTCCCTAGGCTCAACGACGAACTTAAAATCCGGGTAGTCGTGCGCCCTGAGCCAGGTCACGCTCCAATGGCGCCGAGCGCCGCAGACCACCTCGAAGCGATAGTCCGGATCGCCTTGGACTCGCCTGACTATGGCGGGGATCTCCTGCTTGCCCTGCGATCGGAGGCTCTCGATCAGGTCTGTGCAGGCCGCTTCGGTGAGGGCTCCGTAATCTCGGTTGTGTCCTTCCCAGATCCTGCAGCCAGCCGGGTCGACCGCCTCATGCTGCCGGGTTGTCACACCCCCGCCCGCCAGCTCAGACAGCCGCGTCTCGCGAGGGGCAAGAAATCCCGTCTTCGGCAACCGGCGTGGCTCGGGCGCCCCCCCCTGCCCTTCCGTGATGAAGCCAGCCAGACCTTTGTTGCCGTGCGCCAATCCCAACTCCATTTAAGAACAACGACTTGGCCGCAAGTTGCAGCGCTGCAACCGACCCGAAACAGGTTGCAGCCTAGAGCACTCCCTCATCCCTCAGCCGTTGCGTGTGGCTTGGCCATGTCAGCCTGATCAGCGTCTCGATCTCTCCGTTGACCGAATTGAGGTAGTTCAGGCACCGCATGTAGGTCTCCCTCGACGTGACCGGCGCTCCCAACTCGTAGACGGACATCATGCGCGCGGACGCGTTGTCGATTTCCGCGCTGTCGCGGAGCACTGCCCGCAGCATGCTGTCGCCGAATAGGCTGCGCATCACCTGCAGCAGCTCGCGCTGCATTGACTTCTGCTCGTCTGCCCTCGTCGCCAGGAACCTGAGCCAGGAGAGCTGAATAGGGAGCCCGCTCGCCTCCAGCACCCCCATGCTCTCGTGGAGCATTGCCAAAAAGCTAGTGGTCGAAGTGAAATCGACGACGGTCGGCGGCACCGGGATGAGAAGCGCGTTAGCGGCGCGCATCACGGATAATGACACGGTGCCCAGAGCCGGTGGAGGATCGAGGATCACGACGTCGAAGTGATGCCCGATTGACGCGATGCCGTCCGACAGCCGATTCAGGAGCAGGCCACCACCCTTCGCGATCCGTGCGGCAAGCTCGTATTCCGCGGAATAGAGTCTGAGGTTTGCGGGTACCAGCCACAGGCCGTCCCAGTGCGTCTCCCGCACCGCATAGCCGAGGCTGGACATTTCGGCGTCCCGGATAAATGGGTATAGCGTGTCCTCCTCCGATATGTCTAAATCGGGCACGTAGCCCATCATCGTCGTCGACGAGCCCTGGCTGTCGCAGTCCACCAGGCATACTCGGTAGCCCCTGATCGCGAGGTATTGGGCAAGATGCACAGAGACCGTAGACTTGCCCACGCCGCCCTTGAAGTTTTGCACGGCGATGATCGAAAGCGGGTCGGAAGGTTCACGCCACGGACGCGTCCCAAAGACGCCGCGCATCCCGTTGACCTCGGCTAAGGTATAGCCGATGCGACGTCCGGACTCCGTCCGGACCACGCTTGGCAGCCGCCCATCCTTCTCTGCGTCCCTGATCGCCGCACCAGTGCGGCCTACTAGTTCCGCCACGCGCGTGATCGGGAAACGAGGCGCCTGGCGAGTACCCGCAGGCAATCCCTCACCAGCCGCGTCGCCCCTCTCGCGCAGCCGGGCGATGATGCTGATCGAGCGGTCGTATAGCGCCTCGATCGCCGAGGACGATTCCATTCTTTGCAACGTCTTAAGCCTTAGACGTCACGGCGGAACGGATGGCAGGAACCGCCGCTAGTCCGCATTCCGTCGCAGCGCGCGCGAGCTGCGCTTCGAAGTTCTGCCTGATGTAGTCGGCCTTGAAGCGCGAGGAGACCACCAGCGCCAGCTCTTCGCCCAACGCGTCCATCGTCGAACCGGCCAGCCAGCTCCTTGCCTCCGGTTCCGATAGCGTGGCGCCAAAGGCAGCAAGGAAGTCCGACGTTGCGGGACCGGCCTGGTTTGCGGGCACTTGGGAGGCCGTGGCCGCCGGAGTGTTCGATGCCACCAGCTTTAATGGGCGGCGTTGAAGTGGGGCAGGGGACGGATAGAGACAAATGGCGGCCGTGTTGAACTCCGCCCGGGCCTCCGGATAAACTGCGGACACCTGGCGCTCCCAGGCATCCCGCACAGTCTGCCTGAACTTTCGGATGTTGTTGCCTTCGTTGCCGAAATGCACAGCGAGCTGCGCCCAGCTTAGCAACGCAGGCCGGCCCTTCCCAATCCTCGGCAGCCGGTAGGCCAGCCACGTGTAGAGATCCAACGCGGTCGC
This sequence comes from Acidobacteriaceae bacterium, assembly GCA_965199145.1. GTDB lineage: Bacteria > Acidobacteriota > Terriglobia > Terriglobales > Acidobacteriaceae > EB88. The sequence continues at coordinate 76,492 of CBDAQH010000005.1, forward strand.
CGAATCCCTGAGCTGCCGAATCGCATTCTCATCAAGGGGCACGGCGTGTTCCCTAAGGTGCTCGAAGAAGCCCTCGGTCAACAGTATTTCGCGAGAGAAGCCGCCCTTGCTACCGTTGGTGCCGGTATAGTCGTTGGTCAGCTTGACCTCCTTGACCGCGAATTCCTGGTCGCCGGTAGAGGTTTCGTTATCCCAACGGATCGTCCACTCGCAGGCGAGCAGCCTGTCGAGCTGTTGGCGAATGAGCGTCGCCGACCCGCGCGGCCCGTAGCTGATCGTCCGGAAGCCCATCCTGCGCATCCAGTCGGTGAACGAGGAGCCAAGCACGACATGGCGGGACTTCGTCCTGACAGCCTCGGTCATGATGTGTATTAGTACTAGCCGGGGCAGGGACCCATACGGTACTCCAAGCACCGCCATCCTCTGTTGGCCGTCTATTCGTTGCAGAACTGAACGCGGGGTGATCGCGAGAGTGTACTGGCCATCCTGCCTGATGATAGAGGCGGTGTCGTCCGCTGGCCTGCGCACCGGCAGGGACATGGCGCATAATGCCGAGTGCAAAAAACTCGGCATTGGTTCCTCAAGGGCTACGGCGTGAACCCTGGCGAAGAGGTCCGGCTGGCCAAGCTGAAGGGCGTGGTCGCGCGCGGCGACTTCGCCCTCGCCACGCAGCAGCGCGTGCACCTGTTGACCGAGTGGGAGCTTGCTTCTGGCCATTTCGCGACTCGTCTCCTCGCGCGCCAATGCGGAACGTCCCGGTAGCATGACGACGGCAGCCTACCAACCGCTTTCGCAACTTTGAGCCAAATTCCCCGAAAAGCGAAAGTGAACCGATGATAGACGTTCGATTCGCTTGGCTTCGGACCCCTAAGGGATTGTCTTAGGAAGACTCCTTAGGATTGGTACCCAGTTCATCGGTCGCTGGAGATAACACGTACCACAGCCATCGGCGTGACTCGAAGGCGCCGTACTGACCTCATCTGGAGAGCGTACCTCAATCATCGATAAGTAAGGTGCGTACCGAGATCATCGTCGAAGGGCTTCGGTGCGCCTTAAGGCAAGCCCGGGGATCCGGGCAGGGTAGGGAGCGTACCTATGTCATCGGTCCCGAAGAACCGCATGACCCCGCACATGGCGATGCCCGACCCAACCTTGCCGCCTCCGAGGCGGTTCACCCTCCGGTCATTGCCTGCAGCTACGCCGATCGTGTTCCTACATCTGCTGTAGCAACGGCGTTGCTGAGCAGGGATAGCTGGTCGACTCGCTGCCTTTCTATTAGGCAAATTGTCGCGATCCCGACCTGCAATAACATTGGACTTTGGCAGCTCTAGGTGAACTCAGCCGCGCATGGGCACGCCAACTTGCACCAATCAGCGATCCGGCGGGCCTAGGCGACGGTCGAGCAGATTCGAGGCCTCAACCCCTAAAACAGTCGCCAATCGGTCGAGGACGTCGATCGACACCCCGTAGAGGCAGCGCTCCAGAGAGCTGACGTAGGTGCGATCGATGTCGGCACGGTGCGCGAGCTCCTCCTGCGACATGCCGACCTCACGCCGGCGCCTGCGCAGGTTCGACGCGAGCACCTCCCGTATCTGCATGAACGGCAAGCCACAGGGTTGCGGCGTTTACCACCACGGAGTATTCTCCGTTGCTTTCCTAAGTTGTTACAAAACCTGGTGACTTAAAACGAAGCCTTTATCGTTATTGGCCGTCGTGGGCGACTCGCTTGACCACCCGCCCGGTGAGATCACGGCGGGCGCGATGCCCAACGCAGGGAGGAACGCATCCTTTCCGCGCGTCGGCGGCGGCCTGCACCTGCAGAACGCGCCGGCATGGCGACCGGCCTACCTGCCGTTGGTGGCCACGCTCTTCTACGGCTTGGCGTCAGCCGCAGGATTGCATCTGGCCGTGGTCTCGTTAGCCACGCTCGCGGACCACTGCGGGCCTGCGCGGGTCGATCGGCGTGCTGGACAGCACGAACGACGGCTACGCGGACGTCGTGCCGCGGTCGCTCGGCCTGTGCGTCTTCACCGATCAAGGCTCGGCCGCAGGGCCGATGACGCTGGGTTACGGCCACGCGCCGCCTCCACCAAACTCAGCGGGCACTGATTTACGGTGCCACTCTCGCTTTTAGACCGGCTCAAGCACGCGCTGTCCGTTGCCGATGCGATCGTTCGTTCACGTGGCGGCATGCCTGCCCTGGCGCTGCTCCTGGCCTTCAGCCTTGCCGCGCGCATGCCGCCGGGCGGGCCGGTGGCGCCGGCGCACGGCGATGTCCCGGATTACCTGTCGGCAGCCTATCACCTCCATCACTCCGGGACCTACGCGATGGATCCGCGGCCTGATCCCGTCGCCCCTGAGATTGGCCGCGAGCCCGGCTATCCGTTGTTTCTCGCCGGGATCATGGCGATCGATCCTGGGTTCGCCATGGCGGGACCGTCTTGCCTGCAGGCGAACGACGCCTGCGCCAAGCGGCTTTTCGAGGTGCCGAAGTTTGCCAACCTTGCCCTCATCGTCGCCGCCGGCATCGTCATGTTCGTGGTTGGCAGGCAAGTCGCGGGCGTGCCGGCCGGCTTGGTCGCTTGCGGCTATCTCACGCTGAACTCGCACATGAACAAGGCCTGGGCCGACCTCATGTCCGACCGGCTCGCGGTCTTCCTGGTGTCCCTCGCCATGCTTGCCGTGCTCCTTGCATGGCGCAAGGGAGGCGCCGCCCGTGGGCTCGCCGCAGGGGCGGCCTTGGCCGCGCTCGCGCTGACGAAGGCCATCTTCGTGCCTTTTTGCGTCGTCGCGTTCGCGCTGGTTGGCGCGCTCGCGTGGCGCGGGCGGGACGGGCGCCGCGGACGGGCTGCCTTCTTCGCTGCGGCCCTTTTGTTTGGCGTAACAGTTGGCGGCTGGGTGGCGCGCAACTGGGAGGTGTCGGGCCAGGCGCGCGTGACCGATGCGAGGTCAGGCATCGCGTTGTCGACGCGAGCGGTGTTCGACGAGATGAGCCCGCGTCAATACGCCGCATCGGTCGTCTATTTCTGTCTTCCAGGCGGCGCGCGGCTTGCGGAACACTGGTTCGGCAAGGATACCGCGGCTTCCTTCTCGTTCGAGCAGTTCGGCGGCTACTACGACCGGGGCCAAAACGGCTATGCCGTCCGTGTCGCGGAGATCCGACGGAGCCAGCCCGGCCTCTCGCGCTGGCAGGCCACGGCGGCGCTGGATCGCGAGATCATGGCGGAGATCGCCAGCCACCCGCTTGGCTACGCGGCGAGCATGGTCCCCATCCTCGGCCGCGGATTGCGCGTCGACGAGTTCCTGCTCGTGGGCCTGCCCTGCTTGCTGGTCGCGCTCTGGCGCGCATGGCGTGGCCGGGATGGCCTGCTGGGGTTGTTGCTCGGGCTCGGCGCGTTCAACATCGTTGCCTACGCGGCGCTCAGCCTAAATATCCCGCGCTACCAAATGACCGCCGTCCCGGCAATCGCCCTCGCTGCCGGCCTCGTGCTGACAGGCGGGCGCGGGCAAGGACGGGGCATTCTGCTGCGCGCCGAGGCTAGAGCGCCCCTGATGCCCACCTCCGGCGCCCTCGTCGGTCCTGGGTAGCTGCGGTCCCCCGAGTAACGCTGCGCGGCGGGTCCTCATAAGGCGGCTCTTGGCTGCCACGCGCGCTGCATGATGCCTGCCGCACGAAGCCGTCGGTGCGGTCCTCGGTTATCCCCTTCATCCAGTCTCTGCAGGTCACCGATGACTAAAAATCGCCTTCGGCATCTCAAGGTTGACGTCGGCTTAGCAAAAAGCTTTTTTCTCCCGCTACTTTCCTGCCATGTTAATTTACCACATTTCAGACATGCAGTAATATCGGAACTCTGGTTAGAATTCGAGTTGATGGTCTGCTGATCAGTGGCGCAGCAGGCTGAGGGCTGGCGGCTCTGCCCCAGGCGAGCGACGCACTGGAAAGCAACGGGAGCGCCGACGATCCTCAGTGCGCTTCCTTGGCCGCCTGCGAGGGGCGCCAAATGGCCGATCCGTCGAACCGGATGTTGGTGGACAACTCCTGGTGGCCCACTCCGATGCGCACGTTTGCGAAAGGCCCGCAAGCGCGTCACCTCCAGCCCGTCTCTTCGGCACCAGCTCACAACCTAGTCGTCAATGAACAGCCTGTCGTCGTCGAAATCTACGCCGCCTAACGGAAACAGCTCACACGCGCGGCAAAGACCACGCTTGACCATCTCGGCCTCGCGCGCCACGACCGGGGTATACTCCGTTCACCCAGTCGCCACGTCCGTCAGCACCATTGTCTGCACAACGCTCCCGGCCTTATCGCGTCGCCATGTGCTACGAAGTTTTCGTCAACCCAGCCCGGCGCTGGGTTGCCCCAGTTGTTGAACGTCCGAAGCGGCATTCTCGCCGCGCTGCCGGGTCAAAAGCCTGTCTGGCTACAACATCCACTGCCTGCTAGAGACGCCCATTAAAAAGCAAGCAGTCGATCGTGGCGGCGCTCACCTGAAGCAGCTTCGCCCAAGTTGCCTCATCCAGCGTCACACGCCCTTGCCGCTCAAAAGCAAGCAGCAGCACAGCGATCATCGGCCGCAGCCGCTTTGAGCAAACTCAATCTGCAGCTTTCCACAGTTGAGTAAGCGCGTCGCGCACCTCGGGGCCATAGTGATGGCATCTTACTCTCGTCCGAGCTGGGTCCAGCCTCATGCTGCTGGTCGTCCCAGCCTGTTAACAAGCCGACCGCATGATTGCGGGTGGTAGCCCGTCACCGCCGCAAACTCGTCCGGGATCCGCGACCGCTCAGACCGTGTCGCACCCCCGTAGCGCGTAACCACCGCCTCCAAAGGCTCCGTCCGACTGAGACTAGGATGCTTCGACCGCACCGGTAAGCCGCCGAACCCGCAGCGCTTGATGTCTGCCGGAACTATCGGCTTGCCGATGTGTCAACGCCTTTAGGCTGCTTCAAAGTCTTCGGTCTGTCCTAAAGCGACCGCACGCATGGCTAGCTTCGCGTCGAGGAACTTAACAGCGGCAAGGAGCTCGCTGGTTGAGGCTGTAAGCCTCCCGCCACCCTGCTCGCAGAAAAACTCCGCTTGCGAGTCAAAGAGCTCCTCCACGCGTGCCGCATCAAGGAGGGCCGGCAGGTAGACGAAGATGGGTATGGACCGGGCAAACGCGTAACCCATCATGCCAGCAAGCGCCGGGCCAATGGAGTCGTGAGCCAGAAAAATCACTCCGTCTACGTCGTCGATTTTCGAGCAGTTTACCTGGTTGATTTTCGTCCTCAGCTCTTCGAAAGCCTGGAACCACGACTCCTTCCTAGCGCGAGCGGATGCGAGGCCTCTATGGGGCGGGGGAAGGCGCCAGAATTCACCGACATCGTGGCCTGCGTCGCTCAGTTGTACCCTCAGGTACTCTCGGAGGCGCTGGTTAGACTCCGAGGGATCGTCTTCATCGATAATGGTCAGCTCCATGGTAGTTAGGCCTTTCTGCGCCCGCGCCTTCGCCGACGATCGGCAGATGATTCGCGGTGCGTCGCCCAGCATACCCCAGTACCCGCAAACCAAGCGCTCGCTAAAATATTCTTTCTAAGGGTAAATTGCCGCGGACGTGGTGGAGACCAACTGACGCGTCCAGGGTTGCCCGAGCCGGTAAATTCATTAACCGGAATCGTCGCCGTCTACGCGCGACGCTTTCAGCAATGGTTGTTAGGTCCTCGTTGTCGGGCATGAGACGCGTCCCCCCGGACGGGGGCGGTTGTCAACGATTGCGGGAGAGCATCCGCCGAGAGGCAGCTGCTCGGCTAGCGGGTTGTTTCGGCCTGGACGAGCGTCGGCACGGGTTCATCCATAACTACCTCGTCGACCCGACCTTTCTCCGCGCGACGGAGGCTACGGCGAGGATGATTGCTTTCTTTTCGGCGGTGCTTTGGAGCACGTCTCGCGTAGGATGAGCCGCCTCCGACGAAGTTCCCCTGAATTTGAAGTGATGGCACGTGTCGGCCTAATGAACCGCAGCGCGATCTCTCGCATGTCGGCGAAAGCCGTCGTAACTGCCAGCATGCAAAAGCTTGCCCTCGGTCAGGCCGTCTGTGCTCCCGGGGCCGAAAGGTCCGACTCTGCTTGACGCGATATTACAAGCCGATCTCGCCGCCTTTGGCGCACGAACGCCGCAACTCGCGAAGCGCTACCGAACACGTCCCTGATCGGCAGGCGGATTTGGATGGGAGCGTTTCGCAAATCCCCGACGAGCCATTCACCTGATTGCCGGAAAATATGTGTTGCGGTTCTCCAGAACCGAAGCTTGGGGACACCTCCTACGGGGCGGCTTTGTATGCAGGACACGGTATCGGATCGGGTATGCGATGCGGCGACGACGGGCGTCGCGTTGCCGGACTTGCCCGGTCGACCCAAGTTCACTGCGCTGAACTGCGAAGTGAGGCTGTCTTCGAATTTCGATCCGCCGGTTGACAGTCGCGAATACCTTTAATACGACTGTCCAAATTGGATGGCGGCCGCTTGCCTATTAGAACCTCCCTCGACTCGAGAACTCTCGACAAGGTTCGCAAGAGTTGGGCTATGCGTGATAGCAGTCATGCTGGGGAGCGGGCCGCCGCAGAAGTAGCTGTCGAGCGGTTAGTTCGTCCCTTCGGGTTCAACTTGTCGCATGTCGAACGGCTACTAGTCACAAACGGGAAAGTTTGGCAGGAAACCGCGTTTGAGGCCGAGCAGAGACACAGACGTGAGCACGAAGCTCGGGAAAAAGAGGCAGTGCTTCTGAAATACGGTGGCCTTGAGGGTGTCTGTAATTGGCAACCTAAGGAAACCCTGCTTCGAGAGGCAGTTTACGGGAGGTGCACGTTTGGATCCAACGAAAGAAGTCATTGGATCGAATCGATTGATGGTTGGTCCATTCATAGTCTAGATCCTCTTCCGCAGTCGGCGCGAAGATGCATCGAGACCGCATTTTTGCTTCCAAAGGATGTTACGACGGCTCACAAAGAAGCCCTGTATTGGCAACGTCGAGACCGCGAGTTAGGGCTTGTATTCGATAATACGTCAGACACTCAACTTGACTTGCCATCTTATGCTCGCCTGCTAATCGTCGAAGATCTTCTGATCTCAGAACTAAGAGCCATCTCTGTCCAAGAGATACTTATACGCAAGTTTTACGTATCGACGCAGTTCGCTGACGATCGGTTGGAAAAAGCCATCTTGCTGGATCTGATGCATCTAGCCGCGACTAGCCCGCCTAAGTATGTCCATTCTGGACATGGGCCAGAGAAAGCCAAGAGCACGCCGTCGACAGCTAGTGAGCGGCGTAGAGCCGTGGAAGAACTGCTGTCCAATATGGACGCTGCGTCGCTCTCAGATCGTGAGATAGCGCGACGAACGTCGGTAAGCCCGCAGACCGTCGGCAATATTCGTCGAAGGCTCGCCTTGCAAAACGTGAACCTCAAATGAGGTCCATGAGCGACAAGCCTGCCGCGTTAAGGGCGTCTCCGACGGCTTGGGCTTGAAAGTCGGCATGTAAGCCCAGTGACCGCGAAGCTGTGCGTTTTGCCCTTGGGGTGACGTGTTCCGCTTCCGGTCCTCAAGGTCGCCTGCTTGGGTGCGGACAGGGGCGGAGTCGGATGCAGCGGCTGTGGTCGGCGGACGACTTAGGCGAGCGCTGGTCGCTGCTGCCAGAGGATCTGGCGCTGCTGGCCGGGCGGGTTGACGCCGGCAAGCTCGGCTTCGCGGTGCAGCTCGCGTTCTGGCGCCAGCACGGCCGATTTCCGACAAGGAGGCGGACGTGGCGCCGGCGGTGGTCGCCCATCTTGCTGCCCAGATCGGCGTAGGCGCCGATGCGCTGGACGGCTACGCCTGAGCGGGCCGCAGCGGGCGCCGGATCGCAGCCGCCTCGAAGAGAAGGCTCACGACGTCGTCGACGTAGGAGTTCGCGCGCGACGCCTCAATGTCCGTGAACGCCAGGTCGGGATGCTGGAGGCGATTGAGGATGCCCGCCTTCAGCAGCGACCGCAGGCTCCGGCCAGGCTCGCCGAACCATTCGCCCGGCCGCAGGTCGTGGGCCAGGACCATCTCCCAATCGGCCTGTCCCACGACCTTGGCGCGCACGAGCCGTGCCAAGGCGGCCAGGGTGGACACCACCTCGGACGGATAGTCGTACGCAGCGTCGCCCTCGATCGCCTCGCACCGCGCCAGCATGAGCGAGCGGACATCCCTCATCGCCTCGATCTCATATCTCATCGCGCGCTCCCCCACTGTCCCAAGTGCGACCACCGCCGGCACGAACGCATATCATGGCGTGAGACGAAAGGGGAGACGCTTTGTGCTGACGCACCTGGCAAAGCACTCCGTAGCCTACAATCCTTGTACGCAAATGCCTCCGTTGGGAGCCTCCGAGACGCACAGAATGCCTCCGTCAGGCCAAAAATCGCGTGTCTCAGGATCGCGTGCCTCGTATCTATCCTGGGACATTAGGGGACGCGGATTGCACGCACGCACCCGGCAGGCTACTCCGTAGCCTGCAATCCTTGTACAAGATCGCTCGCGATAAACCGCTCCGAGCACCATCTCGGAGGCTCCGCCGAGCCAATCCAAAAGTCGTCCGAGGGGAGGGGAATTGTACTAGCGCATCCTTACAATCCACTCCGTAGACGACAATTCGTGGTTATCCACACCGTTTCCGTAACGGATTGGCGCGGTCGGCTAAAAGGGTCGAAAGATGGGCCAGGGGCAGCGTCCGACCGCGTAGGCGACCCAAGGAGGGAGCTCATCCTCCAGAACGATTGCCACATATATTTCAGATACTTAGCACGGCCCCAAAGATCATCCCGGCCTACGGCCGGCGCTGGCGGGAGGCTTGAGGCCAGTGTGCTGCGCCTCCCGCCAGCAACCGGTTGGCCAACAGCGAGACCACCTTCGACGTACGTGGTCAGGCATCGGCACAGGGACCGGCAAGAGCACCTGGTCCGACAGAAAAGACCGGAAGAGTGGAGAGGCACGCTACCGCAAATCGGGATGCACCCTGCGGGCGCATCCACGATTTGCTAACGCGCTGGCTCCGCCAGGCCCATGCCTTGCGCGCCCGATGGGCTTGCCACGAAAACCAGGCCGAAATGGCGAGATTCCGGCCCGATGCGCGCCCCTTGCGGGTCGCGCGCTGCCCCTCGGAGAGGGGCATCGCAGCATCGGTAGCCAACGAGCGAATGAGTTGATCTTAACGGTGTTAAGTAGCGCGGCCGAACGCCGTTGCGGAGTGCTGCCGGCCTATCGCCGAGGTGCCTGACGGCGAACTCGAACGGCCAGTCGACGGCAAGGCAAAATCAGGCCAAGTCGTTGCGACTTCCGTGCGGAATCCAGGCTGACGGGCCGCTGGTTGCCGCTCCGGGCCTACCTACCAGCTACACTCCTCTTAGTGGGCCCGCGGCGCCTCCCAGCAGGCCCAGGGCGCCTCCACTAGGCCCTGGAGCCTCGCTACTTGCCCAGGCTCGCAGCGACGATCTCGCCCTCGTGGGCCGCCCACCACGCGTCCAGCGCGGGCCGGCTAAACAGCAGGTCGCCAGTCTCGGGGTGCCTGTAGAACCAGCAGGCCGGATCCCCTGCCGTCACCAGGCTGACGACGAGCTCTTTCTGGGCCTGGGACGACAACAGCCCTCCGAGGCCATCCGCGAACTGCAAGCCGATGCCTCCGCGCCCGAAGCCCTTAGTCGACAGGTAGGACCGGACGCTCAGCGGCACTGTCTCCGCGCTGAGCCGCGGCACCAGGGGAGGATCGGCCAAAACGACGGCTGGAAGTTGTGGCGCGACCGCAGCTATGGACTGGAGGCCCGGCTCGCCGCTGGCCAGTCGGCGCTCGCACTCCAGGAAATACTGCCGCAGCTCCTTGCCGCGCGGGCCCTTGTCGACCATGCCGATCTCCTTGGCCGCGTCGAGGGTGAGCATGTAATCCACACGTGGGCGCCCGCGCGCAGAGTTTTGGGCAGATTTGCCCGAAATCCCATCAACGTAGTCGACGCCCTCGATCAACCTACAGCCAGCGCGCTGGTCGTCGAACCAATGGGAAAAGCCACGTCCGCTTCCTACGAAAAGGTACACGTCCCTGGCGATGACCGACAGCACCTTCCGCCCGCCTATCTCCCGTTCCAAGATAGGCACAAACCGCCCGACCTGCTCCAGGTCGGGGCCACCGACCTCTCCATCCGTCGTTTCCGCATAAAACGCCTGGTCGTCGGACAGTGCCTCATGATCGATGGCCTTCGCCGGGCTCGTGGTGCCTGCCGCACTGGCCGCAACCAAGGCCAGAGACCTGGCGGTCTCGTCAAAGGATGCCCTGGCCTCGGCCACGCCTGCGGCCACCCTCATCTTGAAAAGGGCATCCTCGACCAGTCCGAGCGCGGCGATCGAACGCCGGCTGGACGACCTGCCGATGACGTTCCTCACGCGGCAGGCATCGACGAAGATGTCGCCCCCTTCCTTGGCCGACTGCCTGACGTGATGGCCCTCTCGACCAGCCTGCAGGATCCTATCGGACCATCTCCGGAAGCAATCGGACGTCATGGTGCAGGACCACAGGCCATGCAGCGAGAAGGACAACACCTTGCGGCCGTCAGGAAAGGACCGGACGGCCAAGTTCAGGTAATGCCCAACCTCGGACGGGCTCGCGACCGACCGGTAGCTGCTGTCCTTCATGCGCATGGAGTTGCGGGCGACATCGGGCGATTCAGACATGGATCCGTTCCCTTCCTACCCGCCCCTTGGGCAGCGCGAGGAACGGCAACGCAAGCCTATGTCGCCAACCAACAGCCCGAGGGGTAGCACGGGCCGTCGGACGGCCCTACTTGCCATCGGGCTCCGGCGGCAAGATACCCGCCTGCCAAAAGACATAGAGCATGTCGCGCGCCCACCATGCCTCCAGCTCAGGGCGAGTGAAGAACCAACGCCCGCTGACGGGGTGCCTGCAGGCCTGGTCACGGCGCCCGCTCACGGCGAGGTCCCGAAGCAGCACGCCCTCCCAGGTCCGCGAAAGCGCCCTGGAGAGCTCGTGCGAGAGCCCGATCAGGGCGAGGAACTCCGGCATCCGGAGCGGCAGCATGTCGCTGCTCACCATGGGCATGCCGGGCACGTCCGCCGATCCCGGCCCGGCTTCCGCCTTCGCGGCGTCCATGGCCGTCGGCACCTCGTAGCGGCCGGTCCGCCTGAGCGCCGGCAACACCTCGCCGGTCACCCACTTGCGGAAGCCCTGCGCCGCCGGCTTCCGGGAAGTCATGACAAGAAGGTAGAGTCCGGACTCCGATATAACCGACACCGCTTGCGGTCCGCCAAGGGTGTGAACATTAGTTACACCCTTCTCGTCCGCACCCAGCCGCTTGAGGGCCATCCTTGAATTCGTGTGGCCCAGGACAGCGCACACGTCGGCGGCAACGAACCATACGAACCCATCGATCAGGACCGTCCTGACACGCGTCCCGCCATAATCGAACACCCTGCTCATGCCGGCACTGCCGTCAGCGCCAGCGAAGTCTCCAGCAGAGACAGCGTCCTCCCCAGGACGCCAGCTTGGCCGATGGCCAGACTGTGGGTGGCAGGCGGCCGCACGACCAAAGACCACGCCAGGGTGCCATCGGCAATGCGCCTGTCTACCTCCTGGCGCATCGCCGCCACGTCCAGGAGCCGCTTCATCTCCTTGCCATTGGGCCCTGTAATCCCGCCCAGGCTGAAGACGGAAGCACGCGAGGTCACCACCGCGACGCGCACGTCCGCTCCAGCGCCGGCCGGCATGTAGTCGATATCCGGGAGAAGGTCCGGAAGCCGCATCGCTGACCATGCCCGATAATCCTTGCGGGTCCGGCAACAGGACCAAACGCCCTGCAGCGAGAAAGAAGGCGCCACGCCCGCGGGGAACGGCGTTGGCCGAATTTCGAGCTGCCTCTCGACCTCGCCGACGCCGGGGATGACCCGGACAGCCCTGGACTTCATGGTGATCCCGGGACACGCGGGCATCTCCTCGGGCGGACAGTTCTCGGCAAACGCCTGCCTCGGCGCCGGTCTGCCTCTTTCGTCACGCATTGATGATTCGCTCCTGGTTGGGATGCACACCATGGCAATTACGGACCGGCGCTCCAACCGTGGACTGCAATCCACCGAACGAGGGCCGCCCGGCCCTTCTCGCCACTGGACGCCTCGCCGGCGGCTGGCATGCTTACGGCGGAGAACCCGGCAGAATCATGAGCACGCGCGACGCCAAGTCAGGAGGCCGCACTGTTCCGGCCGCAAGGCGCTGAAGATGGCCAAGGAGATCGGCCTCTCGGACATCGAGCCCGAGATCGAGCTTTTCAGGCAGATCAACATCAAGACGGTCCAGCTGGTGCTGGACCGGGCCGAGCGACGCGCGCTGTCCGCCAGCCGGAGCCAGCATCACGCCGCGCAGGCCGCCTCTGAACCTTCCAAGCTTCAGAAGGTGCTCGAGAAGGCGATGGCCTTCCACGGGCGGTCAGCCCGGAACAAGCCGTCGATCAGGCTGAAGGCGCCGGACACCGCTGGGCGGCCCTACCATTTCGGCTACACCGTCGTGACAAAGGGGATGCGCAAGCAAACCACGTCCTCCGCACGGAGGGCAGGGCAGGTAGTAAGGGCACCCGGCCAAGGCACCGCGTCGCCGTCGGCCAAGGAAGCGCCGAAGCCCAGGGGCACCGGGCGCTCGAGCCGCCACAAGGCGAACACGCGCGAGGGCGCCCACCAGGTCTATACCGAGCGCGACGCCGCGGTGGAGCAAGGCCAGGCGCTCGACAATCCGTCGATGGCCTACGCGACCGGCCTTGGCCAGGGCGCGATGGCGGCCCCGAATGCGATCGCCCGGGAGATGGACGGGCAGGGGCCCCAGGAGGAGCAACCTGACAAAGCCGAACGCCACCGGCTCAGCGCCGGCCCGGAGCGCCCTTCACCCCAGGCATGGGTCGAGGAGGGGATCTCGCTGACCCCAGGACTGTCCGAGCGATACGGCGAGGCCGCCGCCCAGCGATACATCGAGGACGAGGGGAAGCTGCCCAAGCTGAGGGGGCACACGGCATCCTTCGGCACCATCGGCGACACGCTCGACGAGCGGCTGCGGTTCTGGGACCTCGTGCACGAGCACGAGTCCGATAAGGGCGGCCGGACCCAGCACCGCCTCGTCCTGGAACTGCCGCACGAGGCGTCCGCCGCCGAACGCCACGAGATCGTCCGCCGCTACGCGGACGAGATGTTCCGGTCCAAGGGACTGCCGTGTTGGGCCAGCATCCACGCGCCCACCAAGGAGAACGACAGCCGCAACCACCACGCCCACGTCGTCTTCTCCGACCGGCCCGCGAAGCTGATGACCGACCCAGCCACCGGCAAGGAGGAGTGGGACTTCGCGGTCGCCGAGTTGCACAGAAAGAAGTCTCGCAACACGGTGACGCGATACCCGCACCGCCAAAACCGCGATGCGGCCACGCGGGACCGAGGTTGGGTCAAGGACGCCAGGTCGCGCTTCGCAGACGTGACAAACGACGTCATGTCACGGGCCGGCAAGGGCGCGCTCTACGACCCGCGCAGCTACAAGGACATGGGCCTCGAAGCCAGCCCCATGCGGAACGTCACCCGCATCATCGCCGACAAGACCAAGTCCAGGTCCTTCGTCGTCATGGACGCGGAGTGGACCCGCAAGATGATCGACGAGGAGGTCAAGGATGCCGCCATGCGGCGCGACGCGACCTTCCAGGCGCTCGTCCGGACCGAGACGCTCCTGCAGGAGTCGGGCAGGAGCGCCGCCCAGGTGGCCAAGGTGAACGCGCGGCTCCCGCGCCACCTCCGCTTGGGGCCGTCGGCCATACTCGGAACAGAGATCGCGCGCCGCATCACCACCAAGGTGCTGGAGAACGAGCGCGAGCGGCTGTCGCAGCGCTTCGTCAGCCAGGCGACCGAGCGCGCCCTGCGGCACGTCATCGAGGCGACCTCGCCGGCGCCGCGCGGGAAGAAGGGCGCCAAGGTCCACGACCCCTCCCAGGCGCCCGACCCAGCCGACCTGGCCGAGCTGCACCAGGCCGCGACCGAGGAGCTGATGATCCATCGACGCGAATCGCTCGCGACCTTCGGCCGCCTGGACCTGCGGCTGAGGGAGCTACGCCGCCAGTGGTCGCCCTCGGCGCCGCAAGGCGGCACTGGCGGAGGTATAGCCCTACCAGGGCGCAGCCCACCGGCGCCTGCCGGCCAAGCCACGCAACGGCCGGGCGACGGCCGGCCTAGCGGCGCCTTCAAGACGCCGGCCGCGCCGCCGCCGCCGCAAAAGGCCCGGCCAGGCAGCTTCCAGCCGCTGGCGCCGCCGCCAGAGGAGGCGCAGCCGGTGCGGCGCCCGCCAATGGGTTGGCCTGTCGGGACGCTGGACCGCGTCGCCGCCAAGCTGAAGGCCACGCTGCCGGTCCTGGAACACCCGGACGACGCACCGAGGGTGTTCGCGGACCTGCTGGCGAAGATGTCGGCGGAGCATGCCGCGCTCAGGAAGGCCTACCAGGAGGGGACGTGGAACGCCGGCGCCGAAAGCGCCCGACGCCCCGCCTCGGAAGCGGGGCAAGCGGCACGGGCACCCGAGCCGCAGCGGCCGGGCCCCCAGGACCTGCCGCGCCCAGCCCAGCGTCCTGTGAGCCCGGAGCAGGCGGAAGCGGCCCCGCCGTCGATGACCGAAGCCTTCATAGAATTGGCGGTGCCCGCCCGGACTTCCCCGAAGCTGGAAGGAGCAGCTCGAACGCAAGTCTTGCCAGACAGTGCACGGCCCCAGGAACGACCGCTAACGCTAGCGGGTGGAGCCTTGCGCCCGCCCGAGAAAGCCAAGGTGACGCCACAGCCATGGCAACCCACGGCAGCAGCCGGCCATCGATCCGGACTGGCCTCGCTCTTCCTGGAAGCAAGCCGCACGCCGCCCGCGGGCGGCGAGCCTACCGATGCCGCGTTTCCGAATCGCAGTCCACCTTTCGCCAGACAGGACACTCCTGAGGAGGGCGCTCTGACAGAAAAGGAAGAGAAAGCGCTCGCGAAGCGCAGGGCACGACGCAGGGCGATCCTGCGGAGCCTGAAGCGCGGCGGCCTCGAGCGCTAGCGGGCGCTACACCTGCCGGTGGTCTCATGGCTGAGGCTGATTTGCCTTCTTTAAGGGGGTTTTGGGAGCGGGGTAGGAGGAGGGATCAGGTTCCCCAGAGGGATGAGCAAGCTGTTCGCGCCAACGCCGTATGTGGCGAGGTGCCGATGTGATTCGTCTCACACTGAGCCTGAGCCTCCGCCGAAGCGCTCGTTCCCTGACGATCCAGGCGAGCGCTGACCGCAACCCGGCGGCTCCGGGCAACAGAACGGCACGGGACAAGGGTGCAACCTTCTCCCGCGCCTGACCTCAAGCAGGACATCACTCCATGCCGGAAGCTGACAATCAGTCTAGCACACCCGCGTCTTCGACGACGCCACTCTCGACAACCACGCAACGCCCGCGATCCACTCGCCGTAGCCTGTTCTCCGGCCTCGGCCGCGCCGCCGTCGGGAGCGCCCTGGCGGCGTCCATGCCGCTGGAGACCTTCCCCGCCGATCACCCCGACGCCGAGTTCCTGGGCCTCCTTCACCGGTTCACGGAGGTGGAGGAGACCATCTTCCCCGCCGCCGGCACCGGTTGCCAGACAATCGCGGAGGAGGACGCACGCGACGTCCGCATGGCGCCGCTCAGGGCGTCCCTGGACGCGCTGGCTGACCGCGTCTGCGCCCTGCGTACGACGACGCCGGACGGCTGGCGCGCCCGGGCCCGCACCCTGCTCCTGCCATACCCGGACCTGCCGACCGACGCCGCGTCCGGCCTGTGCCTCGGCGACAGGCTGCTGCACGCGCTGATTCGCGACCTGGTCGGGGAGTACGTGGCGTGAGCGGAACCACGCCGCTCATACCCTACCGGCGCTTCTACGTGACGGATCAGGGGATCCTGGCCGCGACCCTCGACACGCTGCCCACGTCCCGCGCGCACCCGGACGCCGATCTACTCGTTATATGCCGTCGTTTGTGGAGACTCTGGCAACGCCGCGGCCGGCTGTTCGCGGACGGCCAGCCTCGGCACGGCGATGGGAAGCATGCCCGGCTGATGCGCGCGATTGACGAGGCGGCCAACCCGCTTCTGGAACACGTATGCAACAGCCAGTCGATGACGCTGGACGGGCACCGCGCCCGCGCGGCCGCCTTCCTGGCGACGGACGAGAGCGGGCTGCTGGTACGCGCGAACCGGCGAGACTTACCCGGGGAGAGACTGCTCGCGGCCTTGGTGATCGACCTCTTGGGATCGCGCTCGCCATAGCACGTTCGCGTCGACGCACCTGAACTCCGCCGCACCTTCCTTCGCCCCTGTACTCCAATCGGAAGTTCCGAGCCGGCTCAGCCGACTCGGGCTTCGCACATCCAAGGATCCACGCCCATGTCCCTGCCCCCTTTCTTTCCGCCTTTGGCTCGACGCGCTTTCTCGGGTTACGACCTGCGCGTCACCAAGGCGCACGGTCTCGCCCTGATTGAGCAAGCCTTGAGAAACCCCGCTTCGCCCGACGCCGCGCTTTTGGCCGCCTGCCGAGAGCTCATCGAGGTAGACGACCGCCGTGAGAAGTTGATCGAGGCCGGAATCGGACGAACGATCGACGAGCGGCAACTCGCGATGCTGGATGAGCAGGTTGCGTCCTTACTGCGGACGGCCACGGGTCTTCGTCCGAGCACGCTGCAGGGGCATCAAGCCCGGGCGGCAGCCTTCCTGGCGACGGACGGCGACGTCGTAGCAACGCGCGCGAACAAAAGCGACCGGCACGAAGCTCGCATGCTGGCCGCCCTGGTGTTTGACTTGCTGGAAGCGGATTTCTGACACCCGACATCCTGCACATCCGAACGGGATCGACCGACTCAGCTCAGAGATAGCCGCGGGCAATCCCGCCTCAGCCTGACGTCCTAGGGCCTGTCGTCATTTAGAGGATTCCGGCGCGGCAGTTTCTTCAATTCATAGGCGGTCAGCCACGATGGAGCTGACCGCCTACGCGACGTTACGACCTGCGCGATGACCAATGGGAGCGTATCGAGCATCTGCTGCCTGGACGTGAGGGCCACGTCGGGGTGACGGCGGCCGACAACCGGCTGTTTGTCGAGGCGGTGCTCTATCGCCGCCGGGCGGGCATTGCCTGGCGTGATTTGCCCGAGCGTTTCGGCGATTGGAAGAACATCCACCGCCGCCATAGCCGTTGGTCTAAATCCGGCGTGTGGGAAAATGTTTTCACCTACTTGGCGTCCGACGCCGACAACGAGTATGCGGTGATCGACAGCACCATCGTACGCGCTCATCAGCATAGCGCCGGCGCCAAAAAAAAGTCGGGCAAGACCAAGCCCTCGAACGCTCCCGAGGAGGGCTGAGCACGAAGATCCACACCGGCAGCTAAGAGCACGCAATAATGAAACTGAAAACATCGTCTTGGTAAATGGAACATTTGTGAAATACATTGCAACATGTCATTGCAGCCCTGAGTAAAAAGGCATGATCGTCTAGGGCTGTTTGGGACAGGTCTTATACTGGATAGCGTAGAACTGGGCGTGTTGTATCACTCTGTGAACGCAGAGTCGAACTTCATCCATGAAAGTGCGAGTGGTTAAATTCACTGTGAAGGTTACAAATCCTCAGGCATATCCGTTGCCTCTCCCAAGCGACTATGCTAAGTAGCGGGTGCTTATTGTTCTGCGAAGCGGGGTTTAGGGGGCCTACCCACGACCCTACCGCACGTCACCGGGCACGGTAGCAAATTGCGTTGAGCAATGCTTGTAGACCGTGCAAGCGCGCCCGGAAGCAGGGCAATTACGCAAGTGGTTTCGCGCAGATCTGCTGCCACTTCGCGCGCGGCCGAATCCGGCGCGTGGCACCAGGCAGTTCGGCTGATCTTAGAGGGAAGAAAGGAAAGTAGGAAGCAGGCCTGCCGATCGCCTTGCGGTGACCGGGAGGACCGTCGACCGCTGGATACGGATGAAATCGCGCCCGATGCCGGCGGCGATGCCTGCCTTTGCGGCCGAGGTTCTTAAAGTGCGTGCGGAGTGGTCGCGAGCTTGCGGTCCGGGTTGCGCGGCGGTGATCGTAGTGTCGGCCAGACTGTGCCCCGCAGGCGGCTAAACTCGTCCGGCAAGGACTGCATTTTCGCTCAGCGGACGCCCCGCCAAGCGGCGACTGCCCGGTCGAATGTCGGCTGCCCGATTTCGCATTCGAGGGTGTCGCGGTTCACCCGGATGGCTTGGTTGACGACCGAGTTCGCGAGCCAGGCGTTGCCGAACTCCACAATGCGCAGGACGTCCGCTTGCTCCACTGCATCCATCTCGAGCGATGCCAGCGCCCGGAAGTCGCTTACCCCTGGAGGAGCCGACCAGACGCCTCCGGCATCCTTCACCGGCTGTATCATCGGGCTCAGCCTCACGACCGGACCGGATGCTTGGACCATTGCCCTGGTGGCCGGAACGCCCCCACCCAAGGCGACGTGCGCGTGGTAAGAGGCGACGTCCGGTGGATCGTCCACTATCGCGGTCGCCAACGTGGCCACATCAGCGATCAAATCGTCAATGGGGCTGCGGCGCGGCAACCGCCGTGACGGTTGGCCCAACGCTCCTAACTTTCCGTCCGGATCGGCTGGCAGGAACGTGGTGCCTGTGCCGATGCTGAGGGCGCGTATGTCCGACGTCTTGCTGCCATTCGCCAGCGCCTCGATAACGGCGACCATGACAGGATTATTGTAGCCGGCGATGCCGCCATCCCAGAACTGGCGGGTGGGTGCTGACTCAGGCAGGCTTGCGGGAGTGTCGAAGAAGTTCACCGGCGCGTCAGTCGAGGCGTGGATCGCTTCGGCGAGCGTGAGATCCACCTCCTTGGTGAACGTTGCTGCCAAACTGTCGAGGTTGGAACGGAGAAGGATTCCCCTCAGCCTGTCATAATCGAACGTGCAAATGATAACGTCGGGAATCCGCTTTCCCGCAGCGGACCCAAGCAGGGAAAGCGGCGTGGAACCGAACCGGCTTAGCAGCTTCTGCAATCCGGTCAGCTTGGCGGCCGTACTGTACTTCGGACCTAGATGAAAGAGCGCCTCGGGCAGGTTCTCGATGCCACGCCGGGCTACGAACACGCTACGCCTCGCAGCCTCGTTGAGGAAGAAGTTGTCGCGCAGATCCGCGAGCGTGCGGTCCTCGATCAGTCCTCCGAGCGTAATGCTTCCGCCCGAGTTCGCCGCGACCAAATCGAAATCCTCAAGCACCTGGTGCCCGGTTGCGGTGTCCCCGTAGAGAGCCGCGAGCGCCATCACCTGCAGGACAGCCCAGGAGCCGCCGCCGTCCAGCGTCAATATGCGGTATGTCATTGCGCTTTTCCTCCCTTTGTTGGCGACGGCGCAGCCGCGATGTTGGTTGCCGCGCCGGATGCGGTCTCCGTCTCGCGCGAAGAGCCCCTACTCCGATTAGTATAGCGATCAGCAAAAAATCAGAAGGAATTTCGGATATCGAAGCGGAACCTTGCAAGGAGAGTCGAAACGGCCAGACTTGACATCAGCGGGCTCGAAGCGATCGATGCCGAACGGTCTTGGCAGGTGCAAGGCGGTCACCATAGGTGGGTTCCGTAACGGCCGACGGATACTAAGGGCAGCGTCGCCTTCGTCCAACCGCGATCGTGTTGAATCAAGGATGGCCGCAGTGAAAAGACTCGTTTTCTGCTTCGACGGAACCTGGAACCAACTCAGCGCACCCCACCCGACAAACGTCGTAATTGTTGCGCAGAGCGTGACGCCCTTCACCGAAAAGTCCGTGCAGATCATACACTACGATTCCGGAGTAGGAACCGGCGAGGATGACCGCTGGAAGGGCGGGTTGTTCGGCGAAGGGCTGATTGACAAGATCGTCGATGCCTACACCTTCCTAATGTTCAACTACGAGCCGGGTGACGAGCTCTTCATATTCGGCTTCTCGCGCGGCGCGTTCACTGCGCGCGCGTTCGTAGGCTTCGTCAGAAGCGTCGGCGTCATGCAACGAAAGCACGCGACCCGGATCGCGGAAGCGGTGAAGCTCTACGAAGCCCGGACGGCGACCAGCGGCCACGACACGGAGGAGTTGCTCCGTTTCCGGTGCGCATGCTCTCCGGAAGTCTGCGTCGACATTGAGGAAGACGCCTGGCGGGTGGAAAACTGCGCCGGATATTCGACCGGGAAAAGCCTGGTCGTCAGGATCAAGTATTTGGGAGTGTGGGACACCGTAGGGGCCATAGGCGTCCCGAGTGACGTCCTCTTCTCCAAATGGGTGAATAGGGGCCAGCAGTTCTTCGACACCGAGCTGAGCTCGATGGTCGTCAGCGGCCGTCACGCCGTTTCGATAGATGAACAGCGGACGGCCTTCAAGCCAACGCTCTGGCCGAATTTCGGTGCCTTGAACGTAAGCTTGGGCTTTAACCCATCCGCCTCCGATGCCCCCTACCAGCAACGATGGTTTCCCGGTGACCACGGGTCGGTCGGCGGCGGGGGAGACGTCCGTGGCCTGTCGGACGGCGCGCTCGTCTGGGTGCTAGACGGAGCGAGAAGAATGGGTCTCGTAATGGATGCGGATGAGAAGTCTCCGCTATACGCCCTGTCGCCAAACCCTTTGGCCTCCCTGAGCAACATGGAGGAAGCGGATAGGTCGATCGGGTCCGAGATCGAGAGTGTCGTGCTTCCGAAGGCGCCGCGCACCGGTGGCCCGAGAACCCTCGAGGAGGTCAGCGCCAGCGCGATCGCAAGATGGAATGCGGCTGATACGGAGTTGCCCGAAAGGGCACTGTATAGGCCGAAGCCGCTTAGCGGGGTGGCTGCGGCGATTACCGCCGACATGGAGCTTGCCAAGCCACAAGCGGGTCACGCAGCCATGGCCACCGTCGCAACAGATCGTCCAACCGCCGGAGGCCTCTACAAGATCGTCTACGGCGATGAACTCGGAATAATCGCGCTCGAGGTTTACGGGCACGCCGCACGGGCATCCGCAATCAAGGACGCCAACCCATTCATCACCGACATGGACCAGATCTTCGTGGGACAGGTGATCTATCTTCCGCGGGCGTGAGACGCGCCACGCCCAGCTGCATGGCCGAGCACGCTGAGCCGCACAGCCTGGGCCGACCCCGAAGTAGTCGTTCACAGGAGAATGGCCCTCTTGCCTCCGAGCGGGGCAGCGGCTCGTTCTGCAGGGCACCGTGTCAATCAGCGCTGAAAATTTCCAGGTAATTGGGTGCGCCCCTGCGAGGGGACACTTTCAAGCGGCTGTTTTGACAGTTTGCTGGGCGTGTTGGCTTTCGAACTGCGTGGGGCTGAGATAGCCCAAGGCGGAATGTAATCGCTTCTTGTTGTAAACCTCGTCGATGAAGCGCGGAAGATCGGCGGTGACATCCTCGAAGGTCTCGTAGGCAGCCAGGTAGACGGCTTCCACCTTCAGCGTCTTCATGAAGCTTTCGGCTTTGGCATAGTCGTAGGGGTTGCCGCGCCGGCTCATTGATCCGACTAGGGAGTAGCTGCTTCGAGGTCGTGCATGGCCAGCTTGCCGGTCCCGCCCACGTTGACCGCGCGCAGTAGCGCCACGAACGACGGCATCGGCCACCCTCACATCTCGTTCGCCGACACTGGTGCCCGATCCGGCCGTGGCATGACGATGGCGGGACCCCGGCACGGAGCGGCATTTGCTGAAGACGTATCCCACGACGTTGCCGCTGCTGCCCGCGCTGCTGCTGCCCTCGGAAGCGGGCACGCTCGACGTGGTCGAGGCGCCGCGGTCCAAGAGCGACGGCCGTTCCCGGTGATCCGGACTGTCCTGCTCTCGGCGGTCTCGTTGGCGCTGGCGGCATATGTTGGCATCGCCGCCCTGCTGTTCGCCTTCCAGCGCAGCATCGTCTTCGTCGCGGATATCACCAGGCCCGACGCCCCGGCAGTCGGGCTGCCATCATTGCACGAGGTCCGGCTCCAAACGCCAGGTGGGCTACGGCTGCTCGCCTGGTGGGTGCCTCCGGCGCCAGGCCGTCCCGTCCTGGCCTATCTCCACGGCAACGGCGGCAACCTCGGCGACCGCCGCGACAGGCTGCGGCGGTTCGCGAGGCGGGCTTGGGCGTGCTGATGCCGGAGTATCCGGGTTACGGCGTTAATCCAGGAACACCAAGCGAGCGGGCGTTCGCGGACGCCGCCGAGGCGGACATGGCCTTCCTGGACCACGAAGGCGTCGAGCACAGGCGTATCGTGGTCTATGGCGAGTCCATCGGGACGGGCGTGGCCACGCGGGTCGCGGCGACGCACGAAGTCGATGCACTAATCTTGGAATCACCGTTCACCAGCCTGGCCGACATCGCGCGGCGGCGCTTCCCCTATTTGCCCATCGACCTGCTGCTGCACGACCGCTTCGACCAGCTCTCCCGGATTGGCCGGCTGCGCTACCCGATCCTGGTGATCTAGGGTGCGAGGGACGTGATCGTGCCCCTGGACCTCGGGCGCAGGCTGTTCGACGCGACGCCGCAGCCGAAGACGCTGTGGATCGCGCCCGAGGGCGGGCACAACGACCTGTTCGCCCACCGTGCCCCCAAGGTCGTCCTCGATTCGTCGGCCGAACGAGCGTGGAAACCGCCATACCTGACCTCCAGTGAGGCAACCTCCACTCGGTTGCGCCACCCTCAATTCGCCGAGTGATCCTGACCTTCACCAGTCCGAAAGTTCGGCGGCTTGGGATCAAGCGACCAGCGCCTCCTCCCGCACGTACTCCTCACCGGCCAACCAGAGCCTGACCGGACTGTCGTCGTTCGCGAAAACGCGGCGGACCGACTCCCCGAAGCTGCCGAAACCGTCGGCGCCCGTCATACGCCCCTCCTCGTCGCTAGTGATGGTGATCTCGGTGGCGTCGGCCAGCGGCGTGAGCGTGTCGGGTGTCGCCACCAGCACGCATTCGCCGAGTGGCACGAGGTCGATGACGCCACCACCTCCCGGCCCAGTCGCTGGCCATCGCGGAACGCGGGCCAGCCTTAGCATGGTGCTTGATAATGTGGATGACGCCGGAGGCCCAGTCACTGACGGGCCCGTCCACCGCGTTGACGAGGACCGACGCGGTGACCCTCAACGCCGGGACGACGATCGTCCGGCTAGCATAGCGAAGAACCCGCCTGTGTGGCCGAAGGTGTCCAGCCCTTCCAGCGTCTCACATGCGATCCCCAGCCCGTAGTACGCCTCCGCGGCCGACTGCAGCGACCGCCAGTGCCGGCGTGTCATCTCGCGACCGCTGGCTGCTGACAGGATGCTGTCGGTGGCCGCCGGATCCATCTGGCCGTAGAAACGCGCGAGGTCGGCGGCAGTGGAGACGAAGCCGGTCGCCGGCGCGAGCGCACGGGTGCGGTTCCGCCCGGCGATGGGCAGGCGGCCCAGTGGAAGCCGGCCGCGATTGCCGACTGCGAGGGGCTCGGCGCTGTCGGCGGGGAAGTCGGGCGCCGTGTCCGCGAGGCCGGCCCTTCGCACCACCTCGCGCCCGACCCAGTTCTCGAACGGCTCGGCGGTGACGGAGGCGATGACCAAGCCGAGAAGCCCGTAGCCGAGGTTGAAGTATTTAAGCCGCTCGCCGACAGGCGTCACGAGCGGCACCGAGAGCTTCCGGAGCAGGTCGGGAACGTCCGGTCAGGGACGGGCATCGCTCCAGTGGCCGCATCCGAGCCGTCCCGGAGGATGCCCGCCGAGTGCGACAGAAGTTGGCCGAGAGTGGTTAGCGCCAGCGACGGATGGAGGTCGGGAACGTAAATCCCCACCGGATCGTCGAGCCGCAGCCGCCCAGCCTCCTTGAGCAGCATGACGGCAGCCGCAGTGAAGGCCTTGGAATAGGAGGCAACGCGGAAGCGGTGCCGCGTCGTTATCGGTATTCCGCGAGCCAGGTCTGCCGAGCCGTGGGCGCGTTCCATGACGAAGTCGGCACCTTGGATGACAGCGACGGAGCAGCCAGGCTGCTCCGTCGCGCGCATCTGGTGCGATAGCCAGGAATCGACGTAGGTTAGTGCGTGCGGGAGCCATTCGGACATGGACAATCCTCGCACGCCCGGCAACGTCGCGCGACAGGCTGATCGAATGACCTTCCGGCACGTGCCAGCGCGGTCGTCGGTCGCTATGAATATGCTTGTCGAACGCTCATCCCGTAAAGGTCCGATGGCTCGAGGATAGCGACGGCAGGGGTGGCCCGCATGATGAATCGACAACCGGATGGCAGCGCGGGCGACGCGGACTACGGCGTCATCGGCGCCCGCTACTCCCGCTTCAGGCAACCGGAACCATGTGTCGCCGAGTTGATCGGGCGTGCACTCGGAAGCGCACGGAGCGTGCTCAACGTCGGCGCCGGCGCGGGGTCCTACGAACCGTGCGACCGCGAGACGGTGGCCGTCGAGCCGTCGGCCTCGATGCGCGCGCAGCGACCAAATTCCCTGCCTACCTCCATCGACGCCGTGGCAGAGGACCTGCCATTCGCGGACGACGCTTTCGACGCCAGCATGGCGACGTTCACGGTCCACCAATGGAAGGACCTCGACGCCGGCCTGGCCGAAATGCGCCGCGTGACGCGCGGCCCCGTCATCATCATGTCATGCGACCCGGGCCTCGTGCGACGTTTCTGGTTGAACGAATACGCGCCCGACGTGCTGGCGGCGGAGGCCAGGCGCTACCCCACCCTGCACCGCATCACTGCGGCGCTCGGAAGCGGCACCTCCGTTTGGGACGTGCCGATACCGCTCGACTGCGCCGACGGCTTCAACGAGGCGTACTACGGCCGGCCTGAACGCCTGTTGGAGGCCGGTGCCCGGCTGGCGTGCTCGGCCTGGAGCTTCGTCGCGCCGGAAGTTCAGGCCCGCTACGTGGACCACCTGCGGAGCGATCTTGAGAACGGTCGATGGGACGCGCGGCATGGTGCGCTGCGCCGACAGGCGGAGTTCGACGGTTCGTTGCGCCTGGTCGTCGCGGTTCCGTAGCCCGACCTCACGTCCGGCGAGTTCCTTGGGGCGCGCTCGAGCAGGGAGAGTTCAGCGACTACGCAGCACCACCAGCCGAAGCCTGGTCGACGTGCTAGGCTTGCGGGAGGTGGACGCGGCCTGGATCGGGGCGGCAGTCAGTAAATGGTCGCTTTATACGGATGCCGCCGCCCTCCGGAAGCTGATGACGATCGCGCCCTGCGCGGCCATGACGAACAGCGATATCTGCCATGGCGAGGTCATCCAGGCGCGGCTCGGCTTCCGCCTCGACGCTTGGTTGTGCTCCTGTGCTCCGAGAAGACGCGCAGGTACAAGGCAGGCCCGGAGATCTGGCAGGACATGGGCCGCCTCCGCGGCATTAGGCCCGAACCCGATTGGTGGCACGTTTCGGCCTATGCGGATTACAACCTGCGGGTCGATAACGACCTCGGACTCACGACCGTGTTCGTGGATCGTTCACATTCGCGACCGGGCACCGCTAGCCATACGGTGCAGTACCTGACGGAGCTGCTCGCGCTACTCCGTTGAGCCATCGTGTCCCGACGAGCCACCGCGTTCGAACCGGCAGGATCGACTCCGTCGCGTCAATCCTTGCGGTCCCGCTCCGGACGAAGCCGCACTTCCCGTCCACCCGCATGGACGCGCGGTTCGCGTCGTCGATCAGGCAGACGACCTCCCGGCGCGGCGTGGCACAATTCGCTAGTGCAGGGTCGCCGCCAACGCCTCGGTCGCGTAACCCCGGCCGTGCGCCCACTTGGCGAGCACCCAACCGGCTTCGGGTCGGCCGTCGATGGACGGCTCCACGCCGCGTCGGAAATGGGAATCCGGTAGCAACGGACCCGAAAGGTGATTGAGGCAGTGCCGGCCACCGCTGAGACGAGACGCAAGCTCCCCAGCACTTCACATGACTCTGGCTGAGCCGGAGACGCGGATGCTTGCTCCGGGCTCAGAGGTGATCTCAACCCGCAATCGGGACGGCACGCCCATATCCTCGCCCTGAATGATGTCTAAGGTTCCGCCATGCGGCCAGCCGAGGTCGCGTAAGTAGCCGGCCAGGGCCGCAGCCGCGGCTCCGGTCGCGGGATCCTCGTAGACGCCCCCGGCTGCGAACGGATTTCGCGCATGGAACAGGCTGGCAGTCTCAGCGTGGATAAGGCTGATGGTGACGATCCCCAACCTCGTCATGAGGATACGACCGGCCTCGAGATCGTAATGCATTGCAGAAAGCTTCCGGCGACTGGTCAAAGCTAGGATGAGATGCCGGGCGCCCGCTTCGGCGATTGCGGGAGGCAGACGCGAGTCGAGGTCCGCAGCGCTGTAGGAGAACAGGGCCAAGCTATCTTCAATCAGCTCGTTGTCTACTGGAACGCTGCGCGTGGCCGGAGACTGAAGGGCGGCAGTCAATATCGAACCCGTGTGACTCCCTTCGACGGTGATTTGCGACTCGTTCAGATGGAGTGCAAAAATACCGTCACCGTGAGCCAGGGCGAGCGCCGCCCCGAGCGCAATGGTGGCATGGCCGCAAAATGGCACCTCGATCTCGGGCGCGAAATAGCGAACCCTCCAATCGCTCCCATACGGCGCGGCGAAAGCCGTTTCGGAGTAGCCGACCTCTGCCGCAACGGCCTGCATCCGCTCTGGAGTAGGGAGAACGTCACAGAGGACGACGCCGGCCGGATTGCCGCCATGAAGACCATCGGCGAAGGCCGCAATCCGCTGCACGTTCATGACGGTTCCTGGGTGAGGTTCTTACCATCAACCTAAGTCAAATTACAGCATGCAGAAAACCCTCGTTTGATGCAGGGGTCGCTACTGTCTCAGGTCGTGCGTCATAGTAGACGTCGGCACGCATTAACTCGTGCGTCTATCTACACCCAGCAATCCCACTCTTTGTGAGTTTATGCTGTATCGAACTTTCGTGTCCGCTGCTATCGGACCCGCCGAAATCGGCGAGCCCGAAGTCACCCATCAATCTGCTCGACTGCTTCTCCCGCGAGGCCCAGTAGCCGTAACCGAGCACAGGCCAGAGGCAGCGATAGCGCAGCAGGCGGAACCAGCTCTCCTGCCCGGTCGATGCGCGGCCGCCAACGTGATGCACTATACGCTCGTCGGCCCACATGACGGCGAGCGGACCGAGATCATTCGTTCGATGGCCATCCAGCACGAGCCGGTCCGTATCCAGCCTGGGTGGCGTTTTCGGCTCATCGGGTAGGCCGATCATAATCTCCCATTGGATAAAATCAGTCATCGGACGGCCGCAGGTCAGGATCGCCCGACTGTCGTCACCAAGGCTGAACTGCGCAACCGCTTGGTCAAGCCGTCACGGCGACGAGCCAGCCGATCAGGGTATCAGGGCAAAACGGGATGCATGCCGAGACGGCCGTAGAGGCGAATGGCCGCCGCGTTAACGGTTTCCACCTTAAGTTCAACATGATCGGCGCCGCGCTGTCGGAAGGCGTAGAAGACTTGCCTCAACAGCGCCTCCCCTATGCCGCGTCGCCGCCAGCGCCCGGCAACCGCCAGGTCCTTGATGAAGGCGCTGGTCCAGCATTGGGCCACCCCCAAAACCTCGCCAGCGCCGGACGCGGCCAGGAAGACGAGCGAGGGGTCGAACTCGGCATCGTCGCGGACGCCGGCCCACCAGGCTTGGAACGGCGCGACGCCGCCGCCTCCGCACGCGTACGCTTGCTCCAGGAGGCCGTGGACTTCGGCGGCGTGTCGCTCGGGATCGAACGCCAACGGCGAGACGCCCGGCGGCCAAGCGGGCGAATTACGCAGGTCATCCAGTCGTCGCCGGAGATGGATGTGGGGACGGGTGTCCATCGGCTAGGCCGGTCGCGCGATTCGGTAGAGCACGTGGCGCCGCATCGGATGGTCATCGGGCAAGCCGGGATGATCGAAGTCGTCCGCCGGGTCGTGACGCATGCCGATCCTCTCCATCACCCGCCGCGACGCCGCGTTACCCGGCAGGGTGAACGCGACGACCTCGCGCAGATCGAGCGGCCCGAACGCGTGCGTCAGGGTGGCCGCGGCCGCTTCGGTCGCGTAGCCACGGCCCCACTGCGCCCGCGCCAACCGCCAGCCGATCTCGACCGTGGGTCCGAACGGCATACCGGAACCTACCTCCAGCAGCCCGACGAATCCGATGAAGGGGTTTAGACCCGGCACCTCGACGGCCCAGAAGCTGAAGCCGTGCTCCTCGTCGTGCCGCCGTAGCCTAGCCGCCTGATCGTCGCTCTCCTGGCGCATCAGGACGTTCGGGAACCAGCGCCGCACCTCGGGATCGGCGTTCATGGCCGCGAAGGGCGGCAGGTCCGCGTCGCGCCAGGACCGCAGAACCAGCCTGGTCGTGTGCAGCTCCATCGTGGTCAGCGCTCCATCTCCGGATGGTTGCAAGGCGGACTGCAAGCGCCCTCGGGTGCGCGCCTGTCGTCAGCTACACCACCCTTGCGGTCGCGCGACCGACGGTGACCGCGAAGCATCAGCGTCGGTAGACTTCCACAGGCCGACCCGAGGCGACCAACTCCAATCGCCAGGTCGCGGTACGCTTGGCCCCGGGCAGTTGGAGGTGCAGTTCCTCAAGCAGGCTGGACCAGGCAGGGTCGGTCTCGTTCGCGCCGGCAACATCGTGCGTCGCGAGTTCGAACAGCAGGACGTGCGTGTCGCCGACCAGCTGCCCCGACGTTTCCGCAACGACGCGGTCGATTTCGCGCCAGGGGATCAAGCGGTCAATCGCGCCGCGACGGTAGTGCAGGCCCCGCTGCGACACCCGCACCAAGCTCTCCGAAGACCGGCGGGATGGAAGGCGGTCGACGAACCATCGGTTGATCCGGTCCAGCACGACCGGCCTATCTCGTCTTCCACTCGATGGGCAGCAAGCGCCACAGGAGGCGCCCGGCCGCCTTGCCCAGCTTGTTGCCGATCCAACCGGTGAACAACGCGCCGGCGATGCCGCCGATCAGGATGGCGCCGCCTTCGGTGAACTCGCCGATGACCGGGACGACGAGGGTCGGGCTGGCCCAAGTTCCCGCCCATGCGGCGCCAGCCAGTCCGCCTGCCCAGTAGCCGCCCGTGCCGGCCGCGATCCCGCCCACCGCGCCGCTCACCTCCTCGGTGGCGACGCGTGCCCGCTGGTCCTCGGGCGCGAGTTCGATGACGACCGCCACGGCGACGATCTCCAGCACGAAGCCCGCCGTCCCGGCCGTGCGACCGATGAAGGCGATCCGGTTGGTCACCGCACGTGTCTTGCCCACGCTGACCAGCACGGCCTCGACGGTGCCCTTGCGTTCCACGAGCGCCTCGAACGTGGGTAGCGAGTTCGCCGGCTTCAGCACCTCGGAATACAGCTTGCCGAAAGGGGTCAGCGGCTTGCGCATCTCGATGACCAAGCCGTTGCGCTGCACTTCGACCAAGTCGCGCGCCTCCTCGGCGATGACGTTGCCGCGCCTGAGCAGTTCGTTCGCCTGCTCCTGGATCACCTTGTTGGCGCGGTCGTACGCGAGGCGCCACAAGGCGTCCCAGGCCATGTTGCCGGCCAGTGGTCGGGCACGGCGCGCGTCGGACGCTTTGACCGCGTAGCTGACCCGGGCCTGGGCGGGATCGGCCATGGTTGTCGACGCTCCGGTATGACACGCACCTGCGCTGGGACGGTCGCAGCCTGGGACGGCGAGCGCAATCTTAGCCGCAAGGTCGATCGGGTGAAGGGGCCGACCGAGCCCGCCCAGATGCGGCAAGCGGCGTTCCGCCTCCGTCGCGAGCGGGTAAGCTTGGATCATGTCGCTGATCCCCGCACGCTCGATCGTCGCGCTGAGGCGCCGCTACGCCGAACCTCATCGGACCTATCACGGGCAATCGCATGTAGATGCCATGCTCCAGGCAACGCAGGCGAGAAGTAGGGACATCACCGATCCGGACGCGGTCGAGTTGGCGACCTGGTACCAGGACGCGATCTATGATCCGGCGGCGACTGACAACGAGGCACGCAGCGCCGACCTGCTCGTCGCCGAGATGGCCGGTTCGCAGTCGCCGTCGAGCCTGCGAACCGCCGAGCTGATGGTGAGGGCGACCGCCGAACACACCATGCCCGCTGGCTTGCCCGACGCAGTCGCCGGCGACGTCTCGATCTTCCTGGACCTCGATATGGGGATCCTGGGAGCGGATCCTGCGGAGTATGACGCCTACGAGGCCGGTATCGCGGCCGAGTACGTGCCGATCCACGGCGCGGAGGCTTATCGTTCGGGGCGGACGGCGTTCCTACGGATGATGCTGGCCAGGGATCGGCTGTTCCATACCGACGCGTCGCATGCCGCCATGGACACCCCGGCGCGCGCCAACATGCGTCGTGCGCTGGCCGGCTTGGAAGGTCCGTCGCGACGGATGGACGGGACCGCGACGAACGACGAGCCGGTCGAGACCCGCGACGGCCCTGCGATGCGTCCGCCGGCGGCGGTGCGCATCGACGAGGTCGCCAGGATCAACCGGGAGGGCTGGGACCGGCGTGTCGACGACCACGATGTCTGGACGCTCCCGGTGTCGCCGCAGGACATTGGCCGAGCACGTCTGGGTGACTGGTTCGTGTTGCTGACGCCGAACAAGCCGGTGCCCCGCGATTGGTTCGGCGAGGTGGCCGGCAAGGACATCCTCTGCCTAGCGTCCGGCGGCGGCCAGCAAGGCCCCATTCTGGCGGCGGCCGGCGGCCCGCCTTGGACAAGCCGCTCCATCGCGCCCCGCTGCCTGCGCATCTGCCGCGCAGTGAGACGGTTGTCCCGGTTCCCTGCGATGCGTGCCCGGAATGCGGCGGCGCGCTGCACGATGCCGGTGTGACCAGCAGCGAGATGCTGGACTGGGTTCCGGCATCCATCCGCGTCCTGCGCATCACCCGGCCCAAGAAAGCCTGCCGGTGCTGCGGCACGCTGCATCAGGCACCCGCGCCGGAGCGAGTGCTGGCGGGTGGCCTGGCCACGCCGGGGTTAATCGCGCACGTGCTTGTCAGCCGCTACTGTGACCACCTGCCGCTGTATCGTCAGAGCCAGATTTTCGCCCGGCATGGGCTGGAGATCAGTCGGTCCACCCTGTCCGGCTGGGTGGGTGCCGCCTGCTGGTGGCTGGAGGCGCTGCATGCTCGCCTGGTGGCGCACGTCATGTCGGGCGACCGGGTGTTTGCCGACGACACGCCGCTACCGGTGCTCGATCCCGGCCGTGGGCGGACCAAGACCGGGCGGCTCTGGGCCTACACACGCGATGACAGACCCTACGGCGGCAACGTGCCGCCGGCGGTCGTGTTCATCTACGAGCCAGACCGCAAGGCCATGCGCCCGGCCGAACACCTCAAGGCGTTCCGCGGCATCCTGCAGGTGGACGGCTACGCCGGCTTCGAGGCACTTGCCGCCGACGGCAAGATCACGTTGGCGGCCTGCTGGTCCCACGCGCGGCGCAAGTTCTACGAACTGCACGCGGCTGGCTCTCCCATCGCTACCGAAGCGCTGGCGCGGATCAGCGCGATCTACAAGATCAAGGCCAGCATCCGCGGTCAGCCGCCCAATGAGCGCCGGCAGGTCCGCCAACAGCAGTCCAAGTCACTGGTCGAGGCCCTACTCGCCTGGTTCGAACTGCAACTGGCCCAACTGCCTGGCCGCAGCCGACTGGCCGAGGCAATCCGCTATGCCCTTGGCCGCTGGACATCGTTAGGCCGATTCCTCGACGATGGCCGTGTTGACCTGGACACCAACCCCGTCGAGCGGGCAATCCGTCCCGTAAGCCTCGGGCGAAAGAACTCGCTGTTTGCTGGCAGTGATGGCGGCGCAGATAGGTGGGCTGTTGTGGCGTCGCTGATCGAGACCTGCAAGCTCAACGGCGTTGAGCCTCATGCTTGGTTACATAGTGCCTTGCCTAAGATGGTTGATGGACACCCTCGTCACCGAATTGACGACCTGTTGCCTTGGAACTCATACAGGAGCCTCTGATGACGGATGGTGATCTAACGCTTTCCAATAGCCAAATGGCGGCGGGACGAGCTTTGCTAGATGCAATCGAGCCTCTGTACTCGGGCAATTTGACGCCATATGGTCTGGCGTCTCGTCTAGGTATAGAAATAGTGTATGAAGGCAGTAGCGAATTCCGACAGAGAAGCGGTTTCAGGAAAATCCGCGACTATAAAAGTGATCGATTTATCGAGCGCTTCAGAACTGAATGGGGATCTGCTCCTGGCGTGATGTTGAGAATAAGGATCAATGAGCGTCAGGCGTGTGTGACAGGCGATGAGCTCACGCATCGCTTCGGCAACCGC
The DNA here is from genome assembly GCA_965199145.1 of Acidobacteriaceae bacterium. Lineage (GTDB taxonomy): Bacteria > Acidobacteriota > Terriglobia > Terriglobales > Acidobacteriaceae > EB88. The sequence continues at coordinate 108,788 of CBDAQH010000005.1, forward strand.
CTTCAATCGCTCAGTTCCTCGCTACGTCATTATCCCCAAGATACAATGCCACCAAGAGGCATTCGGCCGACTCACGATGTTTTATGGATGATCGGTGAGAATGGCGCGCACATTTCGTTTGGCTTCGACTACGTAGGAGTTTCTGAAGTCACTGTAGCACTGGACCATGTCGAAGGGTTTGATCCGGGCGATGATCCTGAGATCGCCGACTTTGAAATCGTCCGAGCCGGCGAGCCATATCACGATGCACTAAAAAGACTTGCAGCTTTAGGGTGCGAGACGAGCAACATAGGGTCCATCGAAGTGATAAACTCTGGTAAGCCGTTCCGGCTAACGATTCGCCCGACAAACCTTCGAAGCCCTCGATCTAGGGTCGAGTTTGTTTCTGTTTGCAGGTCAGTGCCGGCGGAATCTCATAACAATTAGCCCAGCGTGTCAGGACCGATCGCTTATGCGACGCGGGCGGTGAAGCCTTGACACATGACGTGCCGGAACGACCAGCGCCGTCTGCGCGGACGGGTGCGATCGTCGGCGAACGAGTGTGGTCCGACAAAGGTCCGGCATGCACGCCCCCGGCGAGCGCATGCGCTACAGGGAGCCATAGCAGCGCGCGTCAAAGTCGGTGGATGACAATTGTCAACCGCGCTCGACGTACATCTTGACCTGCTACGGCCCGCTTCGAACTCCTTCTAACGTGAGCTGGCCGGCTAGCGCATTCTCCACACCTCACCAGATCAGGCGCTCGATGCCGCAACGGCTTGCCTTAATCACGATCCTTGTCAGCGATTACGACGAAGCCATCGCCTTCTATGTCGGAAAGCTCGGTCTCGAGCTCCTGGAAGATACGCAGCTGACAGCCGAGAAGCGCTGGGTCGTGGTGAGCCCCACAGGAGGCGCCGGGGCCCTCCTGCTTGCGAGAGCGGTCGGTGGTCGCCAGCGTCGGGCAGTGGGCGACCAGAGTGGGGGAAGGGTCTTCCTCTTCCTCGAGACGGACGACCTCTCTCGTGATCACGCGACCTACACGGAGCGAGGTATCAAGTTCATCGACGAGCCACGCCGTGAGGCGTACGGCACGGTTGCAGTGTTCGAGGATATCTACGGCAACCGGTGGGACCTCATGCAGCCTGCCGTGAGATGAGATTGAACGGGCAACTCAGAGGATGTCGGGATGCCCGCTGGCCACTCTGCACGGGGCGCCTCATGGCCAGGATATGCGATGGCGGCGCGGAGTCCTACTCGGGATCGTCGTCCCCTCAGTCCGGTCGACATACCTCGAGCACGACGCATCGTTCGTCCCGACCGCGTGCGGGAGCGAAGACCATCCGCTCGCCGATCGGTCCCATCCCGACATCGCGCAGCACGGCTAGGGAACGGTCGTTCCCGGCTTGCACTTCCGCCTCGATGGCATCGACGTCCAGCAGGCGGAACGCCCTGGGGATCGCGGCCCGGACCGCTACACGCATGTAACCGACGCCGTGATGTTCCTCGCCGAGCCAATAACTCAGGAGGGCGCGACGCTCATCGGTGCGCGTCCACGGACCCGCGCGGCGGCCAAACCGGCATTAGTGCGATCGCGCAGTAGGTTGCGTTCCATCTCGGCGAACACCGCACCGATTTGCAGCATCGCCTTCCCATGACGGAGGATGGATCGATGCCGTCCTGAAGGGACCGGAGCTTAATGCCTTCGTGTTCAAATCTCTCGAGAAGGTTGACCAGCTGATGGGTCGTGCGGCTGAGGCGCCAGACGACGAGGGTGTCGCCGCGGCGCAGGTGGGAGAGGGCCGCGGCCAGCCCCGGCCTGTCGGCACGGGCGCCGGAAGCACGATCCTCGAAGACCTTCTGCCAGCCGAGCGTGGCAAGGGCATTCCGCTGAAGGTCGAGCCTCTGGTCCTCGGTCGAGACCCGCGCATAGCCGATCAGCATGCCGGCAGCGATAGCCGACGGCGAGGGAAAGGAAGGGACGTGCTTTTCGTGCCGGAAGCCATGTGAGATTCTGACATCGGCACGCTGTCTCTGCAACATAGTTTCGGTACCATTATTGACGTGAAAAGCACTTACTTTCGGATGACAGCGCTATCGTGCCGCAAACCCTGGTTATTGGGACAGACGAACAGGCAGTAGAAAATTCACCAACGCACGCTCGCCGAGTTCGAAGCATTGCAAACGTCATTAGGCGTCTACAGAGTGCGTCGTCGAAGCTGCTGCAGGTGATACTCGGCCGCTTCAAGGACCTCTGCGCTCCGTGAGATATCTGCCCAGCACCAGACGGCGACGCAAACGCTCCTCAAGTCTGCACACCGCTCGATGAGCTGCTGGTCGGCATCCCTGAAACGCGCCCACGCGGTTGACGGCAGGCCCGCGATGTCTTGCTCGGCCGGGCCAAGGCATGCGTCCTCGAAATCCGTCCAAACAGGCCCACTATCGCTGAGCAGCAGGTTGCCAAGATGAGCATCCCCGTGAAGCGGAACCGGGTTGCCCGCCATTGCTTCAACGTCATGTCGCACACAGCGATACCGTGCTTTCAGGAAATCTCGGTCGTCCGCGGACAGCGCAGGCGACGCCGTCGCGTCTGCAAGCACGCTCCAACAGCGGTCCAAAGCTTGGGTGTATGGTGGGAGTTCGCCGTCGTAGCTGTAGAATGCTTGGTGAACGGCCTGGAGCGTCTCCGCCGCGAGCAATGCATCCGCTTCGTCAGCCACCCGCTCGTGTTCTACATAGGGCCAAAAAGTCACGACCGCAGACGCGGTGACATAAGGGCCTGCCAGCTCCTCCAGCGGTGCTATGACCGGTGCGCCTTGCTTCGTTAGGTGACGGGCAACCGCGATTTCCCGGACGGCCGAACGAAAAGCCGCGTCGAGCGGTCTAGAGGATTGAACCCTCGCCACCATCGTTCGGGGCAAAATCAGTAGCGTGGTGTGATGCGCCGACTTGAGAACGGCCGGCGTGACTTCGCCAAGCCCGAGTTTCCGGATTAGTGCTGAGACCGTCTCGATCTCGTCGACAAGGGAAGCTCGGGCCATGGTTACTTCATTGGATACGAGGGGCGGCTGTCCACCACATAAGGCCATAGCTTAATCGTACTCGGCGAATTACTAATTTGCCTGTATACGCAGGCGAGCTGACGTCCCTTGCAGACTACCATAGCATAACAGCCTGGTTGCCTTCGCTGACTCCGGCCGGCAATAGCTGACCGGACCTCTAGCGTCATCTCTGTCCGCAAGCTAAATCGTATGTGCAACGATGCGGGTGAGGCGAGGAGATGGCGAAGGGGGACGGAGTTCCGCTGACGAGCGCACGCTTTCTGGCGATGCAAGCGGTGATTAATTCGCAAGAAGGTCAAGCAGCAATGTTGAAAGCTATTACGAACGGCTATCCTCCGCTGTGCGGCGTAGATGCACTTCTGACAGGGATCGTGGTCGATTATGCAAAGCGCGATGATCAGATGCTGATGAGCGCGGGAACCCTTGTTGCCGAACATCTTGTTGCGAAGGGCTATGTGAAGGGTGCGATCAAGAGTTGTCCAGTCGGATGCACCGTCGGGACAGGCTCGTCCTTTGCGCCGCCTACCTGACGCGTCCCGATCCTCAGTCAAACCTAAGCTGCAGGACAGGCAAATGGCAAAATGGCTTGGTTAATTCGGCCTGGACAACGCTCCGTCCAGCAACGCCGCGAGCCGGACACCAGCCTTGGACAGCTGCATCGCTGCATCATCTGCTGCCATGTGTCGAGAGGTTTCGGTCAGCTGATAGCTACCGTCCGGAGCCGCCGGCGGAAGCTTCCCGTATGTGTCAGCCTTCGCCAGCGTGAATGACTGCCCCGCCCAGTCGGATGGCGTGCCGCCCGACCAGCGGGCAACCTGAGCAGGGGTGATACGGGCGATTAGGCCGGACGCCACCATTTCCGGGTCACGCCCGAGGCTGATCACGACAGCGGTGTCCCAAAACGCGTGCAGTTTGCGCGACTTCCCGATCGGCGGCTCCAGCGCCTTGCCGTTGCCGCCGCGGTCTTGGTCGTCGGACGCGTGCAGCGGTTGGTGGAGGTCGCCAACGAAGTGCAGGAGGAACTTCAGCGCCAGCAGGCGCTCGACTGCTGGCGTCGCCGGATCTCCGAGCTCGCGCCTAAACTCATCCACCTTATCGACGACGCAGTCGCGCGCGAATCCGGGGTAGGCGGGTTGACCAGTTGCCAGTGCCGGACGCCCGAAGCACGCCGCCGCCTCGTCCGGCGACCCTAGTTCGATATCGACGAAGTGCCACGAGCCAGTGTGCGCCTTCGCGCCTTCGACGTGATCCCTGAACTTGTCCGCCCACGTTGCCTCAGCGGCTATGTCATGCCCAGTCAGTTGGTTGTCGGCGTCAGTAGCAAGCAGCGCGTTCACGCGCGCTAGGACCTCGGGACGCATATAGTGTGCCGCGACTAGGGCGATCACCTTATGGCCTTCGTCGCCCCAGGCCAGCGCTGGTCGGGCCGCAAGCGGCACCGCCGCGAGCGCAAGTAGCAGGGCTGTCCAGCTCATTGTCGATGTCTACCCAGCGGCTGTGATGGAGAAAGCAGGCTTGTCGCCTGCTGCGCTCAGCGTAGACGACCGTATCGCCGTCTTATGCCAGCGCCAGGGCGGGAAACAGCGCCCGACGCGCCTCCGTCCGCACCCATCCCGCAAGACGGTCTCCCATTGCCCCATCGAAGGCATGCGAGCGTCCGGACTGGGACACCCGCACCCAAGCATCACGCGGCGCGGTTCCGCTGCACCAGGCCACCGATACAGAACCTGCGCCAGGGATCGCTGCCACGGCCGCCCGGACCCGCTCCACGGCCACAGGCGGAGCCAGGCCGGGCGGGATGGCGTCGGTCGTCAGGTCGATGGAAACGTCGAAGGCAGGCACCGGATGATCTCGCTTCGAGGTCAGTAACAGTCTCAAACGATGCTAGATAACAGAAGCGTGAAGTGCAACTTCTAAGATAATGCATCCGACGGTTGAGCAAGAACTCCTCTTCGGAGCCGCCGAAGCGCTGCCGATCCGGAGGCTGCGTAGAGACCGAGACCCCGAAGGTTAAGCGCCTGCCACAGGATCGGCGCATCGGAGGAGATCTGAGGTGATTGACGAGTGTGCCCGGCACCCTGCCGGTGCGCCACGCAGCCGATTAGTCTCCAAGAGCCAGCCAAGCCGCAAACGCCGATGCGAGTTGATGCACTCTCGAGGGCTTTGTCACCCGATCCTCCGTGAAGGCGGCTTCGGCGCGGTCTCGGTGAATGGATTACCGTCTCGCCTTCGTCGGCGTCCGAACTACGGGAAGCAGCGGCTTCGGCGTATTACAGAACAATCTTAGCAGCAGAGGTAATCGCGTGGAGAGGCGTTTAAGGTGGTTCGCTCCCCCGACTTGCGGTTAGAGTCCGGCATGGGTGGTTGAGCGGTGTTGCTGAACGATGTCGAAGAACGAAGGCCCGGCTTCGCAGCTCTGCATCTATGAATTCGGGAGCGCGACATTCGACGAATCCGCATTTGAGCTGCGGGTCGGCGGCGTCGCCATTGAATCGCAGCCGCTGCCGCTCAGGCTACTGCAGTGCCTACTGCGGGAGCGTGAGAAGGTGGTCAGCAAGGACCGGCTAAGCGACGAGGTGTGGGAAGGCGAGGTCGCGGGGACGAGCGACGCATCGATCACCAACGCGGTCAGGAAATTGCGCGCGGCACTGGGCGAGAACGCGCAGTTCATAAAGACGGTCTCAGGCGAGGGATATCGTTTTACCGGACCGGTGGAGGTGGCTCCGGCGCGGCCGCCGGCTCGAGCATGGCTTGACTTGGCCGAAGGGATGGCTGCGCCGGGACGAGAACAGTTTATCCTAAAACGCAAGCTCTCCGAGGCGCAGGAGAACTACGAAGTCTGGCTTGCGGAAGACCAAGCGACCGGCGAGCGTCGTGTGTTCAAGTATTGCGATCAGGCGGACTTGCTGGCGAGCCTCCGGCGTGAGGTGAAGATTTCGACACTGTTGCGAGAGACGCTTGGTGACCGGCCGGACGTCATTCGCATGCTGACATGGAATTTCGATCGAACCCCGTTCTACACCGAAAGCGAATGGGGTGGGGACGACCTGGCAGCTTGGGCAGATCTTGCTGGACGGCTGCAGGCGATGCCGGAGGCAACCCGCCTCAGCCTGTTTCTGCAAATCGTAGATGCGGTTGCTGCCGCCCATAGCGTGGGCGTGGTGCACCAAGACATCAAACCGTCCAATATCCTCGTTTGGCAGGACGGCGATGATTTGCGCATCCGGCTCGCGGACTTCGGCAGCAGCCGAATTCTAGATCCGAAGTTGCCGGCGCGTTTCGGTATTAGTCCCAGGTATCTGACCGATGCGTCAGGTGCGACCGGAGCCTCACCGATGTACGCGGCGCCGGAATTACTTGAGGGCGGCCCCGCGACGCTACAAAGCGACGTGTTCGCGCTCGGGATACTGCTATATCAAATGCTTGTTGGCCGCCTGCGTGCGCCGATGCCTTCGGGCTGGGCCGCCGAAATCGGCGATATGCTGCTGCGTGACGACATCGCTGCCGCGACGCAACGCGATCTCGACCGTCGGCTGGACAGCGCGGCCGAACTTGGCCGGCGGGTCAGAGGACTGGCGGCGCGTCGCGCGGCGGCCGAGGCGGAAGCGGCAACCGAGCAGAGGCAGCGGCGGTTGGCGGCGATGGAAGCGCGCAACCGTGCCCGGCGGCCGTGGGTGTTCGCGAGCATCGGCGGGTTGGGCGGCGCCGCGCTCCTACTGGCGCTTTACGTGGTGCAACTGCGGCAGTCAGAGCGAGCCCTCTCCCAGGAGGTGGGGACCGAACGCACTTTGACGGACTTCCTGATCAACAACTTCATCGCTGAGGCGAACTACCAGAAGGTGGGGCGCACCAACATGACAGTGGCGGACGCGGCACGCGCGGCGGCGGCGCAGATCGACCAGGTGTTCGCGGGGCGGCGCCCAGAGATCCGTGCGACCTTGCACGCGGCAATGGAGAGCACGTTCAGCAACATCTCCGACAACGACCGCGCGGTTGCCGAGGCCGACGCGGCGCTGGCCGCGCTACGCGGCGTGCCCGACCCGGATTGGCGGCTGATTGCCACGACCCAGCTTACTGCATCCATAGCGCTGCTGCCGCTTGGGCGCTTGGCCGACGCGAGGGTACGCGTGGATTCTGCTGAGGCTGCGATCGCGCATCTCCATCCGAAGCCGCCAGATTTGGAGGCGTTCCTACTGGACAGCCGGGCGGGTATGGCGTCCATGTCACTCGATTTGCCTCGCTTCGTGAGTGGGGAGGAAGAAGCGGCCAAGGTATCGGAGCCCCCCGCCGACGTGCCGGGATGGCTGCGCACCCACATCCTGCTCTCCTTGGCCGACGCGAAGCGCATGTCGGGACGTATGCCCGAGGCCGAGGCGATCTTCCGGCAAGTCCTGGAGCAACAACGGCGCACGTTCGGACCCGACGACGCACGAACCGGCTTCACCGAGGTGGTTCTCGCCAGCACGCTGGGCGGGGAAGGACGGGTCAAGGAAGGGCTTGCCCTACTGGACCATGCCGCGCCTGTGCTCACGCGCGCCTTGGGGAGTGATAACCGGCGCACGGTTTTGGCCGGGTTGGCAATGGGCGAACTCTACTTCCGTGACCATCAATTCGCGCGGGCAGGCGAGTCCTTCCTGCGCGTCGCTGCATCCTTGGCAAAGGCGGGCTGGCCTTCGCAGCTCAACCTGACGACGGCGCAACAAAACGCGGCGCAGTCTTACTGGGCCGCGGGTGACCGTGCGCGCGCTGAGACGTTGTTGCGACAGATCCTTGATGAGCTGAAAGGGGATCTGCCCGACAGCTCTCCTAAAGCCGAGTCGGTGCGGTTCGACCTGGCGTTGCTGCTGCTCGAGGAAGGTAAGCCGGCCGAAGCGCCGGCACTGCGGCGCGGCCTAAAGACCGACATCCTGAGAGAGGATGAACCTCTAGACCATTGGCAGGCCCGGCTCGACTTCCTGGATGCGTGGCTCGCAGTGAAAGAGGGACAGCTGGCAGATGCCCGCCGGCTTCTTGCGACAGCGCGGAAACCGATCGAGGCGGCCAAGGACGAGCTGATCCCTGCCGACGTCCTCTCTTCGGTCGCACAGTCGGCGCAAGCGAACGATGCAGCATCGGGAGCGCGGTAGGCGTATTTAACCGAAAAAGCAGAGAAAATTCGGCTGGTTTGATTCTGGTTATGACTTGTCGCGGCGTATTGCCTCTGTTGGGGCGGCCGGCGACGAGCCCCTCTTTCTCGTCGTGAGCTGATGGCCTCGTCCGCAGGCAGGACGAGGCTCCAGAGGACGAAGCTGACGCTTCGCGCCTCCGAGAGAGTAGGGACGATTTCAATGGTATTCTCGAAGAGTTCTTTCTGTAGCCGGCATCGTGGACGGCAGTCGGTTGCTCGTACATCATCGGGTCAAGTGTCACGCGGCACCCCTGGGCAGACCGGCTGCCCGAGCGTTATTCGCCGGATCGCGAGCGCGCTGGCCTGGTCGGCCGTGGCATTCTCGACGCCGTGCGCCGCGTTCGCCCAGAGCTCCGTATACGCGCAGAACGCTACCATATCGGCCAACGCGGCAACGATCAGTGGCCAATACATGCCAGTGGTGACGAGTGGCACAGCCAGCTACTACAATTTCACAACGACTATTACCGTGAACGCAGCGGGCAAGCCCTCGGCCACCACTGTCTTTTCGCCCTCGCCTATACTGCTGTTCAACGGGCTGCAGGCCGGCAACTATGTCTACCCCAACAAATGCTGCAGCGCCACTCTTTCCGGCCCCGGCATCGGTCCGAGCGGCACGACGGAATGGACGTGGGCGGCAAGCGGCAATCCTTTTAATGCAGCATTCTACGTGGGGCCTGTTTCCGGCAATCCCCTTGCTGCGCGCATAAGTAAAGCGGGCATCACGACCCGAGACTACAGTTTCGGGCTTGCAGGCGGCGACGGAAACGACAGCTTCGGAGCCGGTTGCCTCCTGGGCATCGCCCAAACCGGGGCAGCTTTGACGATCGTCAGCTTCTCCAACTCGGGCTGCACACAGGACTTTCCACAGCCGCTAGCGCAGGAATCGTGGAGCCTCCAGTCACCATGACGAACGGCTGACTTGAGTAATCGCTGCGGTGAGAAGCCGCAGTGGTTTGTCGTGCCAGCAGTCGTCCTGACCCAAAAGCAAGAGCATTGGTGACAACATGCGTATGTCCGAAATATGGCTGAAGTTGATCGATGAGCCAATCGATACAAGTCGCGGTATTGAAGTCTTTTTCGTTGCAACGTGTATTGCAATAGCTCTTTCCAGATTGCGACACGGGCAGAACTGAACCTTGCGTAGTTGAGATCAGTGTGGGGCGCCGCATCACGCGCGCCGTATTCACATAAAACGAGGTGAAGATCATGTCGTACGTTACTGAGAACCTGGATGCGAACGAGAGCATCCTCTATCAAGCGTCGACCCATTGGGCTGCCTATATCGGCCCGACCATCCTGTTGCTGATCGGTGTCGTGGGCTGGGCAGCAACGCAGCATAGCAGCTTCTTCGTCGTCTTCCTGACGATTGCCGCCTTGCGAGTCTTCTCCATCCGCTCGCGCGAACTAGCGGTCACCGACAAGAAGGTAATCGGCAAAGTCGGCATTCTCAAGCGCAACTCCCTCGAGTTGCGGCATCACCAACTAGAGGGGATCAAGGTGGACCAAGGCATCTTCGGACGCATGCTCGGCTATGGCCGGGTGACCATGTGCGGAACGGGAGGAACGAGGCTCAGTTTGCCCAGTTTCGCGGATCCCCTCAAGGTTAGGACCGAAGTCAACGCAGCAGGGGAAGCAGCGTCGACCACGGTGCTACGGTCGCCAGCAACGCGTTGAAGCCATCTGCCCGCAGGCTTGGACGCCTTAGAAAGCACGGCATGTGTAACTAAGGCGACAAGCCTGTGCGCCAATCGGCGCCCCCGGCTTGCTCTAAGCGCACATGCCGGCTCAACTCGCGCTCGACCAGCGCGCGGTATAGTGTCGTCCTGCCGACGCCGTGCCGCCGCGATCTCCTGCATGGTCAACATCGGGTCGGCCATGAGCCGGCAAGCCGCCAGGGTGATGAAGCGAAAGCTGTCGCTCATCAGAGCCTTTCTAGAACGGCGGCAGCTGTCGTCCTTGTTCCCCATACGTTCCCATGCTTTAACCCTGGCCGATCAGGGGGCGCAGGGATGAGCGACGACGACAAGCTGAGCCTGCGCCCCGCCAGCCCGCAGGAGATTCAGGAGAGCCTCTCCTTCGCGCTGCGCTACGCCGGCCGCAAGCGCGTCCACCACGCCGACGACGCGATGGCCCGCATCACCGCCGAGCGCCTGGTCCAGCACCTCGAGCTGTCCGGCTACGTGCTGATGAAGCGGCCCGACCGCGCGGCGCCCAGCACCAGCGCGCACGGCCACCCGAACGCCGACTGAGCCCTGGTCCTTGGCCGCCTACGTCGAGCTGCAGTGCTGCACGAACTACTCCTTCCTGCGCGGCGCCAGTCACGTCGAGGAGCTGATGCTGCAGGCCAAGGCGCTCGGCATGGAGGCGCTGGCCGTCACCGACCACAACAGCCTGGCCGGCATCGCCCGTGCCCATGCCAGGGCCAAGGAGGTCGGCATCCGCCTCGTCGTCGGCTGCAGGCTGGAGCCGCGCGACGGACTGCCCGTGCTCGCCTACCCGATAGACCGCGCCGGCTACGCCCGCCTCAGCCGCCTGCTGACCCTCGCCAAGGGCCGTGGCGGCAAGGGCACCTTCGACATGGGCTGGGACGACCTGGTGGGCGCCGGCGACGGCCTGCTGCTCATCCTGGTGCCGGACATGCCGGACGACGGCCTGGAGGCGGAGCTGCGCCGCATGCGCGCTGGCTTCACCGGCCGGTGCCACCTGGCGCTGACGCTGCGCCGGCGCCCCGGCGACGCCATGCGGCTGCACGGGCTGGTGGACCTGGCCCAGCGCGCCCGCGTGCCGACCGTGGTCACCAACGACGTGCTCTACCACGCCCCCCAGCGCCGCATTCTGCAGGACGTCGTCACCTGCATCCGCGAGGGCTGCACCATCGACGACGCCGGCTTCCGGCGCGAGCGCCACGCCGACCGCCACCTCAAGGCACCCGAGGAGATGGCCAGGCTGTTCGCCAGCTACCCGGAGGCAGTCGCCCGCTCGGCGGAGATTGCCGGCCGCTGCACCTTCAGCCTGGCCGAGCTGAGCTACCAGTATCCCGACGAGCTGCAGTGCCCCGACGAGACGCCGCAGCAAGGGCTGGAGCGCCTCGTGCGGGAGAGCCTGCCGCTGCGCTACCCGGACGGCCTGCCGCCGGCGGTGGAGACGCAGCTGGCGCACGAGCTGCGCCTGATCGGCGCGCTGGACTACGCGCCCTACTTCCTGACGGTGAACAGCATCGTCCGCTACGCGCGGTCGAAGGGCATCCTGTGCCAGGGCCGCGGCTCGGCCGCCAACAGCGCCGTCTGCTACGTGCTGGGCGTCACCGCCATCGACCCGGTGCGCAGCGGCCTGCTGTTCGAGCGCTTCATCAGTCAGGAGCGGCGCGAGCCGCCGGACATCGACGTCGACTTCGAATCAGAGCGGCGCGAGGAGGTCATCCAGTGGGTCTACGAGCGCTACGGCCGCGACCGCGCCGCCCTGTGCGCGACCGTCATGTGCTTCGGCCCGCGCGGCGCCATCCGCGACGTGGGCAAGGTGCTCGGCCTGACAGAGGACGTCACCGGGGCACTGGCCTCCCAGGTCTGGGGCTGGTCGAAGGACGGCGTCGAGAGCGAGCACGCGGCCGAGCTGAACCTCAACCTGAACGACCGCCGCCTGCGCCTGGCCATCGACCTCGCCCGCGAGCTGATCGGCTTCCCGCGCCAGCTCGGCACCCACCCCGGCGGCTTCGTGCTCACCCGCGACCGGCTCGACGAGCTGGTGCCGGTAGAGCCGGCGGCCATGGCCGGGCGGCAGGTGATCGAGTGGGACAAGGACGACATCGACGCGCTGAAGTGGATGAAGGTCGACGTGCTCGGCCTGGGCATGCTCGGCTGCATGCGCCGCGCCTTCGAGCTGCTGGAACGGCACCGCCGGGTGAGCCTGGACATCGCCACCATCCCGCCGGAGGACCCGAAGACCTACGCGATGATCCGCCGCGCGGACACGCTGGGCACGTTCCAGATCGAGAGCCGGGCGCAGATGAGCATGCTGCCGCGGCTCAAGCCCACCACGTTCTACGACCTGGTCGTGCAGGTCGCCATCGTGCGACCAGGGCCGATCCAGGGCGACATGGTGCACCCCTACCTGCGCCGCCGCGAAGGATTGGAGCCGGTGCACTACCCGAAGCCGGAGCTCGAGCGCGTGCTGGGCAAGACGCTCGGCGTGCCGCTGTTCCAGGAGCAGGCGATGCAGGTCGCCATCCAGTGCGCCGGCTTCACCCCGGGCGAGGCCGACCAGCTGCGCCGGTCGATGGCGACCTTCAAGTTCACCGGCGGCGTGTCGCACTTCAGGGACAAGCTGATCGAGGGCATGGTCGGCAAGGGCTACGAGCGGGCGTTCGCGGAACGCACGTTCAGCCAGCTGGAGGGCTTCGGCAGCTACGGCTTCCCGGAGAGCCACGCTGCGTCGTTCGCGCTGGTGGCCTACGCCTCGGCCTGGATGAAGTGCCACCATCCGGACGTGTTCTGCTGCGCGTTGCTGAACGCGCAGCCGATGGGGTTCTACGCTCCGGCGCAGGTCGTGCGGGACGCGCGCGAGCACCGCGTGCTGGTGCGGCCGGTGTGCGTCAACGCAAGCCGCTGGGACTGCACGCTGGAGCGGCGCGGCGATGGCGGTCCAGGCTACGCCGTGCGGCTCGGCCTGCGCATGGTGAAGGGGTTGGGCAACGAGCCGGGGGCCGAGCTGGTGGCTCGCCGCGGCGACACGCCCTACGCCAGCATCGAGGAGATCTGGCGGCGCGCCGGCATCTCGGCGCCGATGCTGGAGCGCCTGGCGGAGGCCGACGCGTTCAGCGGCATCGGGCTCGACCGCCGGCAGGCGCTGTGGGCGGTGCGGGGGCTGGCCGACACCGTGCTGCCGCTGTTCGCCGCGGCGGACGGAAGCGGGCCGCCGCAGCCCGAAATGGTTGAGCCGTACGTGCCGTTGGTGCCGATGCGTGAGGGACGTGAGGTGGTCGAGGACTACCGCAGCGTCGGGCTGACTCTGGGACGCCATCCTGTGGCGTTCCTGCGGCCCGAGCTTGAGGCACGCGGCATGGTGGCCTGCGGCGACCTCGCGCACACCCGCGATGGCCGTAAGGTGGTGGTGCCCGGCATCGTGCTGGTGCGGCAGAAGCCCGGCTCGGCCAAGGGTGTCATGTTCATCACGGTCGAGGACGAGACCGGCATTGCCAACTTGATCCTATGGGCGGACCGCTTCGAGAAGCAGCGCCGGCTGGTGCTGTCGGCCGGGATGATCGCCTGCCACGGCCGCGTGCAGCGCGAGGGCGAGGTGATCCACGTCGTCACCGACACGCTCGAGGACCTGTCGGACATGCTGCGCAGCGTGGGCGAGCGCGACGAGCCGTTCCCGATCCGGCACGGGCGCGGCGATGGTGCTACGCATCCGGCGGCGCGGGATCCGCGCGATGGGCCTGGCGCGGGGCCGGGTGGGCGGCCAGTGCGCGACATCTACGTGCCGGACCTGCGGCTCGGGTCGGGCATCAAGGTGCCGACGCGGGATTTCAGGTAAGAGCCAGCGAAAATAGATCGAAATTGTCGCACTTTGGCCGGGAGCGGACTGTCGGGTTTTGAATAGAACGGCGGGGTAAGCGGACCCTAGGCGCCTCGTCGACTGCGCCGAACTCGCCCTTGGCGCTCCGCTCGATATTCGTTCTCTGTGAGCAGGATCGTTGCCAGCGCCACTTCAATATCGCGCTGACAGCCTCCAAACTCATGCATATAGGCAAGGTAAGCCTCATAGTCGGTCTCGCTTTCCCGCGCTGGCCGCCGATCCATTTTAAGGTCCAGATGGCCAGTGAGTGCCATTCTGAATAGGGGCGCAGCATAAAGGTGAAGTGGGCGCTTGCCGGGCGGCACAATAAGTCGCTCCGCGGTAATGGGCTCACCATGCAGAAAGTCGTTTCTGGCCCTGTTCAGCTCACCGTAAAGCCAAACCGGCAGGCTTCGTTTCGGGTGGCCATACCTCCAGCCGTATGGTTCGTAGATCGCGGTCTGGCAGTCCGATAGATTCCATTTCGGCTGTTCTAGCATTTTATAAACTTGCTTGAAGCCGACACCTGAATTGCCGGGATGGGCGAGAATCTCGAACGCACTTACCCACAGCGCGATGGCCCTGCCAATGTCGTATACGGTGACTTCGACATTCCCCGGCAGCATAGATGCTGACAGGGCCATGTTCAGGGAGCGGAAAAGAGCAACGTTCTCGTGACGCTGGCTATCGGTTCCGAAATGCTCCTGCCAACGTCGCAGCAGGCCGTCGAGAAGAGGCCGATCAATCATCCGCCGATCCACAGTCATGTAGGCAATGCCGGGCGTCACTTGGGCATTGAGTGCTTTTACCTCATGGTAACCGAGTTGAGCCATGCTCCGCATGACGATCCCCTCGTACTCGGCATCGACCATCCAAGGATAAAAGGAAAACCAGTTCGCGTATCTGACGCCGGTCGTATTTTCGAACCGGAGCGTTTGGGCCCAGGAGTGCGGAATCACCGACAAGGCAACAGCGTCTCGAAACGCTGCCAGGGCTTCAACGGAACGATAACGCTCGGGGCTTGCGGACTCACGAATCAGGACACTGGGCCATACCTGAACGCCGAACTCTGTCTTGAACCGACGGAGGTACATCGCAAAACGACGATGCTTTTTAACCAACGCCTTCAGGCGTTCGTCATTCGCGGTGACGATCGCCAAGCCCTCGACCTCAATGGGCTCCTGAACGGCAATGTTGGGCATAGCGAACATCGGTATCCAGTCAGCCATGGTCCTGATCACTCCGGCAGCGCTTATGTCGATGGCAACCCTGTCCCACCATCCGCGCTACTGAACATGGCCAACACATGCCGGGCAGAGGCAGTTCTGCCGCAGTTCGAACTGGCCTAACCTCGTCGCTCACGCCCACTGCATCTCATTCATTCAGATGATCGCCGGTGTAGAGCACCGGTATCTCGTCGTCCTTCTGGACGGGCCTACCGTTGGCGAAAAACTCCTCCAACGCGATGTGGCCTTTGCCAAGGTCGTTCACCCACACATGCAAGACGATGATGTCGATCTCGGCTGACATGGTCTCGCGCGTCTCGATGTGCACGTAATCCAGCCACGGAAACCAAAACGCCATCAGCGTTTGGTGATCCCGTGCGGGATAGATCCAATCGATTTCGAAGTCAGGCGGGTCTTTCTCATGCTCGTCATACATGACGGCGATACCCCGCATGCCGAGGGATTTGCTCGTCCAATGCTCGATCTCGAAATAGACCTCCTCCTTTCCGGCCAGTAGCGTCATCATATCCATGTCCATCGCCATCCTGTATCGACGGATGGATGACAGGTCGTTAGTGAGTCCCGTAGCGAAGGCTCCCTTCGATGATGCCGACAATACATTCGCCGCCGGCACCACAATGGACCACCCTTTCTCCGTGACCTTGACCTGATGCAGGTCGATCTTTTGCCAAAGCGTCAGACCTCGGTCCGGGTCATGCAGGATGAGAAACACCGGCAGCGAGTGGCCTAGCCAATAATCGAGGTGCCGCTGTTCGCCATAGAAAATGAAATCTTCGCCGTGCTTGCGGAAGTATGATGCGCCGGTCTTGATCTGCAACGCCATGAGCTTTCCGGTCGGCTTGTCAAACTCGACCACTTCGGCCTGCGCGTCGATGCCGAAGTCGCTGACCGCCTGCTCGCGGAATATCCACTTGAAGTCGTTGAGAAACACAGCCTCAACCGCATTCACGCCCCTTCGCTCGGTCAACGGATCAGGCATGACCTCACTTGAACTCCAGAACCAGCTCCGGGTTGGCATAGGTGCCCCGTCGGCGAGATGGCGGGGGATTGATAGGGGTCAGGCCTGCGTCGCCCTCCATGGCCGCCAGCACCTTGCGGTAGTGCTGCGCGTGGAAGGGGGTGTCCTCCAGAACGAACAGTTCGACCTGGTTCACCGTTGCCCGCCTCCCGGCGAAGCGCTCGACGATAAGCCTTCGAAGCTCGCGTCGATCGGGTTCGGGCTGGAACAGGACGGTTTGGTCAAAGTTGGTGGCGTCGGAGAACGAGTATCCGCCGCCGGGGTCCACCTTCCACATGGCCTCCTTCATCTTCGCAAAGCCAAGCCGGTTGTTGCTGGCGAAATACAGGAAGTAGTCGCTCACGTTCCGCGCGTTCCGCATTTCGAAGGACCGGACGTACCTGGCACCGGCGGCGCGGTGGAGTTGGTCACGGTTGAGGTCGTGAATGAACTTCTTTCTCGTCGCTCCCGCCAGCTCGTAGCCCTGCCGCCAATCCGGGCAAGCAAATAGCTCGTCGAAGTTGTCGTGCTGGTCGGAATGGTTCAGGAACCTGTTGATCTCCTCGAAGATGAAGTTGACGAGAACCTCGGTGCTTGGCCGCCTCATGAGGTCGGTCAGGATCTGCATCGGCAATCCCGTCCAGCCAAACGGATCGACCAGCGCGAAGGCAGGCGCGCGCGGGTGGGCCATCAGGCGCGGCCGGATATGCTGCTGGTAGGCGTCCTCGAACAGAAGGCCGCCATGCACGTAAATCTCGACGTTTGACGGAATGATGCGGTGTTCGCGCAGGTGAGCGATGTTTGCACTCAGGGCCGCTACCATGCGCCGCCGCCGCTCGACGAAGTGAAATTCGAACGGGAGCTGTACCTGACCGTTCAGCGCTCCCAAGGCGGCTTTCAGCGCCACGATGGGCGACCCGTCCTCGCCGTGCTGATACCGGCCTGGCCCTGCGAAGCCGTCGATGTAGATGATACGGTCGAAGCTGCGTCCACGGCTGAGGATGGGAGACCAGGCGCGCAGGTAGGCGCCGAGAATGTCCAGCTTCGCCGCGGTGTGAGGTGCCAAAGCCCAACTAGCGGCAGTCAGAGTGTCGGCAACGAAGTCGGCCTATTCAGCCGCCGCGAGTTGTTTGGGCTGGCATGGGAATTGGCTCCATTCGCGGTTGTCCAGCGCTCGTCCGCCAGCCTTTGGCCTGATGCCTCCCCATTGCTTGAAGAAGAACGCCACGCCTTGCCGAAGGCATTGGTCGCGGATATGCCATACCCAGTGGGCGTCCATCGGGCGTGCGCCGGGGCCGCTCTCCCCCCCAACGATGACCCAGTCGATATCGGTCAGATTTAGGTCGCCGAGGGGCCCAAGCAGCGGCTCCAGCGATAGGAACCGCATTCCCGCCGGTGCCGATCGAAGATGGGCAATGCGGGATTTCGCCTGCGCATCCTCGACGGACATGCCGCACCAGATATGCTGCGGCCCACGACCACGGTGATAGCGCGCTTGGAGGTATTTGCTCATAAGTGAACTGCGTTTGGTGAGCACCTGAAAGACGTGCCAGTGGGCGCGCTCCATCGTATCAAAGACCTGATCGACGAATGAGCGCGGAATATCCTTGTGGAACAGATCGCTCATTGAATTGACGAAAATCATTCTCGGACGATTCCAGTTAAGCGGCTGTGCGAGCCGTTCTGGCCGTAACGTCAGGTCAAAGCCGGTTTTAAAAGGGTGTCCGGCGACGCCGCGGAAGCGCTCGGCGTAGCAGTTGTCACAGCCACGGCTGACCTTCGTGCAGCCCGTCACCGGGTTCCACGTCGCATCAGTCCACTCAATTGCGCTGTTATCTCCCATCGTTCATCCCGAACATAAAGAGAACCTTATAGGGCCCTGGATTCATAGGCAAGAGATTTCGCAAGACCTGAGGCCCTTGCCTTCCGATCTTCCTTTCGGGATACCGGCTCAGTTTCTCGTGTCTTGACTGACGTGCGTTCGCGGTCGGTCGCGGTCGTTGATGGCGGCATCGCGCGGCGCGCCGCGGCGGAGCGCTTCGGCGTGTCGGCCGCGAGCGCGACACGCTGGGTGCAGGCATGGCGCGCAATCGGCCTGACTCGCGCCAAGCCGCAAGGCGACGACATGCAGTAACATCGCATCGAAGCGCATCGCACATTATCCTGGCGGGGATTGAGGCGCGGACGGATATCACGCTCGTCGAGCTGGCCGACATGTTGCGCCACTGTTTCGCCACCCATCACCGCCTTTGGGAACGCAGAAAGACGGCTCTCCATTTATCCCGGCCATTTGCTGATGCACCTTTGAACGACTGCTCTGGAGATACAGTGCCGCTTCCCTGAACGTCGAAGTTTGGGCGCAAAACCGACACGGCGAAGTCGACGCCACCTTGGACGGGGTCGCATTCCCAAGTCAGTTACGGCGACGGACTGCTTGTTCGAGGCGCAACCTCAGGCGCTGAACCGAAGACTACACCGATTTGCCGAACTGCAACGGCGGTTTTGGCACGAAGAGCCCGGAGACCCGCGCCGTGCTGTGCCGGAACGTCAACATCCGACAGCCCCTGGATCAGCCCCATCCTCGCCGCCGGCACCCTTCCGCGCCCAGCCAACCTCCTGAGCGACAGAGCGCATGGCTCGGTCGTTTGCCCGGTTAACAGCGTTCCAGAAGGCGGCACTTTCGGCCGGCGTCGCAGCGAATTCGGTCGCGAGGCTGAGCGACTTGTGTGGGGAGAACACCAGGTCAAAGCCCGACAGCTTTGTCGGCGACGATGGCCCGCTGCGCGGGCGCGACGCTGTTCTGGGCAACCACGTGCGACACCAGTGTGTCCACCATCCTGCTCTGCATCGCGGGCTATGCGGTGTTCACCGTGTAGACGATGGCCGCGGCGACGCGGGTGGCGTGCGGCGGATTGATGGCGGCGCGGGCGTGAGGGCAGTATGGACGGTGCCCGAGTCGCCTTCCGCACAGGAGCGCCACCTTGCCGTTTCGCTTCGTCCACGCGGCCGACATCCACCTCGACTCGCCGCTTCGCTCGCTGGCGCTGCGCGACCCCGACCTTGCCGAGCTGATCGGCAACGCCACGCGGCGCGCGCTGGTGCGGATCGTCGATCTCTGCCTTGAGGAGCAGGTCGACGCGCTGTTGCTGGCCGGTGACCTCTACGACGGCGACCAGACCTCGATGAAGACGGCGCGCTTCCTGGCCGACCAGATCAGGAAGCTGCACGAGGCCGGCATCCGCGTCTTCGTCATCCGCGGCAACCATGACGCACTGTCCCGGATCACGAAGGAGCTGACCTTACCCGACTCGGTCACGCTGTTCACCGGCCGTGCCAATGCCGTCGCGATCGAGCGCGCGAGGGGCGAGCTGCCGGTAGTGGTGCATGGCGTGAGCTTCGCCGAGGCGCACGCGCCGGAAAGCCTGCTCGGCAAATACCGCCCCCCGACCGAGGGGGCGGTGAATATCGGACTAATGCACACGAGCCTGGACGGATCGCCAGGGCACGACCCGTACGCGCCGTGCCGCGCCGCGGACCTGCATGCGGCGGGGTTCCGCTACTGGGCGCTGGGCCACATCCACATGCGCTCCATGCTCGACGGCGACGCGACGATCGTGATGCCCGGGATGCCTCAGGGACGGGACATCAACGAGGCGGGTCCGAAGTCGGTCTCGCTGGTCACGGTGCGCGACGACCGTTCCGTGCTGGTCGAGGAGCGCCTGACGAGCGTCGCGCAATTCGAGCGCGTCGCGGTCGATCTGTCGGGTGTGGAGGATTGGGCCGGCATTGCGGGCGCGGTCCGGCGGGGGCTTGAGTGCGGGCGCGAGGGGGCGCGCTCAGAGCATCTGATCGTGCGGCTGCGCCTACACGGCGAGACACCGTTCGCCTGGCGGATGCGGCGCGACCTCGACCTGCTCGGCACCGAGGCCGCGAGCCAGGCGGCGGGCGTGGGCAAGACCATGGTCGAACGGGTCGAGCTGGACTGCACGGCGCCGACAGAAGCTGCCGACGTGGAGGGTGTCGATCCGCTGACGGAACTGCGGCGCCTGATCGGCGACGAGATCCTGGCGGGCGAGCATTTCCGCGCCGACGTGACGGCGATTGCCGAGGAGCTGCGCGGACAGTTGCCGCCCGAGTGCCGGAACCTGCTGGGCGACAGCGAGGCCGCGTTCGCCGCGAGGCTCGGCGCCATCATGCGCGAGGGCGCCGAGGACGTGCTCGCCCGGCTGCACGCGGACGATGGCGTCGAGGGCGGCTGATGCGCCTGCGCCGCCTCGACCTCGCGCGCTACGGCAAGTTCACCGACAGGGTCATCGACTTCGGCGAGCGGCCCGCGGACGGCCCAGACCTGCACGTGGTCTACGGGCCGAACGAGGCCGGCAAATCGACCGCGTTCGCGGCCTTCCTTGACCTGCTGTTCGGCATCGACGCACGCAGCCGCTACAACTTCCTGCATCCCTACCCGGCAATGCGGGTCGGCGCGTCGCTCGAGCTATCGGGGGTTGTCAGGGAGCTGGCGAGGATCAAGCGCCCGCAGCGCAGCCTGCTCGACGCCGCCGGCCAGCCTTTGCAAGAGGGCGTGCTCGCGGGCGAACTCGGCGGGATCGACCGCGCCTCGTACCGGACCATGTTCTCTCTCGACGACGAGACGCTGGAGGCGGGTGGGGAGAGTATCCTCGCCAGCAAGGGGGATCTGGGTCAGTTGCTGTTCTCGGCCAGCGCGGGGCTCGCCGACCTCGCGCGCACGCTGGTCGATCTTCGGGCCGAGGCGGACCGCTTCTACAAATTCCACGCCCGGGGCGGCGAACTGTCGGCGATGAAGGACGCGCTCGCCGGCCTGAAGGCGCGGCGCGACGAGATCGACACGCTGGCCGCGACCTATGTGCGGCTGATGGAGGCGAGAGACCTCAAGGCCTCGCAATACGAGACGGCACTTGCCGAACGCGGCCGAATCCGGCTGCGGATGGACGAGGTCCAGCGGAACCTGAATGCGCTGCCGCGGATGGCGGCGCTGCGCGACATTGGCGAGAGCCTCGAGGCACTCGCCGGACTCGCGGAGCCGCCGCCGGACTGGGTGGATATCCTGCCGGGGCTGCGCGAGCGGGAGAGCGAGTTCAAGCGGCGGGGTGACGGCATCGAGGGCGAGATCTCCCTGATCACCAGCGAGCTCGAGGGCGTGGTGGTCGAGGAGACCGCCTTGCGGCTTGCCGATCGCCTCGACCGGCTGGCCGAGCTTCGGGCTCGCGCCGTGACCGCCGACCTGGACATTCCCGCGCGCCGGCGCGAGCTCGGGCGGGTTGAGCGCGACATCTCGGCCACCCTGATGCGGTTGGGCCGGGTGGACGAGCCCGATCCGGCTGTCCTGCTGATCGATGCGGGGCTGGCGGCCGAACTGCGCGAACTGATCGCAACACGGTCGGGTATAGAAGCGGAGGCGAGGTCGGCAGCCGAGGAGCAGGGCGATGCGGTCCATCGGCTCGCCCAGTCCCAGTCGGCATACCGCGACGCGGGCGGCGGGGAGGGCGGGGCCGGGACGTGGCTGGCGGCGGTGAGAGGTGCCCTCGAATCGGTCCGGGGCAGCGACCATGCCGCGCGGCGCAAGCTCGCGGACCGCACGGCGAGACAGCATCGCGAGGCGATGGCGCAGCATGTGGCGGCGTTGCTGCCATGGCGGGGCGTGATCGAGGAGCTTGCGGCACTCCGGGTGCCTGCCGACGAGGTTGTCGGAAGCCGGGCGACGGAGTTGCGGGAGCTGCGCGGCTTGATCGACGCCCGCGTTGCGGAAGCGGCGCGGATCGACGCGGAACGGACGCGGCGTGAGGCGGAATTGTCGGCTTCGAAAAAGGTGGCGGGCGTCGTCAGCGACGAGGAGGCGGCCGCCATCCGCGGCGCGCGCGAGGCCGCATGGGCCGAGCATCGCCGGGCGCTCGACGCGGCATCGGCCGTTTCGTTCGAGGCTGCGCTGCGGCGCGACGACGTCGTGACCGGCGCGCGGTTCGGGCACGAACGCGAGGTGGCGAAGCTGCACGAAGCCGAGATTTCAGTCGCCGGCCTGCTCGCGCAGGGCGCGGGTGTACAGAAGCTGCTTGCGGACGCACGGGCCCGCGAGAGCGGGGTTCAGGCCGAAATCGTGGCGCGCGCCAAGGCCTTGTCGCCGGAGATGGCGGACGACATCACGCCGGAGCGGCTGCAGGCGTGGCTCGACCTGCGGCTTCGCGCGCTGGAAGCATGGAACGCCGTGCGCGGAGCCGAGCGCGAAGCGCGTGACGCGACGGAGGACGCCGCATCGGCGCTCGAGAGGCTGCTGCGCGTGCTACAAGCCGCCGCCGTGCCGCACGACGCGGCTGCGGAGCTGGATAGCCTGGTCGCGGCGGCGCAGGCGGCACTCGACCGCGAAGCCAGGCTGGCCGCGCGGCACGAGGCGGTCGCCGCGTGCGAGCGCGATGTGGCGACGCGGGAGCGGGCGGTCCAAAAAGCATCAGCCGCCGATCGCCGCTGGGTCGCACGGTGGACGCAGGCTTGCGCCGCGTGCTGGCTCGGAGGAACCGGAACTCCGCCTGCGCCCGAGGCGGTCGGGGATGTGCTGGTGGCGCTTGGCGAGTTGGCACCGGCGCTGACGGCGGCAGCGGGGCTGGCGGGCCGGATCGAGGATATGGAGCGCGACCTGGGCGAGTTCGAGCGCGAAGTCGGCGAACTCGGGGCGGCACTGGAGCCCGCCGTCGATTCGGGGACGTTGATGGAGCGGGCTCGGCAGATTGCCGACCGGATCGCGGCGGCCGAGACGGCGCTTGCGCGCGCTGCGGAGCGGTCGGCGGCGCTGGCGGCGGCCCGGCTCCGGCGCAAGCAGCTGGCGCAGGAGATGTCGGCCCATGCAGAACCGGCGGCTGGCATGATGGCGTTCTTCGGCGTGGCATCGCTGGCCGAGGTTGCCGACAGGCTGAAGGAGGCCGAGCGGAAGGCCGAGCTGCAAGCCCGGCGGGAGAGCACCGAGCGGGAGATATGCGAGGCATTGCGGGTGGCCTCGGTGGAGGCAGCCGAAGCGGTGCTGGACGCAGCGGACCGGACCGCCCTGGAACTGGAGGCTGGGGCACTGGCGCTGCGGTTCGACGAGCAGGACCGGCATGCGCGCGAGCTGTTCGCGGCCGAGGCCGAAGCCTCCACCAGGCTTGCCGCGGTGGGCGGCGACGACGCTGTGGCGGCCATCGAGGAGAAGCGGCGGACGATCTTGCTCGACATTGAGGACCGCGCACTGCGCTACCTCCGGCTGCGGGCCGGCATCGCCGCGGCTGAGCAGGCGCTGCGAGCGTATCGCGACAAGCATCGCAGCTCGATGATGGCGCGCGCGTCGGACGCATTCCGTCTGCTCAGCCGGGGGGCGTATCAACGATTGAGCACGCGGCCGGAGAAGGACGCCGACGTGCTGATCGCGGTGGGGGAGGACGGGTCGAAACTCGCGTCCGACCTCTCGAAGGGCACGCGGTTCCAGCTCTATCTGGCGCTGCGGGCGGCCGGGTACTACGAGTATGCGCAGGCCCGGCCTCCGGTGCCGTTCATCGCCGACGACATCATGGAGACGTTTGACGATTTCCGCGCCGAGGAAGCGTTCCGGCTATTTGCCGAGATGGCGGGCGTGGGGCAGGTCATCTATCTCACGCACCACCGGCACCTGTGCGACATCGTGCGCCAGGTGGCGCCCGGCGTGCGGGTCCATGAGCTGGCCTAGCTAGCCGAAGCGGACCAGTCGGCCCGGGGACTCGCCCTGCGCCTAGCAGTCGCGCATGACCACGTGACCTCGCACCACGGTTGCCACCTGCCAGCCGGTCACCTCAATGCCTTTGATCGGCGGCCAGCCGCATGGCAAGGCAATCCAGTCGTTGGTGATACGGCGGCGTGCGTCGAGGATCTTAAGCTCGTTTAGGATCTTTGCTGGATGCCGATCTCCTGTCAAATGGGGTTCCAGTATCAAACGAACCAGAACTCCGATTCGGATCAGTGGGTAGGCAAATTGAGTGGCATGGACTGGCCGAAAGCGGACAGGCGGCTATGGAGCGGGAACCTGCAAGAAGCGGACCTTCGCTGCTGGCTGCCTGCGGACAGCTATCGACTTCGTAGCGGAGAGGTTGCGCGGCACCCTTTCCGGGGGGCCAAGCTAGAGACAGCGATAATTTATCGTGGCATCCGGCCTGGCACACCGTGACTGCATGGCCGTCTCTGCAAGGCGGGCTGTGCTCCGTCACGGCCGGGATGGGGCTTGGAACGTGCCGTGCTGCCCGAGTTGGGGGTCACGGTGCCAGTCGTATGCCAGCTCATGGCGTCCAGGGTCCGCTCGCTACCCCGACGGCAGTAGTTCTGGCCGGATGGACAGTTCGGGGCGGAGGACGGCGGAGCACGAGTCTGGTGCCCCGCCGTCCAGGTGCGTGCTTATGCGTTGGCAGGCAGGCGATCGAGTGCCTCGACCAGCTTGGCCGCGATCAGATGATCCGAGCTCGGGTTCTGACCGGTAATCAGCTCTCGGTCGACGACCACGTTGGGCGCGGAGTCCTCTGCAGTGCTCACTGTAGACCTCGCCAATAACAGGGCGTCGGGCATGGTGAAACACAACCTACCATGCAGAAGACTGTCCTCGGCTGCTCGCTCCTCGCTCGCAGAGAATACGGTCATGAGGTAGCCGGCATAGATCCAGCCTTGGGCGTACCCGCTCGCCGCAGCTTTATCCCCGGAGATCAGGGCTGCGCGGAACTCGCGCGCACGCGGCATCGCCGCTGCGGTCGCTACCGGGGCATGACACAGCAACGCAGTCGGCCTCCCGGCCTTGTGGAAGTGGTGCAGGACCGCGCCCATGTCGGCATCCTGCATGAGGTCCACTGCCGGCGCGTGCCCGCCGGGCACGAAGAGGCCGGCATAATCATCCAGCCCTTCCACGAGCACCGAGCGCAGCGTGTGGACCTGGTTCATGGACGGGTCGTCGGCGTAGAAGCTCCTGGCTCGTCCGTGGGCGGCCTCGTCGCCGCCAAAGTGCTTCGCCACGTCCGACACCGGGTCGATATATGGCTTGGTCCCGTCCGGCGTGGCCAGCACGACCGAGTATCCAGCCTCGATCAGGGCCATCACCGGCACGACCGTCTCGTTTAGATATTGGCCGATCGCAGCCGAGCTACCGCCTTGAAGCTCGATGCGTGTGGCGTTCGAGCCCACAACGAGCACTGTTCCCTTGGTCATCTGCACCTCCGTTGAACCGCCCGCATCCTGTGCGGACGAGCTGGATATGACCCCGCCCAAGACATTGCTGAAATTGATTGTTTGTATTCCAGATATACAAGCAGGAATATATATCGTGCGCTATGATCTCAATCTGTTGCCGATTTTCGTCGCCCTAATGGAAGAGCGCAGCGTTACGCGCGCTGCAGAGCGCCTGGGCATGACCCAACCGGCGCTGTCGAACGCGCTTTCACGTCTGCGGACCACCTTCAAGGATCAACTCTTCATCCGCGAACGCTACGGCATCCAGCCGACTTCGGTTGCCGTCGAACTCGCGCCTGCAATTGCCGAGGCGCTGGCGAGGCTCGACGACGCGGTGCTCGGTCAACAAGAGTTCGACCCTGCTACAGCCGAGCGACTGCTAACCGTCGCGCCCAACGGGTACGTCGAACTCGTTCTGGTTCCCGCACTCGTTGCGAGGCTTCGAGCGGTCGCGCCCGGCATCACGCTGCGCCTGATCCCGTTTAACAACGACCTGGCGGAAACAGGCGTTGTCTCCGGCACCACCGCACTGGTGATTGGCCGGGTCACCGATCCGCCGGACAGCCTGGTCGTGCAGCACCTGTTTGACGAGAAGTTCGCCTGCGTGGTGCGAGCAGGCCATCCCGAGATCAACAGCAATATCACCCGTGACCAATTCGAGCAGCTCAGGCATGTCAACGTGGTTCCGCCCGGCCGTATGCGCGCAGGGCTGTTTCAGGCGCTGGCGCGGCAACAGCTTAAGCGCGAGGTTGCGATCTCGGTCACAAATTTTTTCGCGGTAGCCGAGATGGTCGCCGTTACCGATTACTGTGCGACACTGCCCGGCCTGGTTTGTCGCCGGCTTGCACATGATCCTCGGCTCAAGGTGCTGCTTCCGCCGGTCGATCTTGGCACGTTCCCAGTCGAAATAGCTTGGCACGTGCGCTACCGCCATGATCCTGCGCATCGTTGGCTCAGATCCCTCATCGGTGAAGTGGCCACGGGGCTGGCTGGCTGATGAAATAGCAGCTTCAATGCAGGCCGAGACGAACAGAAAGACTACAAAGCACGCCAAGCAAAAGTAGCACGGGCCGGGTTTGGCCGGAAGCGGACAGTCCGTTCTGAAGTGAGCGGCGGCGAAGAGCGGACGCTCGCTGCCGCATGACGCTCGCCGCCTTGGCAAAGGCATTGTTGCGGGAAAGGTCGCGGGAGCGGGCGCGCAGGATCGCCACGTCCCGATGACACCCGCCGGGCTACTGCCAAGCATGCCCCCCCGGCCTTCCTGGACCTGGAAGGGCGGGCCGCCTTGTAGGAGGCGTGCATCTGGCGCTTCAGCAGCGCGCCGGCCTCCGTGCGAGCTTCCGCCACGATTATCGCGGCGCCTGTCTGCCGTTCTGATCTGCTTCTCCGTGGAGGCCATGGCTATCTCCGCTCGTCGTAGGCGGCGTAGAACAGGGCGCGGTTCGTGCCCGGAGAGACCGACACTAGGTCGCGCTCCATCAGCGCGAGCACCTGGATCATTTTTGCCAAGCTGTTGTAATCAGAAATCTGCGTGACACCCCGCGCGCTTGGATACGTCCAGGCCGCCCTGCACCACTGATCGAGAAGGCTCCGCCGACGCCATCCATGGAACCCCGCCACCGGATGCCGACAGCGGGGTTCCTGGTTCAAGGTGTCAGAAAGCCTTGTCCGGCATAGTCCACCTGGTAACAAACCGCGAACGGTTTCACCGCGCTGGAGAAGAAGCCGATGTGAACCTTCCACGCCGATACACCGTAGAGCTGGATGAAGCAGACAAGCGCTCGGCCATCCGAAGTAAGCATCAACGTATGGCGTGCGCTGCCGACCCGGAACTCGAGTGGCAAATCCTTCACAGCGTTGTCGGTGATGATGCCTACGAACGGATGATTGGGGTTATCACCTGTGCCGCGCCAGCAGAATGTGCGGCAGGCATCGAAGCCTGGGTCTCGCATAGCGTCCGCGCCGAGCGTGTGGATAGCCAGGTTGAACGCTGTCTTGGCGATCGCGCGATACACCATGCTGAGGTTTGGTGAACTGCTGATCGCGACCGTGTATGCACCCGGCTCAAACGTCCCACCTTTGCCCAGGCTGGGTGTCTCGTTTAGAAGGCGATCAAACAGTGCCACGGCCGTCTCGATGTTCTCAGCCCGAATGCGAAGCCTGTCGTCCTGATCGACGGACATGCGCGCGTAGAGCGGCGTGCGTGCTGGATTAGGCGGAAACCTGTCCAGCCAAACATTCGTCGGCTTGGGCCGCCACTCGTAATGCACGATGCGCACACGCTGCTCAGAAATGCGCTTGTTAACGGTGGCGATGAGAAAACGTTTAGCCCTGTTCTCGTCCGGATGCTTGTAGGCGGTGATCTCCCTCTGAACATTGAAGAGGTCGATGGCGGCGTTCAGCCTGACACCATCGGCTTCGTCAGCGGCACACGCCATTAGGCCGTTCTCCAGGCCTATCACCTGAGCCGTGCGGTTACGCCTTCTAGTATCTCGACTTCATAGGCCAACGGATCACCATCAGCGATGAGGTATAGCTGCTCTCCGGGGTGGACGCGGTAGCGAGTGCCCTTACGCGTGCGCCCGGCAGGCCCGAAGTGGATACGTGCCATGGCCAAGCCCGGGAACGCCGTCCATTCCCGTTCGCACGCCGAGAAGCGCTTGGTGTTGCAAATGCGGCAGACCAGATCGTTCAGGACCAAGTTATCGCCTTCGCCGACGAACGCGCGCGCCAAGACGTGCTCGGCGGTGAACGGGTCTGGACCGCCGCAGTAGATGCACGTCGTCACTGACCGTGCCCCAACGCGATTAGCGCGCGGACATGGGAGAGACCATCCACGCCGTCACGGCCTACAGACACGGGCGCTCGATCCGCGGCATCCAGCATCCCAAGCCAAGTACGCAGGTGTAGCATGACCTTCACTTGGTCGTCACAGCCCAAGCCCATGCCTATAATGTCGGCCTGTCCGCGCTCCAAAAGACTCAGCATGTCAGAGTCGTTGCTGCCGGTCGCGCGGCGTGCCACGGCATCGAGGGGCCCGCCCTTCCACGAGGGTCGTCTTGGCCATGTGGCGGAGTAATACGCATGCTTGATCAGCTTCGAGTGATCCGTCCATTACTACGGCGAACAGCGGGAGTTCAGCCGGCGAGATCATCCCTGGATACGCCTCCAGCTCTTCTCGTGCTCACCCGGCCAAGGCTTGTCCGGCCAGATGCGGATCGAGTCGCCACCCACCCGGAGCACCATGGCCGAGCCATTTGCCTCCAACTGCCCCGACACGATCTCGAGCACTTTCGCCTCCTTGGTTGCCAAGCCTGTGCGGCAAACGATCGAGGTCCGTTGGTAAACCGACTTGGCCCAAGCGAAGAAGTCGGCCTCCCGGAGGGCGTCCAGCATGCCGTCGGTGTCGCCTTCGCCCCAGTCGAACGTGAGCAGATAGGTGTTCCGCTTGCCGGCCTCCGGCTCAGGCGGGTTGGCCCGCGGCTTGACCGCGGCTTCTTCCAGGAAGCTGAGGTCCGCAAACAGTTCGTCGATCTTGACCATCGGTCTTACTCCAAATCTTCGCCTCTCCCGCTCACGTGAGCAGTACGGCAGGGAAGCTCTTCCGCTAAGCGAGCGGGCCAGAAGTTCGGCCTGATTCCGATGGGCTAGCCGCAATCGGCAGCGTCAGCGCCGGAATGTACGAGCGATCACGTCCACCCTCGAAGTCGAACTCGTATAGCGTCACTCGCCCAAGCGCGGGCTGGCGCTGCCCTAGAAAGAAGGTGAGGCCGTTGGGGGCCGCGACGAAGAGGTGAAGCGGGGCGGCGGGGTCCAGCCCCCGCTCTTCCCGGATCAAGCGCGTGGCCGTTTCAGCAAGCTCGAAGGCGTGACGGCCACAGGCCACGGACGTCGCCCCGATCGACCCGGTGGGCCGCAAGGACAGCAGCCGCCCGGCGGAGGGGAGCGCCCGTCTTAGATAGCGTTCGACGTCCGGCACGATCTCGTGGGTGAGACTGAAGGCTACGGCCAGATCGGGGGCTCCGGGCGTCAGCTCGATGATCTCGCCCTGGAGGGTCGGCCAGTTTGGGTCGGACGCAGCATCCTCGGCCGACCAGATGCAGCGGCCCGTCGTCCTCTGCTGCAGCTCGACGAACCGGCCGGACTTGACGTTAAGGACCGAGCCGGCGGCAAAGGCCAGGGTGACGTGCGCGTCGAGAGCCAGCTGAAGGCGGGGCTCGTCCTTCGCGACGGACAGCAGGAAGGAACGGAGGGCGGGGTAGAGGGTATCGGCCCAGTCCGCCGCGCTTCGAATGTAGCGCTCGTCGAACGCCGGAACGAGATCGAGCACTCGCAGACAGCGCTCCTCCAAACGGTCGATGGGATGCTCAAACGATTTTATACCGTATACCCGGGGCTGGCCCTCGCCTTGGCCGACGAGGCCCTCGCGGATGCAGGTCGCCTTGAAGCTGGTTTGGTTGAACTCCAGCCGGCCCTGCGCCATCCACTGAAAGACGACATCGTCGTACAGGAAGGCGCTCTGATTGCGAGGTATGCGTCGAAGGCCGACGAAACCGAAGAGCGTGTCGAGATAGTCGCGCAGGCCGTCTAGGCTGTCGTTCGCCTCACCAAATGCGAGCGTGCGCGCAAGGACGCGTAGCTCGTTCTCGTCAATGGCGAGATGCTCGCGCCAAGTCTTTCGGACCGAGCCCGCCCGGCTGTTGTCGGTCGCTGAGCCGTACAAGCGCTCCAGGCGAACCGCGCCGGAACGGTTGCCGACCATCTCGCGCAGCGGATCCGCGCGATCGAGGCGCCAGTTCGTCAGGAGCTTGAAGCGAACACCGATCCCGTCCGGAGCGTAGGCGAGCTGCGCGTCCCTGGCGCGCTGCAGCAGCGAGCGCGCATTGGCGTTGATGAACTCGGGGTCGATCAGATGGCTGTAGCCATAGCTGTCGGGCGAGACATGCCATTTGCACTGGATATGTTCGCGGCGGAGCGGCTCGCCATATTGATCCTGCCCGCTGCGGGCCGGGTCGTATTCGACCCAGATGTCGTCAAAGCTCTTGGGTCCCTGCTCGAAGCCCACCTTGATGATCGGGCTTTCGGGGTCGAGCAGGCGCGCGGCGTGAAGCCAGAACAGGCGGGCCTGGAAGGTGTCGCCGTCGCGACGGACAGTTACGGCCTGGGTCATAGCGGGCCTCAAGCGCCTGCGTCGCGGAAGGGCGGCGTCGATGCCATGCCGCGGGCGATCTCGACGGCGCGGGCACCGTCGACGGCCTTCGACGGATAGGCGTCGAGAACGATGGACGGCAGGAGGCGCTGGGTTAGATCGGAGAAGGTGAATCCGTGATCACGCGTCCCACGCTGCGGTCCCGTCGCCGCAACCAGGGCGTCGATATGCTGCCGACCAAGGCTGAGGACCTCCAGGCGCGATGACAGCACGAAGCGCCGCTGTTCGTCGTTGGGCCGAGTGAAGCTCATCACCTCCGCTGCGCGGCGGCGGACGGCAGGATCGAGCGCGTTCAGGCGATTGGTGCACATGATGACCGCCGCGGGGAGCTTGCCGTTTGCGATACGGTCGATGCCACGGATGAAGGCGTTCACGCCGGCCCGGTCCTCGTGGTGCATCTGGGCCGCTTCACGCGATTGCGCGAGCGCGTCGGCCTCATCGACGAGCAGGATCACCGCGCCGCGAGCCCGGCCGGAGGCCGATTTCAACCGCGTGGCTTCAGCCACGGTGTGGTCGAAGGCTGCCGACATTAACTGCGTCATCTCGCCGACCCGCCCCTGGCCGCGGGTAGACAGGCTCAAGGGGAAGAGCGTGATGTCGATCTCCTCCTGGCGCGCCACCGCGTCGCCGATCGTCTCCGCAAGCTCCGTTTTGCCGGAACCGACGTCGCCGGCCAGCACCACGAGCGGAGGCCGCCGCAGGACGGTTTCGAGCAAGGCTCCTGCGTTCGGGTGGTAGCGCTTGGCCCAAGCGTTCAAACCTGCAGGGTTGACGAGCAGGCCGAGAACCTTGGTGAGCCGGGTCTTGTGCTCGTCGAGGCCGACGAGGCGCGTCAGCCGGGCTTGCGGCTCGAAATCGGGGTAGGTGATGCGGCGCTCGAAGAGGTCATCGATGGAGGGGCGGGCGTTCATCAGTAGCTCCGGACACTAGCGCGGTTAAGGGCGCGGCCGCCCGAGGAGTAAGTGCGGTCGTCGGCGAGATAGCCGGTGATCCCAGGTTCGGGTGCGCCGCCGCGCTGGAAGGGCAACTGCTTCTTGAACGCATCCTTCTGCGTCTGGGTGAGCTGATCCCACGCGGCGCTGTAAGTCAGATAGCTATAGAAGGTGGCCCCGCTCACATTAGCGCTGGCGCGGACGCGGCCAGGGTCGTCGTCGTTGGCGGACCCGCCGGCCAGATCGCGCGCGGTGTAGCGGAGCGTGGGCTCGACCCAGTTCCCGTCCCGGCGGAACCCGTAGGTGACGGTGCCGAGATAGCCGGCCTTCAAGAACTCCGTCACTTCGGCCTCATAGTTCGCGATGTCGGCGTTCGAAGGGGAGCCGTAGAAGCGCTGCACGCGCTTCAAGTCGGTCGCCACCTTCGCCGCCACGTGGCGCGCGTGGGTGACGGTGAAGGTCGAACTCTCGGTATAACTGTAGCTGCAGGACATGTCTGACCTCAGACCTGGAAGGAGGAGCCGAAGACTTTCTGCCAGTAGGCAACGGTCAGCTGCTTGGTGGGGGCGGCGAGCGCCGCATCGATGGCGTCGCCGGCGTCGAGCGCCGCCTCGGTGATCGCGTCCGCGTTGGCCGCGGTGTAGAGGCGAGCGACGTTGTTCGCCGAGTTCACCGGGTCGAGAATCTGCACCGCGTCGGAGAGCGATCCGACGGTTGAAGGCTTGTAGTAGTCTGAGAACACGATCTGCTCGCGCAGCTCGCTCCTGGCGAGATAGGTGAAGAAGTGCTGGAGCGCCTCGGGGTAGTCGGCGAAGTTCAGGCCGTCGTCGCAGAGCTTGGCGAGCACCATTTCGATCATGAAGGACTTGAAGCGGAAGCCGTCACGCTCCGCCTTCATACGCCGGGCCCAGAACTTCACCAGCCGGACGACCTGGGCGAAGTGCTTTTCCTGCGCCTTCTTGCGCTTGGCCGCAAACTCGAGGTGGAGCGGGATGCTGGTCTTCAGGAACGATCCATCGTCCTGGCTGACGAGGTTGCCGTACCAGTTTGCATCGCCGCTGTAGAGGATCGGCACCACGTCGACATCAAGGCCGCTTCCCCGGAACGACACGGTCACGGAATAGGTTTGCGGTTGCACCTGGTCAGGGCTGAAGTTGGGGAAGGCCTTGCGAAGGCGTTCCGCCAGATAGTCGAGCAGCGCCTGAACGTCCTTCGGCGCGTCGGCGCCGCTGATATAGCACGCGACGTCGATATCGTTCAGCGAGCGCAGCGCAGTACCTTTGGCCAGGCTACCGGACAGCAGCATCTTCTTCAGCGTGAAGTCGGGGTGCTCGCCCAGATACCCTTTGAGCTTCTCCCGCAGCCGGCGCGCTTGCGCCCGGTACTCGTCCGCCTTCTCCTTGGGGAGGTTCACCTTGTCCTGAGCGAATGCGGCGATCTCGTTGTGCCCGACATGCTGCCGTCCCATCGTCTTTCTCCTGTAGCCCGGTCCGACTGGGCCAGCGGCATCACACACCCATATAATAGCCATAAAATAGCTATTCAAGGGGTGCAATCATGGCTATGGAACATTGACAGATGTGAGTGGATTCTCTATATGGCTGTGAACCTACGGAGGATGAGATGACGGCGAAGCGCACGATGACGCTGAACCTCACCGACGCCGAGATGCGCGCGCTGGACGATCTGTCGGCGCGCAAGGACCTCACCAAGACCGCCGTGCTCCGCCAGGCTTTGCGCCTGTATCAGACGGTCGAAGCTCGGGTCGAAAAGGGCGACAAGCTCCTCTTCGAGAACGAGTCGACCAAGGAGAAGGCGGAACTGATGTTCCTGTGATGGTCGACGTTTCGACCATCTACCTTCTCGAGGTTGCGAGCGGAGACAGCGTTAAAGCCGAGTTGCGCGATGCGATCGAGCAGGCGCAACTCGACGATTGGCAGACCAAGTGGCAACCCGCGTTGTTCGCGGTGCTGCAGGAGCTCGCCCGTAAGGGCGTGCCGCCTGCCCAGTGGCCGCAGAGCTGGCATTGGAGTTGGGCTCAAAAGACAGCTCGCGTCCACGGGCTGCTGGCATTCAGGGGCTTTAGCGTCGTCGCTCAAGGTGAGACGCAGGGCCTGGCTCAGGTCGACCTGACGAAGTCGGCGCGCGAGCCCAGCGCCTCGGGAAAGCCTCTTGTCTATATCGACTACCTCGAGGTGGCGCCCTGGAACCGTCCAGAGCTTGGGTCGACGCTCCGGTTGCGCGGCGTGGGGACGGCGCTGATCACGGCTGCGGTCGCCTTGAGCGAGGATGAGGGCTTCAAGGGCCGCATCGGGCTGCATTCGCTGCCCCAAGCCGACGACTTCTACCGGCGCCGATGTGGCATGACCGACCTCGGCCCGGACGCAGCATACCAGAACCTGAGATATTTCGAGATGACCGCCGCGCAGGCAAGCGCGTTCCTCGATGAGGAGTGAGAACGATGAGACTGGAGCGCAGCAAGGATTGGTGGATGGCTCGGGCGCGCCGCGAAGGTGACGCGGTCGTGGGCGCTGGTCTGCTCGCGTTCGATCCGGCGCCGGAGGAGCGCCCATCGAGCGCGCAGGGCACGGGGGCCGAAGACACTCGCATCGCCTTCGGTAAGTTCGTGAACCTGATGCGCCGCCGCCGCGGCTTCTCGATTGAGCAGCTGGCGGCTGAGGCTGACCTCGAGGCGAGTGAGCTGCTCGTGATCGAGGATAACGTCCATTACGTTCCGGAGCCTCGGACGGTGTTCAAGCTTGCGCAAACATTCGACGTGTCGCAACGCCGACTGATGCAGCTGGCGGGACTGGCGGCGGCAAACGACGTTGGTTTTCGGGAGGAAGCCGTGCGATTTGCGGCTCGCTCGGAGTCCGTGCAGACGCTGACGCCTGAGGAAAGCTCGGCTCTGGAGGCGTTTGTTGCCGTCCTGAGCGAGCAGGAGCCAAAACGGGTGAAGTGAGAAACGTCAGTCTTGGAAAGCGAACGGTTGCCGACATAGACGGGCAGGTCGCCAAGGTCCTCCGAGGCCTCGGCAATCCTGAGCCGCCAATCGATCTGCGCGTTATCCGGGACCTGCTGAAGCTCGACCGCGGCTATTACAGCACCACCGACGACAACCTGCTGAAAGAGACGTTCTCCCGTCTGAAAGTGGGTGGCAAGCAGGTGCTGATGCGCCCCACGCTGCTCGCCGACGCCGTGCGGACTTTGAGCCTGAAGGCGCTCTATCTGCCTGACCAGAAGCGGATCCTGCTCGATAAGGACCTGCCGATCCTGAAGCACCGCTGGAACGAGGCGCATGAGATCGGGCACGACCTGATCCCGTGGCACACAGGTATGATGTTCGGCGACACTGAGCAGACGCTGACGCCGGCCTGCCATGAGATCATGGAAGCTGAGGCGAACTACGCCGCCGGACAGCTCCTCTTCCTGGCCGATCGGTTTCGCGCTGAAGCCGAGTCGTCCGCCCCGAGCCTCGATCTCGTCCGAGGACTGAGCAAGGCGTTCGGCAACATCATGACCTCCACGCTTTGGCGGTTTACGGAGCAGGGTCATGGTGGCCGGGCCATGGTTGCCCTCGTTACAGGCCACCCGCATCCCGCCAAGCGCAAGCCCGACTTCAACCCAGCCAGCCCATGCCGCTACTGCGTGGAGTCACCACCGTTTCGCGAACGGTTCGGCAGTTTGTCCGAACCTGAGCTCTTTCAGGCGATCGCCGGCTACTCCGGTGCGCAAGGGGGCGGCTGCCTCGGCAAAGCCGAAGTCGTCTTGCGGGATCGCAACGGCCAGCCGCATGTGTTCGCGTTCGAGACTTTCTTCAATCGCCACGAGGCGCTCACCTTAGGCTACTGGCTGCACCCGCAACGGCTCGTTGCGGTCCGCAGCGTGTAGGCGAAACCGTCAAAGTGACGCCAATCCCCGTCCAGACCTGCGAGGACCGGGCCGCCGGCGAGCCCGCGCGTCCGTTCTGGCCGGGAGGCAATCAAACTCCGGCGCTGTTTGCTCGTCAGGACCCCTTCGGGGCGCGCAAGGCGGTCGTGCCGCTCTTCTGGATGGACGCCAGTGGCGATCTGGAGGGCATGGGCACGGCATTTGCTCTGGACCCGTGGGGCGGCTTCATAACGGCTGACCATGTGATCGCGGGCCCCAGGGCGGGCGCTCGGCACAGTCCGGTCGGCGACGGCAACCTTCGTGTGCAAGGCCCGCCTGACGCCGGCTTTGTAGCCGTCCTCGGCTACGGTGCGGTGTTCGGCGCGGTCGGTCTGCCCCAGGAGGCGATTGCTCCGATCGTCAGCGCCTGGTCGCCCGGGCTCGAGGGCAGCGATCCGCTGGCCAGGCTTCAAGGCCGGCATGATGTTCAGCCATTGGATCTCGCGATCCTCCGTGCGCTGCCGCGCAAGCCGGGTTGGATTCATTGCTTGCCGATGCGCTCCCGCCAGCCACGGCCGCGTGTGGGCGATACCGTGATCGCGCTTGGCTTTCCCCAGATCGACACCTTTCGAGGTCCCCAGGAGGAGGCGCGAACGATTATCGAAGAGGGGATGTTCGCTGCCTACGGCCGTGTCACGGTCCTACTGCCGCAAGGACGTGATCGCTCAACGCCGACGCCCGTCTTCGAGGTGGAGGCGAACTGGCCGTCGGGGATGAGTGGCGGACCGGTGCTCAACAGCGCGGGGGAGGTGATCGGACTGGTCAGCCGTTCTCTCGAGCCGGAGCCTGGCGTCGAGTTTGGGGTCGGCTGGGCCACGTGGCTCGAAGCCATGCCTCTGCTAGCTACGGCCGCGCCCACTCTCGACGACAGCAATGCTGACCGACGCCGCGGGTGGGCGGTGGTCAAGGATCGGCCATGGACGTTGGCGGGTGTCTACCCGACCGAGGCGGAGGCCGATGTGGCGCTCCCAGCTGCGGGCGCGGGCTTTGCCAAGCGGTTCGGCGTTTGGAGGATGGGCTCGGACGACTTCCTGAGCGGCTGAGCGGATGCGGGGGGCGGTCAGGTTGTGTCCCCTACGGGCGCGCCCCAGGCAATGCGCGCCGGCCGGACATCGACCGTTTCGAGGCGGTCGAGACGATCGTTGTTGGGCCCGCCCGCCCGCTGTTCGTCGGCGCGATCGATTTCGACGCGCCCGACTGGGATTGACCCGGTTTCGTGGTTCTTCCGCAGTTGCGTGGATCGTAGGTAAGCGTCCGGTGCCGTAGTCTCACCGTCGTCCTCCCGCCCGAACATTCCCGCTGGTCCGGGGTGCGGCGGGGACACCTGCCCGGCCGGCTACCGCGACCTTGCCGGCGGTGAAGGTCGAGGCACGACTTCCCAACGGGTCGGCAGGTTGACCGGCGAGTAGGCGGGTGCAGCTTCCATGCAATCGAACACCGACTGGTGCACGTAGGCGCCGTCGGGAACTACGCGGGGCTCTGCAGCCGGGATGTAATGGCCAAAGCACGACCGGCGGCCCGGCCATTCCTTGTAGCCGTCGGCCTTCGGCAACCATTCCAGGACTTGCCAGGTATGGCTCATGGAGCGGTGCGGCTCCCTCGCTTCGTCGGGGGCGACGTATCTAAACGGGCTCCCTCGTCGCGGGACGCCCCAGCCGAGTTGGTTGACACTTTGCGTGTTGAACGACAGTCCGCACCGTGCGGCTTCGGATACCATCCAAAGAAGGGGGAACTTCGAAAGACTGCTCTCCCGTTCCGGGTAACCCCCGCCGATGTCGGCGTGCACGCCTGCGAACCAGACCTGTCTCGTGTCCTGCGGCTGACTGTTATTGGTGACGCTGAAACGGTTGTGCATGAATGTCTGGGGCTCATGCCACGGCTCGAGCCTGAACATCCGTCGTCGCTCGTCGATCGCCATCGCTTGCCGGAAGACTTCCACGCTGGGGTTGGACCGCGTGAACGGCAGCCGTTGAAGGCTGAATGGACGGAAACCGCCCGGTAGTGGCACGATGATGCTTGCGACTGTGTCCCAGACACCCAGGAAAGCCACCGTGGGCCATCTGCTGGAGACAATGCGGGCGAACTGCGGGGCCGGGCCCTGATCTGCCGGGGACAGACCCTCGTCCCCGTCGCCCGCGGCGGGAGCAGGACGCACATCCTTTGCCGCAGGGGTAGCCTTGTATGCCCCCAGGGCCGCGCCCGCGAGGTGACGCTGTTCGGGAGAGAGAAGGCCGACCTTGTGGAGCATTCCCGCAAGAACACGGACCGTATAGGCGCCTCGGCTAAAGCCGAACAGGAAGAGGCGGTCGCCCTCCTCGTAGTTTTCGACCAGGAATCCGTACGCCCTCAGGATATTGTCGTCCAGGCCGTACCCGGTCATGAGCCCGAACACAGTCGCCGTGTCCTGCTTGAGTTTCGTCCATGGGTCAGGTCGGGCCAGAGTGCCAACCCCAGGATCGTAGAAGGCCACCTGGCGCGGATCGGTCCTGTCCGACTTGCGGAGCATGCGGTAGAGCTTCAGGACGTTTGATATGTTCTCACTGATCTCATTCCCGGTGCCGTCGCAACAAACGACGATGTTTCTCATCCCCACCCAGTCCCCACGGCTATTCGACTTCGGCGTAAACTACATGGAACAGCAACGACCTGGGAGGACACCGCTTGGCCGAACGAAATGCGGTGGGGCTGGTGGGTGCGGTTTCTGACCGATCCAAGCTTGGCGTGCACTTGCATCGTAATTGCGATCGGAGACCCTGGTGAAAACCGAGCGTCCAATCGAGACCGGACCGGGCAGTGCCTCCTATGCAAGCTCTCTGTCCCGGCAAGCCGTGAACACAATCACGCCCAAATGTTTCGACGCTAGGAAGCGCCCATTCGCCTCTGCCATGCGCAACGGGCACCGAGGTCGGCATCGGTGTCAATCGGCGTTCAATAGTGGCTCTGATTCATGCTTGGTGCAATTTGATGCCAACGTCACGCTTGGACGACCAGGCGTGCATGGAAGAGATCGAGACGGGCACGCCCATACATCTGCCGCTCGATAGCTTGAGCCTGGTGATCTCGCCTTCGATTTGCCCGTTTTGACGATTACTCGGACATTACCGCCATCGTCACGGACTTCTTGGCAGAAGTACCTTTCCCAAACGAGGCCAGCATGCTGGTGCTTATCACGGTAAGCGGGCATGGCGGTGTTCACTTGGTACCAGGTGCATCGCCGGCGGAGGTGGAGCTTGCAGCCAGGCCGGAGCATGTCCATGGCGAGTGATTGTAGGTCGACGACGAGGCGGACTGCAGTCCCCTGAGGCGAAGGAGAGCGGCGAGCTACGGCGTCAACGTTATCGATGCCTGTCACCACAGCTCACCGAGCTACGTCCGCTCTCGAGAGACTGCTGTGATCATCTAAATGTCCGAAATTGGCGCAAAGCAGTCTTAGTGTAGGTCTCCACTTCATCCGTCGCACCCGGCGACATGACGGGCTGCTATACGAGTGCATGGTGAAAGCAAGCTCGGCGATACCAGGCTTCATCACGCCGCAGTTGGCAACGTTGGCTGCCGCTCTGCCGGACGGAAAGGGTTGGCTGCAGGAGCTGAAGTTTGAGGC
Organism: Acidobacteriaceae bacterium; assembly: GCA_965199145.1. Classification (GTDB taxonomy): domain Bacteria; phylum Acidobacteriota; class Terriglobia; order Terriglobales; family Acidobacteriaceae; genus EB88. The sequence goes on from CBDAQH010000005.1 coordinate 147,708, forward strand.
TACCGCATGATCGCTCTCATTCGCGACGGCAAGGCCACCCTGGTTAGTCGCAACGGCAAGGAATGGACGGCTGCCTTCCAGCCGATCGCGGACATGCTCGGCAACATCGCTGCAAGGTCCGCCGTCCTCGACGGGGAGGTCGTCGTCACCGACGCCGCCGGACGCACCAACTTCAGCGACCTCAAGGCTGCCCTTTCGACCGGCAAGTCCGATCGCTTCCAATACTATGCATTCGACCTGCTACGCCTTGGTGAAGAGGATCTGCGCCCACGGCCTCTCAGCGAACGCAAGGCGGTGCTCAAGACGTTGCTGGAGCGGCAGGGAAAGCGGGACAGAAAGCATATCCTCTACAGCGAGAGCTTCGACACGGATCCCGCCGCCTTCCTCAAGCATGTCTGCGGCCTCGGGATGGAGGGAGTCGTGTGCAAGCAGGCGAGCGCGCCTTACACTTCGGGTCGGAGCAAGGCATGGCTCAAGGTGAAATGCGGCCTGCGCCAGGAGTTCGTGATCGGCGGATTCACCCAGTTCACGACCCGCCGCTCGGCCGTCGGGGCCTTGCTGCTCGGCTACTACGACGCCGGCAAGCTCTATTAAGCCGGGCGTGTCGGCACCGGCTGGTCGCATGCCGAGGGCGAGGCGATGTGGCGGCAGTTGACGGCCCTCAAGGCCGCAACCAGCCCTTTCTTGTCCGTGGACGCGCTCGGACGCAAGGGGGCCCTATGGACGGCTCCCGAGCTCGTCTGCGATGTAAGCTTCGCCGAATGGACCCCGGACGACCACCTGCGCCATCCCTCCTTCCAGGGATTGCGGGAAGACAAGCAGGCGAGCGAGGTGAGACGGGAAGTTGCCGTGAAGCCGGCAGAACAGGGCTTGACCACCTGAAGGTAGCGGCCGTAGCGCCTCGGAGAACGGGTTTTCACCGGTCTCCCTCTCACATGCCGGGCGCGTGCCGTGACCTGCTCCGCTGGACCGTCGACATCCCACTGTCAGTCGGCGAGCTGAGAACCGCAGGATCTAGATCGTTGTCGGGGCGTATGCCGGTGACGCTAGACCCGGTTGCCTGGTCGTTGGTCTGGGCGGGTCTCTGTTTTCAGTCGTAAGCTATCGTCGAGGAGGCGATCCAATGCTGCGCGTCAGAAGCTCGCGACTCACGACGGTCAAGCCGGGGCTGCGATCCTACGTGCGGGCGAGCCCCCTCGCCGCGCCGCAGCCGGGCGCCACCTTCACGTGCGACTTCTTCGAGATCGATGCCATCATCGACATGGACGGCTCGCCTGGCGATAGCGGGGCCGGATACCGGGCCGGCTTCACCCAGCTGCAATGGATCGAGACGAACCGCGCCTACTACCGCGGCAAAATGGATGCGGACGGCAGCGTCGACGTCGAGCGGGACCGGCCGCCGGCACGGCCCGCGCAGGCCTGCCGGGACGTAGCGACGCCGACGGACGCGTTCACCTACCCGCCGGGCGCCCAGGCCCTGCAAGGCTTCATGCCGACCCATCCCCTCAACATCGACCTGGCGACTATCCCGTCCTTCCCGGCGGTAATCACCCTGTCGCATGCGGACAGCCCGAGCGACTTCTACCCGCTGCTGCGGACGAACAGCCTGACCGGCAGGCCGAATTACCTGCAATGGGCGCAGCTGGAGTTCCACTTCTGCACCGTCCTGATGGTCCGCCGGCAAGACGGGACGCTGCACCAGTTGGACCACTTCTATTGGAACGTGCACTGGACCGATAACTTCGACCTGGCGCTCGGTGCCGGAGGCTTGGTGACCGGCGTCACCCCGCGTCCGGCGGGAGCGCGCAACGTCATGAACTTCGGCCAGTTCATAGCAGGCGGGTCGGTAGACCCGCGCTTCGCCCCGTTGGTGACGGCGCCCAACGTGACGACCTGCAACACGGTAGCCAACCAGGAGACGATCGCGCAGGTCGTCAAGGAGAAGCGGCATTGGTGACGATGCCTGGAACACTGGGACGCCGTCGCCTCGTCCTTGGCCTGGCAGCCGCCGCAACCTGCGCCGTCGTTCGGCATCGCGCAGCGCGCGCCGATGCGGGTGCTGGATCGATCGTGCTGCGCTCAGGCGACCACTGGGGCCACCTCACCGTCACCAACACCGGCCCTACCCCCGTCCTCCTGCAACCGAGTGTCCAGGTTGAGGCCCTCTCCGGCGGGCTCTGGCACGCTCTGGAGACCGAGATGAACCTGGTGGCCGCGTGCGACCCCGACGGGGTGGTGCGGCCGTTGCCCGACCATATAGTCTTGCCCGTCGGCGCCTCGTTGACGCCGCCGCCATGGCGCGGTTGGTCGTGCAACGGGCAATGCGAGCGCCACTGCCGGAACAACGTCTACTGGGGAGCAGGACCGTTCCGGTTCAGGATCGTGACCTCTCCGGGGGGTCGCAGCTTCGCAAGCGAGCCGTTCATGATGCCAAAGGTTCCGACGCAGCCGGACGATCCACTCTGATAGAGATTGCAGATTGCAGTGAAAACAGTCCGTGTATTGGCGTGGAGAATTTCCTTTAATTTTTTAGTAGGGCCAACGTTGTCATTGTACAAGGCGATGGTGGCGGGGCAGCTAAAGGCAGCGATCAGTCAGTCGGACACCTAGCCCGCCATCGTCCAACCAGTCCGTAATCTGTCACGATGCAAACCTCCCGAAACGCTCATCCAATCCACTCTGGCACTTGCTGATCATGGCGTAGACGTAGCCGTTGTAGGCTGATGGCTTCGAACACAGCATCACGGGACGCCGGCAAGGCTGCAGCAGAAAGCCCAGGCAAGCTCGCCCTTGCCTCTTCGGCAAAGCGCCGGGGCAGCACCTCCCCATCCATGTAAGCCGCCTCCCACCATTCTAGGATCGGCGCCCGGGCTTCCTGCAGCAGCGTCTCGGCAGGCAGCCGGTCGCGCTTGGCATGCTGGTTTATCGTGCGATGCGCGGGCAGCAGGTTCCACAGGTCGCTGCACGGCCACGCCGACCAGGGCAGGCAATGATCGATGTCCAGGGTGGCGACCTCCAGCCGCTTGCCGCTCCAGACGCAATGAAGGGCACTTTTGCGATCGAGGATCCGCAATGCCATCGCGCGTGGCAGCGCCACGTCGCGGCTTGGCTCGGCCCAGGTCATGGCAGCGGAGAGCGTCCCGGGATCGAGGATGCGGTCCTGGGTGCCGGCGTAGCCGCGCATGAGCCGCAGCCACTCGGTGATCAGGGCCGGCTCGACCCAGCAAGCGAAACGGCCAAGCGCCTGCCACAGGTTGCGCGGTACGCGCATCTCGCCGCAGCCCCAAAGCGTCGCGGCGTCGACGTCGAGAACATCCGCGTTTCCGCCAGGGCGTGGTGGCGCCCGCAGCTCGCTTGGCAGCACCGGTCCGCCGTTCGGGTAGGTCATGTAGCGCGCGGGCATGGCGCTGATCGTGCGGGCGGCCTCGCCGAGCGCCGCGCGCAGGGCTCGCGCCCGCGCGCCGGTGAACACCTCGCCCACCCGGAAATCGAGAGGCGACACGTCGCCGCCCAACAGGCCCGGAAGCCAGGCCCGGCGAAGCCCAGCTTCTCGCCGCCTTCGCGGTTCTGCGGCGCCTGCGGCAAGTTGGCGCGGGCTAGCGGCAGGTACAGGCGCAGCCAGGTCAGCGCGACGAGCCCGAGCGGAACGGCAACGTGCGTGTCGCTCGCATCGCGTGCCAGCCCGGCGGCGCCGTCTGCGATGCGGCACAAGGCACGCAGCAGGCCGAGCTTGTAGGTCGAGCTCTTGGCGTCGTTCAGGATCACATGCCGCAAGAGCGGCAGGGCCCCCGTCCCGTCGTCCGGCAGGCGCAGGACAACCTCGGTCCAGGACACGCCAGGGCGGCCCTGGTGATCCAAGGCCTCTCCGGCGTGCTCCATTGCGAGCCCATGACCCCGCGCCAGCTCCTCCAATTCGGCAAGGCTTACCGGATGCATGCCGCGCTCGGGCTCGGCCGGGCCATGCCTCAGCGTCATGGCCAGCAGGCCGCCTGGCTTGAGCAGGTTGACCAGCTTGCGCAATGCCCGCGGCCGGTCAGCAGGGGGGAGGTGCATCCACACGGCGCTGAGCAGGACTACGTCGAAGGCCAAGCCGAGGCGCATCGTCGCGGCGAGATCTGGAAGGCGGTCGTCGAGCCAGCGGATGCCTGGCTCGGGATGCCGGCTGGCCGCCTCGGCACGCATCGCCGCCGCGGGCTCGACGGCGACTACGTCATGGCCCAGCGCGGCCAGCCAAGCAGCGTCGCGGCCGGTGCCTGCGCCCACGTCGAGCACCAGGGCTGGTGCTGCAGGTAGCCGTCCGTCAAGCCAGGCGTGGAGGCGTTCCGGCGAAAGCGCGTCGTTGCCGGCAGCCCATCGGGCAGCGTGGCGCTCGTACCATGCGATCGGATCGGCCGGCATAGGGTCAGGCTACCTGGCAGCAACGCAGGTCGCCCAGTGATCGACGAGGGTCAGCCTTTGTCGACCGACCCACCTTGGCCCGCCGCGCCGGGTAGGGGGGCAAGGCGCGCCAACAGGCCTTCCACCACGATCGCTGCGATCTCGAGGGAACGCTCGTCCAATGCCTCCGCCACGGCCGATATCCTGGCTCTCCACGCCTTTGCGTCCTCGGTTGCGACCGTCGCAGGTCCCAGCAGGTCCGTCGCGGTAGCCCCAAGCACGGCGCAGATGCGCTTGAGCGTCGCCAGGTCAGGCTCGTGCCGGTCGGTGACGTAGCCGGCATACCGCGTCTGGCCCAGGCCGGCTCGGCGGGCGACCTCAGCGTCCGAGAAGCCCAATTCGCGCGCCCTGGCGCGCAGCCGTTCGCCGAAACCTTCCATGGCGAACTTGTCGACCAGTGCCCCGTGCACCCGCCATTCGGGTTTCCTGTTTGCAACTAACGGGATATTAGGTAGACATCGTCGTCGGTCGGGAGGATGGGCGTATGCCCGTCGCCTCTCCGGCGAGCATAGGGCAGATAGCATGACCGGGATCTCCGAGGACGCTGCAAACCCCGGAGAGACACCCGGAAGTCGTGCGGCCGAGCCGCCCTTGTCATTCCCTAACCCTCGACCCGCCGCGGAGTCACAGGACGCGCTAGCATGGGGCTTGGCCTTCCTGCCGCTGGCTACCGCCCTGGCCATTGTCGTCGCATGGCTATCGGGGCTGAACACCGGCCTGGTGTCGCTGGCCACTCTTGCGGCAGCCGCGGCGATCATCGTCGTCGATAAGCGAGACCTTGCCCGCTCGGGCAGGCTGCCGCGATCTGCCTCGCCGTCGATGGCATGGTGCCTCTTCCCGCCCGCATACCTTCTCCGGCGGGCGAGGCGGCTGGGCACGTCCAAGGTCCAGTTCTGGATATGCCTGGCATGCCTCGTCCTGGCGTTCGCCGCCAGGGTAGCCGTCGTGGTGGAAACGGCCGCTCCTGCCGAGGACGCCGGTCCGACCCTGCCCGGCTGTATGGACCAGTCGAGCATGCAGGACGTGATCAGTACCTTCGACCAACTGCAAGCGGTCAAGGACGCCGGACTCCATGGCGTCTTGGTGACCGGGCAGGCGGAGGTAAGCGAAGGGCCAGGGCCTAACACGACGCTGAGGGATTGTTCCGGGAAGGTCGAGGCGTCCAACGCCCAGGTCTACGAAATCAAGTACGAATTCGAGCTGACGGAGGGCCAGGTAATCGTCCGCGTCGAAGTGCCATGATGACGGGGTCAGATCCGCAGAGAAGCGTTCCTCAGCGCCCTCGCGACCGGGCGCACCGTTGGCACTTGGTTGCTTTGTCGGCCATGCCTGTGCTGGCATCGTCGTGCACCACAACCATGGGGCCGACGGTTTTCGTCACTCCCGGCGCAGGCAAGTCGCAGGCGGCATTCTACGCTGATCGCCGCGGCTGCATGGCAACAACGGATCAGGCCCTTCAGCCGGTCGCCAACCGCATGAACGCCGCCGCCCAGACCGCCGAGCAGGTGCAAGCGAACAACGACCAGATCCAACGCCTCTACGACGACTCCTTCGGGCGCTGCATGACCGCCCGAGGGAACGCAGTGGCGGCGCCGGCGATTGCCCAGGCTGCAGGGCCGCCGGCGGCACCTGCTTCTCCGGCCGTGCACGACCGGTCGAACAGCCCAGCACTCTCCGACCCGCAGTCCCAGGCTGCCAAACACTCTATCGCGCCGACCGTGCGCGAGCTGCTGGCCGCCTGCGCGGGAGAGACCATCGAGGTCGACGCCTACGATGCGCCGGTCTCGGCAGCGCGGACCGCGCGGCTGCTGGCCCTCACCCAGCCGCATGGAGGGTCCTGCCTGGGACAGCCAGGGGAGAACGACTACCTGGTCGCTCGCGGCGGCCGTGGCTGGTCCGAGCTCCTTGCAGCGGAGCCAGGATCAATCGGCATCCTGGACAGCACGCACCTGGGTTATGCGGACGTCGAGATGCGGTCGCTGGGGTCCTGCGTTTTCACCTACCGGTGGAACGGGGTGGCATATGGGAAAAGCGCCTCGCGCGACTGCCCATTCACCGCCCCGCCGTCGGTTGGGGATGTCGCGGGTAGGATACGGGGCGAGGGCGCCGATGGCTCGACGCGCTAAGCGAGAAAGCGCAGCAGCGGGATCTCCGGAGAAGTCAGACCCGCTTCTGGTTACCAGGGAGGGCGTGCCACGAGCCTACGTGACTTTCCTCGTGAAGGATCTCGACCGAACTGTCGACTTCTACGGCGATGCCTTCGACATCGTTATGTTTTTTACTCGAGACCCCTCTGGGCGGGAGCTGGCACTTGGAGACACGGGCCGAACAGGCGTCTCCGTGGTAACGTGGGAGCTGATAGACAATTCTGGCTTAGGGCCGTCCCCCTACATGAGGCGCGACGCACCCGAGGCTCGGCTCATCATTTCAACAACGAACCTGGAGGCTGCCATGGCGAAAGCCACAGCTGCTGGGGCTGTCCTAGTCGACCGCTACCGCACCCGAATGGAGGATGTCGCCAGCTTCAGCGACCCCGATGGCTTCCTGATCGAGCTCCGACAGCCTGTTGCCAACTCCCCTGCTGAAGTTGACTAAGCAGAAGTCCAACAACGACGCGAGACAGACCATTTCTAACCCGAGGCATAGGTGTTGCGCCCCTTCCCAATAACCCCGGAGCTGATCGAGATAGCCCGGCGCTTAGTCTGGTTCGAGGACCAGGAGGCCGCGCTCGCCGACCCGGTGCGCTTCATGGCCTATGCGATGGAGCGCGCGACCTTTGAGGAAATGGCTGTCATCCGGCGCCATGTCACGGACGAGGAATTCATCGAGGCGATCGACAACGCGCCGCCGGGTATCATCGAGGAGCCGTCCTGGTCGTACTGGAACCTGGTGATCGCCAACCGGCCGTCGCCGCCTTTGCCGACTAGACGATTCGATTGAGCCTTTGGTCGCCGCTCGAAGCTCATTGATGGCCAATCCTCACGGCTACGCCGGACTAATTCGTGTTTCCGACAGCCAACGAAACAGGCGAGATGAAGATTGTTGCCGAGCTTACAGGAAACACGCCAAAACACGTATCAAACCCTACGACGCCGTTCTGTGACGTAAGACAATTAGAGTCGGCTAAAGCGTTGTCTCTCCGGAATGGCTATCTGAAAAATTTCACAATCGTCGGCCTGCTCACACATGGTTCTGGCTACTCTGATTCGAACACCTCATTTTTGGAAAAGACACTAAAAAAATCGACAAGACTCGTCGTATGCAGCCTAAGCTACGTCATGGCTGGTCGACAGGTCGGCACTCATTTGGGTGGTCAAGGTAGGAGAGCCAGGTTCCCCAGAGAGAGACGATCGAAGCTTCGCGCCAACATCGCAGTAGTGGCCAGGGTGCGATGTGCCGAAACGATTTGTTCTGTCGAGCCTGAGCCTCCGTCCGAAGTGCTCGAAGCCTGACGATTAGGCGAGCGCAAACGATACCCGGCGGAACCGGGCAACAGAACGGCACGGGAAAAGGCTGGAACCTTCTCCCGCGCCTGACCTCAAGCAGGACAGCATTCCATGCCTGAAGCTGACAATCAGTCTAGCACACCCGCGTCACCGACGGCGCCACTCTCGACAACTGCGGACCTCCCCACCCGCCGCGGCCTGTTCTCCGGCCTAGGCCGCGTCGCCTTCGGAAGCGTCCTGGTGGCGTCCATGCCGCTGGAGGCCTTCCCCGCCGACCACCCTGACGCCGAGTTCCTGGGCGTCTTGGGCCAGTTCAGGGAGGTGGAGGAGGCCATCTTCCCGGCCGCCGGCACTGGCTGCCAAACCATCGCGGAGGAGGACGCGCGCGACATCCGCATGGCGCCGCTCAGGGCGTCCCTGGACGCGCTGGGGGAACGCGTCTGCGCCCTGCGCGCCACGACCCCGGACGGCTGGCGGGCTCGGGCTCAGGCCCTGCTCCTGCCATATCCGGACCTGCCGACCGACGCTGCGTCGGGCCTGTGCCTCGGCGACCGGCTGCTGCACGCCCTGATTCGCGACGTGATCAGGGAACCCGTGGCGTGAGGGACACCACGCCGGCCACGTCCCATCGGCGCTTCTACGTAGCCGACAGGGCGATCATGGCCGCCGCGGTCCTCGACACGCTGCCCACGTCCCGCGCGCATCCGGACGCCCTGCTGCTGGCCACCTGCCGCCGTGTGGCAAAGCTGTGGCGGCGTCGCGACCGGCTGTTCGTGGATGGCCAGCCTCGGCACGACGACGAGGAGCACGAGCGGCGGCTGCAGGTCATCCACGCGGCGGCCGACCCGCTCCTGGAATACGTGTGCGGCTGCCAGTCCACGACGATGGACGGGCACCGCGCACGCGCGGCCGCCTTCCTGGCGACCGACGAGAGTGGGTTGCTCATACGCGCAAACCTGCGGGACTTGCCCGGGGAGAAGCTGCTGGCCTCCTTGGTGCTCGACCTCATGGGACCGCGCTTGTCGTAGCACCTCTGCGCCGGCGCTCCTGAGCCCGGCTGCGTCCCCTTCCGCTCACCAACCCTGGAAGCCCGAGCCGGCCCAGTTGGCCGGGCTTTCCGCATGTCCAAGGATCCACGCCCATGCCCCATCCCACCCGTCTTCCGGCTCTGCCCCGGCGCTTCTTCCCGGTCCGCGAGCACTTCGAGACCAGCGCGCGCGCTCTCGACATCGTCGAGGAGATTTCTCTGGATGCCACTTCGCCGGACGCTGCGTTTGTGGCCGCCTGCAAAGAGCTCATCGAGGTGGATGACCGCCGCAGCCGGTTGCTCGACTTGAGCAGGAGAAGCGCTGCGGACGAGCGGCAGCTCGCGATGCTCGACGAGCGGTTCGCGTCGCTGCTGCGGACGGTCATCGGCCTTCGCCCCAGCACGCCACAAGGGCACCGTGCTCGCGCGGCGGCCTTTCTCGCGGCGGACAGCCACGCCTTGGTCAGGCTGGTGAACAGGAGCGAGCAGCATGAAGCGCGCATGCTGGCCGCCCTGGTCTTCGATCTGTCGGAGAAGCCCTGACACTGACGCTTAGACGCCGGCCAGTTCAGCTCGCAAAGCCGACGACTAGGCCTCGCGGCTTGTTCTGACGTCCTCAAGGCGACCGCCATGCGGCCTGGAATTTGCGGTCACCGCGACCGCATCATCTACGACCGATACGATGCCAAGCATTGCTCGGCCTTTTCGGCAAGTTTCGCGCGATAGATGGGCGCCGAGACCGTGCTCCACCTTTTCATCTAGCCGAGCAAAGAACCCTGGATATGGCCAAGGGATCAACGCACTCAAATGAATAAGGCTGAAGCCGGAAGGCACTGAGCACAAAGATATGGATGCGTTAAAACACGATAACGCTCCTTCTCGCTTCTTATTTTGATTTAGTAGTTGCGCATTCGATGGCCCAAATTGGGAGCCCGCAAGCCAGGATTCTTGAATCTCTCCCGAGCGCCACTGCCATATCGATTGATTGGTCGGCTAAGAAGGTGACGAATATCCTGCAGTCTGATCCGACCTCGCTAAAGATCGACCAGCGATACTTCGGGCTTAAGAAAGTCGATCCAGCCAAGCCTTGATGTTCGCGAGCGCGGCCTCCTTGCTAAGTGGCTCCTTGCCGCTCCAGCGCGCCATCTGCCGATAAACATGGCTTTGGTGTCCATCCTGTGTGTCGCGCAGATAGACCTCTTTGTCGCTTGCCAACAGGACGCGGAGAGGAGGTTGGATGCCTGCCGAGTCTGACAGCACGATCCCGCCATCATCAGCCCGCATGACAACTTTCGTTCCGCGTCGAGCAATCTGATGGGTGATTTCGTGGGACATCGCACGGATCATTTCGGAGCCATCCGAGCGCGTGCCTCGTTTCGAAGCATTGGCTAATATGGCAGCCTCCACGTCAGGCAGAGATCGCCACACCTGCTCCCGGTCACTCTCCTTCTGGACCTCGTCGAGTTCGGAGTAGTCGGTTTCGAATTCCTTGGTCCACCTGACGACGAGGCTCGCGGGCAGGAGCAGAGACCCGTCATCCTGACGAGATCCCTTGCCATGCAGATATCGTTGCCAGTGAGACCAGCGCTTATGTTCGATCTCAGCCAATCTTTCGACAAGCTCGCTCGAGTAGGCTCTCCGAGCTTCGTCGGCCGGCTTTTCATCGCTCATAGGAGATCACCCGCGACCAGCTTCCGATAATGCTCGCCTAGGACGGTCAGCTCGCACGACTTGCTCTGCATCGCCGCGTGCCACATGTGGGGCGCATCCACTGGGCGCACCAAGTTAACTCTGGCATACCTCTGTAACACTGCGAACGTGGCATTGTTGACACGATCCGGCGGCAGGATGCCTACATCCTTCTTCTGCTGGGGGGTGCGTTCCGGCTCGAAGGAAGGATCAAGCCGAAAACGGAAGCCAGCATGGGGGAAGTGCTTCGGGAGGGCTTGCAGATCATGCAGCGGAATCGGCGCGGCTGCCTTCCTCAGCGATACGAAGTTTTTGACGTTCGTCTTGAATACGGGACGTTGAGCCCACGGGCCAAGCGACTGATCGATGTGCGCGTAGACGCTGCCTGGAGTGACGTCGCCAACGAGATTGGCTGCGGCCCCATTCAGCGCGTCCACCAGCAACGTCGTGAAAACGCCAGCCCCTCCTCCAGAAACCTCCTGTGCATATTGCTCCGCCGTTGACGCCGTTAGGATCGTCATACCCTCTTTGATCTCGGCAGATCCCTTAGCCATGGGTCTATCGCCGGTGATGCCGCTATGGCAGCTATCAAGGATTATCACCTTGTTCTTCGCACGCGAGGTTCCCGCAAAGGCCACCAAGTCCCCCAGCGGAAGCCCCTCGTCGCCGGTTCTGCAGTCGCTAGTGCAGAGAAAGCCACCAGTGTCTTCGACGTGGCCGTGACCTGCAAAATATAGAAGCGCGATATCGGCGTCGCCATCGAAAAGTTCTCGAACCGCAGTCTTGAGTTCAGATCGGTCAATCAGGTCAGACGGTCCGATCGCTGCCAGCATTCGTGGTGTCGTGAAATTGACTGTGCCGTCCGCATGGCGCTCCAATACGGACCTGACCGCATGCGCGTCGTTCACGCAACCACTCAGCCCGCCGAGGTGCGTGTAGTGGTCCAAGCCAACGATGAGGGCCTTTTTCATCCCGCCACCTACAGCGAGTCGATGAAGTCGCTAATATTCTTGTCGCTCCAGACGTTAAGTGTTGACGCCATCAAGGTTCGTCCGATCGTCGGTATACGCCCAGATCCCGCGAATGGATTTGCCCTCTTCCTTCGCGCAGGACACCTCCCATTTCTGCCCGCTTGAAGTGAGGGAATTCTTGCTGACGAGGACGATGACGCCGTCAGATCGCCTAATCCTCGTTCTGACGCGGTCCTTCCAGTCCGTGTCGTAAGGCTCCTTGACGGACATATCTACATATTCGTACGGCGCACGTGGGCTCAACGACTGGCCTTTGAGGAAGTCCCGTTGCCGTTCGTCCTCGATCGCGAAAGCTATGAAGATCACCTTGGTGCTGGCCATGCTCTTCCTTGCCTCCTTGGCCTTGTTCCTATCACGCTGGAAGGCCTTCTTCCCGGCGGTTATACCGTGCTCCCGAGTCGCGACTACGAAACGGCGCTGCGGACGAGCGCGCCGACCTCCACATTGAGGACATCGTTGTGATCGGAGATGATGTCGTCTGCCAGGACGTTGTTCACCTTGCCTGGCGTAAAGCTGAGTTCCACGCCGACTTTAGCGACCAGGGCCGTGGCCTCTCCGTCCGCAAGGGAGAGCGCGCCGTTCGCTCCCATGCCGCCGTAGGGGTCGCCAGGGCCGCCGATGGCCTCGCGCATCCCGAAACTTGACGTGCGGTCCCCGGCTAGGATCGAGGCGAGGGGGTAGTAAACGACGACGGCGACGTCGTTCCTCGTATGGCTGACCACTATCGGCCCGTCGACGCGGCCGTCCTCGACGATCGTCCGAAACACGCCCGACGACCTCCCCGCGCCGACGTCCTTGCCAAGCGCGTTGTGGGAGAGGGCACCCTGCAGGAGGGTCAGCGATGCTGGATTGGTGACCTGTGCGGCCGCGCAAACCAACCGGCAGCCGAAGCTATGCCCCACCAGGTGAACCCTCATATTCCTCATGGAGGGATCTCCGAGCAGCTCCGCGACGCCGGTCCCGGCCGAACCTGCGCGTACCTTCATCTCATAGTAGGTGGCTTGGTTAAGCAGCGAGGCAACGGCTGCCCGACCTCCGCTGAGCAGCCTCCACCATGAGGTTCCGGGCGGGTTCTCGAGCCCGCCCGTTCCCATGGACGCCCGATCATCCCCCGGAGGATTCATGGGACTGGCGCGACCTGAGCCGTCAATGAAACCTTGGACTAGATCCGCGCCGCTTGCGGAAAGAAGTTCGGAGTGATCCGCGGCGACGTCCGCCGACGTAGAAGATGGCGTCAGGTGTGCCCTGACGATGTCGATGAAGTCGTCCGCGGCGCCACCTCCTCCAGACGCAAGGATCGCGGCACGCGCGAAATCCTCCTGATCCGTCAATCCGATGCTGGCGCCGAAGGAACGCGCCTGCCCAGCCAGGAGGTTCCGATCCACGTCTAGACCCTCCAGGGCCGCCGGCGAGGCCGAGGCCTCGCCGGGCGGCACCGCATCGACAAGGGAAAGGTCTGGCGCGTATCGCAGCGAGGGCCAGCTGACACCGATCGAGAGGAAACGCCGCCTTCCGACCTCGAGACCATCCGGGCCCGATAGACTGGCGCTCCTCAGCATCGCTTCATAAAGCTTCGCGGCGCTGTCCTGATCGTTCTTCCAGCCGTGGGCCAGCACAAGAAGGTCGGTCGTGCCCATCGGAGCCGCGATCTTTTCCGAAGCCAGGCTCCGACCCGTCCTGTCGAGGCGAAGCCATGCGAACGGGATGCCGGCCACTGCGTCCACCCCGCTAAACCGACTGCAATGCCCGGAGGAGGTCAAGCAGGCCGGCACCCTGGAAATCCGCCTTGCGTTTCAGGTCCGTGCAGGTCGCGACGAGCGTTGTTTTGATGAGCTCGGGCCTGCCTATGAACTCCGGTCGCACGGACAAGAAGGCAGCGATTGATCCGGCCACGTGCGGAGCCGCCATGCTTGTTCCGCTCTCTTCCCGGAAATAGGTCCAATCCGGTCGGATGTCGACGCCGCAGGACGCCATCGCGTCCAGGAACTTCTTGGAATCTGGATTGACGCAGGACAGTATCCGTTCTCCGGGAGCGACCAGGTCCGGCTTCATCCGGCCGTCGGACGTTGGGCCTCGGGAAGAAAAGTAGGATACGCCATAGGTGTGCGGGGCGACGGAATGCGTCGCACCGACCGTGATGGCCTCCTCGGCGTTGCCGGGGTCGTTGATGGACTGACCGATGCCCACGCGTTGATGGTTGACGCGCCCTTCGGTGGCCACGAGCGCGGACCCGTCATTGCCTGCCGCCGCAACCACTGCGACGCCGCTCCTGGACAGCCGGTTGACGACCGAGCAAAGCGGGCTGTGCCCAGCCGCGACCCAAGCCGCGTCGAAGGGGTAACCGAGGCTGATGTTGACGCAGTGCACCTTAATGCGGCGACCGTAGTCATTCGCCTCCTCAACATACTCGAGCGCCGCGATCAGGGAACTTGCGAGGCCCCTTCCATTCCCGTCCAGCACCTTCAGGCTCAATATCTTGCATCGGGGAGCGACCCCTCGCAGGACCGTCGTCGGAGGCACCTGGTTCACTTCAGTCCGGAGCGTGCCGCGGGCGTCCCTGAATTCGGAGACCCGCCCGACCGGCCTCTGCGAGGCGTCCGTCTCGCCGGATACAATGCCCGCCACGTGGGTGCCATGTCCGAAGCCGTCCACGAGAGGCTGCTCAGGGGAGCCCGTGAAGTCACGGTGCCTCAGCCCTGCCGGAGGTTCGAGGTTCCTGTGAAGGGTGAAGTGAGGATGATCCCCTGCAATGCCGCTATCGGCCACCGCGACCACGATATCCTCGCCGTGGGCGCCAAATGCAGCCGCGCAGGCGTCAGCCTTGATGGTTCGTAACGATTTTATCAGGAACGGTTTGAGCTCGGAATCCCGCCAGATCCTTAAGATGGGGGAGGGTCCGTTCTCCGCCCAATTCTCCAGGCCTTCGATCTCCCGGAGGTTCAGCTCCGCAAAGACGTTATGCCTGCTGGTCTTGCGCGTCGCCTCCTCCAGCCTCGACCGGTCGAGGCCAAGGCTGGAGAGGCGGGAGAGCACCTCGCGCCTCGCATCTCCGATTCCTTCCTGGAAGTCGGAGCTCAGCTCGATGATCACCCTCGCCCTGGGACCAGCAGAGCGTGTCCCCAACCTAGTGGCCAGGCTCGACTTCCGACCGTCGCGCCGGCCCACGTTCGGCGACTCCACCGCCGCCTGCCGCGCGTTCAAATCCGCCGCTAAGTCGGGCGCCACGACGAAGCGCGCGAGGGAAATCCGAATGTCTTCTTCGTCGGCCATCTTTCGCTCATACCCTTATCAGAGCAGCAGTCCACCGCTGTTTCAGCGCCTTAGTGGATTCAGGTCGGTCAGCTTCCCGCGCGTGCCCTGTCCACGGCCCGTGTTTCGAGCCGCCCTTCCATCGGCGAGCTTGCCGCACGGCGAGCGCTGGCTCCATATAGCACCCGATGAGCTCGCTGCAGATCACCGCTTACATATCCTCAAGCGAGCGGACGAGCTTCGAAGCCTATGCAGCCGGCTGCGGACTTGACACGGCGGGTCTCCTGGGACTGCTCCTGGCGCGGGAGCTTCGACTCAAGAGGTTGCCGGAACTTGTTTCCCGGCAATCCCCCGAAAAGGTGGAACTCGACCGCAAGGTGACGCTTCATCGCTGCAACGAGGCACTCAAGGAGAGCATACGTTCTCATGCCACTTGCGCAGGCACGAGCGTCTCCAAGGCTTGCGCCGCGATCGTGAGGGCGGAGCTGGCGGAGCGATGGCTAAGCGTGGCAATGGAGACTCGATTCGAGTCGCCTAACGGTTAGGTGGATGTTATGTTGGTTCAGCTAGGTAGGATGAGACTATGACCGTGAACCCCAATCTGATGGCGGCCCGCCTGTCCAAGTTCAAGATTGGCGACCTGGCGCTCCGGTCGGCGTTCGAATTGGAACGGGCTCGAGGGGGCGCCCCGCATGACCGCCGCGCGCTGAAGGACCTTGCCGATGCACTTCGCCAATCCTCGGGCAAGGAGGATGTGAGGGGCAGAGTCGCTCACATGCGGCCGGGATTCTTCGAACCGTTCGAGCAGCTGTATCGGCTGCGGGTGTCCGCCGAGCCTGAGAGCATGGAACAGATACGGGATTTCGTCGATGAGCTGATCGACAAGCTCGATGCCGCGTCCGAGGCCCAGAAGCCCGAGGATGCAGATGAGAAGCTGGTGGATCTTTGCCTGAGCCTCCATAGGGAATTCGTGCGCAGGCAATCGGCGGAGGGACGATTTGGACGATCACAGCGAAGCAGCATCCCAGTTGAGGCTCTCGTCGGCTAAAAGGCGGATCGACGCGTTTCTCGAGCAAATAGGCGAACTCGCAGAGTCAAGCTTCCCTCATGACGACGGCCTTTTTGCTCTAAGAACGATCCGGGATAATTTCGTCGATCTCCGAGGCCGGCTCGAACTACCGCCTGGAGCACGCGCGGATCTGGTTGATCAGACCTGCCTCCACATCGGAGACCAGGTGTCGGACTACACGGAGATCCTGGGGTTCATCCTTCGATCAACCAACGTGCGAAACCCGTTCGAACTTCATTACGTGATCAAGCGGCTCATCACGAAGGCGCTCGATCAGGACGTCAGCTTGCTCCTATCGTCGGAGTGGGCGTTCGTGCCCTTCACCTATCCGATGAGCATGGAGCTCCTGCCCGACTTCGTCTTGATCGGAAACGCAGCTCCGGAGTCGAACGATCCACTCGTGATCCCACTTGCCGGCCACGAGATCGGTCATTCCGCATGGCGGGTATTCGGTTGCCCGGTTTCCTACTCTAGCCTCGTTTCGGACATGGTAGTCGAGACTCTCGACGCCAGGCCTGGGGTTTGCGCCGAACTGATGCGGCAGCATACGATGGATGCCCTTGCGCTCGGAGTGATCCGTGACCGCTGCTCGGGTCACGTCATGAGGCAGCTCGAGGAAATGTTCTGCGATTTGTTCGGGCTATACACCTTCGGCCAATCCTACCTGTTCGCTTACGATTACCTTCTTGGGCCAGGCGGTTCGAGCACAACCCTCAACTACCCCACCGACAAGCGCCGTTTCGAATTGCTGAACGCCGCTGCCGCCGAACTCGGAATTTCTGTCGACCCGGTTCTTGCCCAACGCTGGACAACCGCGGGAATGAGACGTTCGGAGCGGAGCGTCTCGACGATCGTCGACATAGCAGTTGATGGATTAATACCCAGAATCAAGGAAGACCTGTTCCATACCTTGAAATCAAAGGACCTCTTCCCGCCTAGCGCCGAGGTGACGAACTCCGTGTTGAAGTCATTCGGCCACAACGAGCCCTACTGCGACGACGCCACCCTGGGCGAGATCATCTCCGCCGGGTGGCTCTACCTGCGGCAAAACGATGGGTTGGCTGAGGCAGAGCAGCGGCGTCGATACAAGGTCCTGGGCGATCTCGTCTTGAAAAGCGTCGAAGTCGCCGAGTACCTGGACCGGACGCGTCCTGATGCTTAACGCAGACGAAGTGTGCGACGCGATGCTTCTGAATGACGACCATCCAGATAGGCTGGCAATCGTGCCGAGACCTGATCTTGCTGGCATTCGAGAGCGCGCAGGAACTTCCGTCGACCTCAGGCTTGGACGATGGTTTCGTTCCTTCAAGCAGTCCAAGAGCAGCCACGTCGCGCTCTGGAGAGACTATGGGTCTCCCGATGCGATCGCCAAAAAGTCCGGGCCCCTTCGAACGAATGAGCACTTCGTGCGCTTCGGCAGCGAGTTCATCTTGCATCCTGGGCGTTTCGTGCTCGGGGCTACGATGGAATGGCTGAGGCTTCCGCGCACCCTGTCAGGCTACGTGACTGGCAAGTCCTCGCTGGGTCGGCATGGTCTCGTGATCGAGACCGCCGCCGGGATACATCCGGGCTTCTCTGGATGCTTGACGCTCGAGTTGGCCAACGTCGGAGAGGTGCCACTGGCCATCTCGCCAGGCATGGAGATTTGCCAGATATTTCTTCACCGGACTGCAATCAGCACTGTGGAGGATCCGGGAACCTTCTCTGGGCAAAGAAAGCCGGCGGCTGGATTTCCGAAGGTCGATCCTACGTTCGATCTGTTGAGGGGAGGCGGACCAAACAAACACAAATCACCCGACGCCGTCCCGCTTAAGTGAGGAAATCAAAGAAACCCTTAAATTACGTCCAACTCGCCATGGGCTTGTCAGATCGAGAGCCTCGCCGACGCGAAGTAATTAATCTGATGACGACACTGGCGAACGGGGATGTCCTCGGACTCGGCTGCGATACGCGCCAGTGCTAGGTCGTGGTCGGCAATAATCGCCTTCAGCCGGACGACATCGCCATTCGCGTTCTCCTTCCGGGTGGAAGAATCGCCTGGCACTCAGCGGAGCCACACCAATCCTTCGCAATATCGGAAATGGGAATTCCACAACTACCCTGAAGGGAAATCCAAGCTGGCCTCGGAAAACATCTGTGTTTCACATGACCGCACAACCGTGACGAAGCCGCCGTATCATAGCCCGAGTTTGCCGGCCGGGCTGTTGGTGCTGAGTTTGGCCCGCCGCACGTAACTCCGCATGGTTGTCAAACTGAGGTGCCGCGTGTGGCCCATGATCTCTTCGTCCGGCCGCGCGCCAGAACCGGGTGCCGCCGATGTCGGCCAGGCGAGGGCTGAACTGGTAACCGAGGAGGTGGAAAATGCCGAAGATTGTGTCGGTGTAAGCGCCGGTATCGGACATGATTTCGGTTGGCTGCAGCTCGGTTTGCTGCTCCAGCACAACCGAGAGCAGCGTTAGGCTGTCACGTAGGGTGCCCGGCACGGTGATGCCGTTCAGCCCGGTGAACTGGTCAGAGATGAGATTGTAGAACGTGACCCCGCGCTCCTGGCCGAAGTAGCGCGGATTGGGACCCGAATGTATGGTGCGGACCGGCACCACGAAGCGTACGCCATCGGCGGATGCCACGTCGCCGCTGCCCCAGGCGCGGGCGAGCAGAATGCGGTTCTGAGCAGCGACCAGGGTGGCGTTTGACCGTGTCAGGGTTTCCGCGCGTATGTAGTTCTGCCGTATCCAACTCAGCCGCGAGCGTCGCAGTGCCGGGTTGTCACGCCGGATCAGTGGCTCGAAGCCGGTGTTGCAGGCTTCCGCCACCAACACGGCGCAAATGCTGGTGGCGACGTCGCCGGCCCGTGCGCCGCCCTCGCTGGCATGGGTGAACCCGCCCGCAAAGCCGGTGCGAGCGTGCATCTCCAATAGCAACTCGAGCAGATCCACCCTAGGCAGGCGCGCGGCGACCGCAGCCTTGAGCGCAACTAGACTGGGCGGCTCGTCCAGCTTGTCGAGAGCGGAGAGAACCAACTCGGCGCCATCTACCTGCAAGGCCGCGTTCTTCGGCAGGTTGGCCGCAGTGTCCCGGTATGCCGCGTTCAGGCGCTCGGCCAGCCGTGAAACCTCGGCCGGTGCATCGGTTGAAAGTCCGAGCGTGCGGCAGATCGACGGCCGCGCTGCCTCCCAAGCTTGGCCATCCAACAAGCCGATCCGCGGGTCGGCGTAGCGCAAGCTGGGCGCCGCGAAGAGATCACGTCGCCGAATTCCGGTCCGCATGGCGTCTGGCAGGCAGAGGCGGTAGCCAATGGAGTGCGCCCCCGGGAGTGGACAGATCGGGCGACTTGAATTGACCCCCTTTGCTGGGCTTCCGGAGGATGGAAGCCATGACGAAGCATCGATCACACAGCGCCGCGTTCAAGCGGCAGGTAGCTGAGGAGTTCCTGGCCGGCGAGACGCTGCACGCGTTGTCGAAGCGGCACGACATCTCCCGCCAGCTGATCCGCATCTGGGTTGGCAAATTCGAGGCTGGCGCGCTCGATGACGACGTGCAGGCCGCCGATCTATTGCAGGAGTATGAGGCCAAGATTGCCGCCCTGGAGCGGATGGTGGGCCGACAGGCGCTGGAGATCGAGCTTTTAAAGGGGGCTTTGAAGCATGGTCCCCGGCCGACCAGCGTGATTACCTCCGTCGTCACCGGCTCCGTGAGGTCTCCGTCAGCCAAGGCTGCGAGCTGATGGGCCTGTCGCGATCCACCTTCTATGATATGCCCTCGGCAGCGCTGAAGGCCGCCGAGCTCCTCGCGCGGATCGGGACGATTTGCGACGAGTTCGAGTGCTATGGCTATCGTCGCGTGGGTGCGGCACTGCGCCACCAGGGCATCGTGGTGAACAACAAGAGGCTGCGACGTCTGATGCGCGAGCACGGTCTGCAACCCAAGCGGCGCTGGCGTTATGTCGTCACGACCGACAGCAGTCACGCCGGCCCAATCTTTCGAGATCTGGCCAAGGATGTCGTTGCTGACCGCCCAAACCAGCTGTGGGTCGCCGACCTGACCTATGTCTCCATCCCAGGCGGCTTCGTCTACTTGGCCGCCATCCTGGACGCCTGGTCGCGCAAGGTGGTCGGCTACGCGATCAGCCGATCGATGGACGCGCGCATCGCTGTCGCGGCGCTGAAGGCGGCGGTCAGAAGCCGCAATCCGCCTGCAGGGTGCATTCACCATTCGGATCGTGGCTCGCAATACGCGTCGGAAACCTACCGTGAGCTGCTGACGGCTTACGGCTTGGTCGGATCAATGAGCCGGCGCGGCAACCCCTACGACAACGCCAAAGCAGAAAGCTTCATGAAAACTTTGAAGGTGGAAGCCGTCTACCTGGCTGCGTACGAGACGTTCGAGGATGTCACCGCCGACCTTCCGCGCTTCATCGACGAGATCTACAACGAGAAGCGATTACATTCCGCCTTGGGCTATCTCAGCCCCACGCAGTTCGAAAACCAACACGCCCAGCAGACTGTCAAAACAGCCGCTTGAAAGTGTCCACCGACAGGGGCGCACTCCACAACAGGGGTCCTTTTTCCATGCCGAATCACAGGTCATGACGAAGGACACCTGGACGATGCAGCGAGCGTCCTTTGGCCGCCCAACGCAAAGGTGATCATTCCAGGCACGGAGGTACGGATTCGCGGAGCATCGATCGGCTAGATCATAATAGGCCGAGATTTTGTTCCGGATAGCCTCTAACGACAGCGCGCCGCGTTGGCAGGACGGCAATTTGCGCGAGGGCGCCCTTTTCTTGGTGGGCGATCCCAAGCAATCTATCTACCGCTTCCGTGGAGCAGACGTCCGGTGCTACAGCGAGGCGCGCAGCGCCATCGCGCGACGATGGCCGGACAACATCGTGCAGATCACCGCTAACTTCCGCTCGCGGCCTGCGATTTTGAGCCACATAAACCGCTGTTTTGAAGCTCCGCTCTCTGCCGACGGTCAACCGGACTACGTTGCACTCACTCCGACGCTGGACGAGCCGGACCACGATTTGCCGTGTGCAGCCAGGCTTGTGATCGACCTGCCGCCTGGGTCGAAAGCGTCTGAAATTCGCGACGCCGAGGCCGAAGCCGTCGCCGATCTCTGCGCTCGGCTGATCGGCAATGTGCGTATTCGCGATGAGAACGGAGAGCTTTCGCCCCTAATGCCCGGCGGTGTCGCCCTACTAAGTCCGACGGGGACAGAGCTTTGGCGCTATGAGCGCGCGCTTGAGGCGCGCGGGCTGCCCATCGCTTCTCAGGCTGGGAAGGGCCTTTTTCGGCGCCAGGAGGTTCAAGACATCGTCGCACTCGCGCGAGTGCTTGCGGATGGTAGCGACTTTCTCGCGTTCGGGGCGCTGATGCGAGGGCCCCTTGTAGGCCTGACCGAGGAGGAATTGCTAGATATCATTGCAGGGCTGCCCGCACCTCAGGGCGATCCGAATGCGATCCCACAGTTCTCGCTAACGACGGAGGTGGAGCTCATCACCCATCCGACCGCACGCCGGGTGCTGATGATATTGCGAGACCTACGCCGACGTGCGCGGGCGACCACGCCTGCGCTAATCCTGGCGGAAGCTGTCGAACGGCTGGCGATAAGACCGATCCTGCGCGCCCGTGAAGGTGACCGCAGCACGCGCGCCAACGCCAATATCGAAGCCGTGCTCGAGCGGGCGAGACCTTATGGCGTCAAGGGCCTGAAGCGCTTTGTTCGCGACCTCAGCCGAGACTGGCGTTTGGGCAGGGATTGCAGCGAAGGACGAGTCGACTCCGATGGGCAAGCCATCGAACTCATCAGCATTCACAGTGCGAAGGGCCTGGAGTGGCCCGTGGTGATTCCAATCAATGCCGCGACCGCGCTGCGATCGCGTGAGACGTTCGTCCATAGACCCGACGACGACACGTTGCACTGGGTAATCGGCGATGTTGTGCCGCCTGAGCTCCTTAGCGCGCTCGATGTGGACGACGAACGCCAGACGCGTGAGCGCGAGCGTCTTTGGTATGTTGCGTGTACCCGCGCAAGAGAACTTCTGATCGTGCCCGAGCTGCGGCAAGCGGAACAGAGATCCTGGGCGCGTATTGTGGACATGGCCTACGGCGTATTGCCGACGTTGGACCTTGCTCACATGGCAGCCGCGCCGCCGTCGACTAGCGGAGATCCACCCAATCTCGAAACCGGCGAGTCATTCGCGGCCGAGGCTGCAGCCATCGAAACTGCCTCTGTGCCCATCACTTGGATCCGGCCGAGCGATCATGATCCGGACAGAATGCCGACTGTCGACGTGATCCCTTCAGAGGCCGGTGCGGGTCCGGAGGCGGACGCGCCGATTGGCCCGGGGCGGGTTCGAGGCCTGCTCCTCCATAAGCTTATGGAGGAGGTATTGGATGGGGAGATCGTCGCGGACGTCGCGCGCTTTTCGGATCGTGCGCGTGAATTGCTTGCCGAACTGATCATCGATTCCACCGAAGCCGGCTTTCTTCCGGATGCCGGCGAGATCGCGGCTACCGCCTGGCGCACTTTTGAACTCCCGGAGATAGCCGCGCTCCGCGAACGCCTTCGCCCTGAGTGGCCGATCTATTCCTTTAGCGTCGGCGGACAATCTCAAACTGCGCTCGCTGGAAGGGCTGACGCATTTGCATTCGACGGCGACCGACCTGATATCGTTATCGACTGGAAGAGCGACATCAATCCTAGCGAGGCAGAGATGCGCGGCTATGCAAGCCAACTCGGGGACTATCTCCGCGCCACGGGTGCCAGTCGGGGCGCATTAGTCTATATGACCATCGGCGCGGTGCGTTGGGTTTCGGTTCCCCCCGATCTCGAAGGTCCAGCCCCGGAGTAGTCGTTGGCGTGCACTTCCGATCAAGCATCACCAGGCCGGTTTCTCAGTTCAGCCAGGAACGCTGTGCCGACAGAGACGGCATGTTCGGCCGCGTCCGGATCGACCTCGACGCCGTGAGACGCTTCATTCATAACGCGCAGCGCATCTATGAATGTTCGCGTGCTGATCTGGGTCAATGGCGACCTTCTTGATGTAGTCGTAGCCGTTGAGCCTTGAGTTCTCGAAGTGCAGAGTGAAGCCGCCCCGGCCGATGCCGAGATGCCCACCAGACCACTGAGTTGTTGTGGTCACGGGGTGCAAGACTAAGTTCCGCCTGCAGCGCCTACCGTCGCCATGGGCCGACTCCATCCCGGGCCTCGTTGAGTGAAACATCGCGACATCAAGCGACCTGCAGGTGTTGGCCAAGAACGCAGTCGTTCGACAGGTCGGTCAGTTCGGCGTGGCGGCGGAGGTTTGCGGCTTGTCGGCGCCAAGCGTGATTGCTGCCAACCCGCGGCGTTCGAGATTCTGCGACATAGGGCCGGCTCCGGTTGGGCGCGTCGGCACAAAGCCGCTGGCCGCAGCGTAGTCGGAGCGCGCGTTCCATCTCGATGCAGCTTCACTTCGGACATCAACGGGAACTCCCGTCCGAGTTCCTCGATCGTCGGAAGTTCTTCCTGGAGTTGAGACGGGAGCGACTGGGAGACTGTTTATTGGGCGACACCCATCGGTTTGGCGGTGTTGCGGAGGGAACATTTGATCACTGCTTCGTTAAGTGTCACTTGGCGTCTATCCCGAGAAACGGGTTATCGAACACGTAACACTGCGTGAATGCGATCCAGCGTTCCTGCCATTCTATGATCTGATTTCGTTAGGCACGTTGTTCTTCAACCTCATCAAGTCGGTGATCCTCACCGTCTCGACGCTCACTCGACAGATCTTGCCGATCAGAACGACGAGATCCTCTTTAATGTCCGCCAAGCGGTAGTTGTTGAATGAGGCTGCGATCACGGGATCCTTCGGCTTTTTCTCCTTGTGTTGCTCCAGCACCCAACCCAACGCGGAACGGTTCCCCAGTTGATACGCCCATGCCTCGGGAGGGATATCCGACAGCGTGGTGACGCTGTCGACCAGGACGCATTTCTTGTCCTTGCTCGCCTTCAGCAACACTCTCGGAAGTTGCGTGGCGGCTCCCTCTTTCGGGATCTTATCGGTTCGCTTGAGCGGCCAAGGGGACACTTTCTCAAAACCCACGTGCAGGGCCATCAGGTCCCGGCCCCAGTGAGACCACGTCCAGAAATCTTCGTAGAACGGGATGCGGGGGAACTCGCGGCGGAGGTTCAGTGCGTAACGCTGGCGGTAGGACGGGTCGTAGAGGACGGCGTAGACGTAGTTGAAGATGCTCTCCTTGGTGAGCTTGCGCGTTCCTCCCACGGGGCGCCCGCGCTTCTTCGACTTGGTCGCCTCGTCGTCTCCGGGGCCGGCGGTATCCGCCCGGCCAGGGGAAAGCAGGCCGGTTGTCCCATAGGCTTTCTCGAACAGCCGGAGCGCCCAGTCCGTGACGTTGTCCACGCGCTCCCCGTTGGATGAGAACCGATCAAGGGGAACCTGCTGATACGCGTCGATGGCCGCGCCGAAGTGTAGGTCCGCTGGCTCGTTGATCGCCAAAACGCATGTTTCTGTCCGGGAGCCGACATCGCTGAAGCATATCGCTTGATTCGCCTTGCCGATGGGGAAGAGGCGATCAGCCCCACCCATCTCGTCAACGAACAGGCTCGACTGGTAAAGCCAACGTGGCACGAAGGGTCGGTAGTTGGCCTTCCTGACAAAACTGGCATCAAACCTTTCACGGCGACCTGTCTTGTGCCGCCTCTTCAGGTTCCGTGACCATTTCAGCGTGTTGGGATAGGTGGAAGATCCGGCGGGCACGAGGTTATACGCCTGGACAAGTGCCTTGGCCTTGGCCTCCGCGTCGCCCTTGTCGAAGCCGTAGACCCAATCATCGCGGTTGGTCGAGATGCCGAGCGAGTAGTCTTTGAAGATAGCCCGCACCTGCGCCGATGTCTTCGAGTTCTTGGTCGCCTTTGAAGCGATTGGCGGGAAGGCATCCCAATCGTTCTCGGTCAGGCCGACCCAGTTGTGCTTGGCGTCCGGCTTGATCGTCTCAAAGGCGATGTCGCCCAGCGTCTTGCCCGCAATGAACGCCCGCTTCTCGTCCAGCTTGGCGTAGTCGTTCACGGCGGCGTAGTGGATGGCGCAGCCCTTCGATGACGTCCTGCGGACGAGGAAGCTGATGGCGATCCCGACCTTGATCGCATTCTCGAAGATGTTGTCGCCCTCCTTCTTCCTCGGCTCGCCGCTGGTCCGGGCGTCCCCCTTGAAGTCGATGATGTAGACGTCGCAAAACTGCTCCGCCGCGATCTTGCGGAAGCCGTCGTAATTGGCCTTCTTGACGAAGCTGTTGTTGGAGATGAACGCGATCACGCCCTCGTCGCCGAGCCTGTCGGTCGCCCACCGGAAGAACCGGGTGTACATGTCGTAGAGCTTCGTCTTCTGGGCAGAGGATTGCGCGATGTAGGTGCTCTTGATCAGCTGGTCGATGTGCGGATAGGTGCGATTTTTGTTGTTGTCGTTCTCGTTCTGCTGATTGGCGTTGTAGGGCGGATTGCCGAGCACCACCGAGATCTTGGCCCGGTTCTGCCGCTTGACTCGCTCCACGTTCTTGTCCGACAGCGCCGCCAGCAGGTCATGCTGGTGCCCGCGCCGGATACCGAGGCCCTGGACGTTGTCGAGCGTGTCGACGAAGCACAGGCTCGGGAACTCGGCGTAGGTTTTGGTGATCTGGCTGTACGTGGCTTCAATGTTCAGGTTGGCCACGTAGTAGGGGAGGATCGCCACCTCGTTCGCGTGGATCTCGTTCTCGTACTTCCAAGCCATCTTGGCTGGCTGCCCGCGGAAGCGTTCGAGCAGCTCGCAGACGAAGGTCCCGGTCCCGGCTGCAGGCTCCAGGATCTCCACGCCGCGATCGATCAGCCCTTTGCCGAAATGCTTCTGGGTCAGGTGGTCGGCGCCGTCGACGATGAAGCGGACGATGTCGCTCGGGGTGTAGACGACGCCCAGGCGGTCGGCCTTCTTCTTGTCGTAGATCTTGTAGAAATTCTCGTAGATCACCCGAAGGAACTGCTGCTTTTCGGTGTGCGATGTGATCAGCGCGGCCGTGGACCTGATCGTGGCGTAGTACGGTTCCAGCCCGCGGAGGGTGTCCCTCTTGACGGACCCGGTGAAGAACTCGTCCTCCAACGCGTAGAGCTGGCTGGCGATGTTGTTCTTCTTGTGGAAGTCACTTTCATTGAAGACGTGCGAGAAGATCTCCTCGGTCAGGATATGCTGGATCAGCATTTCCCGGATATCGGAGTCGGTCACGCTCGGGTTGATCGTCCGCTGTGCGTGCTTCAGGAAGGTCGCGGCCCGCCGCTTGAACTTGGCGTTCACCTTGTATGCGTCGGCGATCTTCTCGCGGAGCGCCTTCAGCACCTCCGGCATGTCGTGCTGGAACTGCCGGACGGCTTAGCGGAAATCGGCGATCTCTTTCCGCTCGTAGCCGAAGAACAGCGTTAGGAGCTTCAATAGCTCCTTGCCGTCGGTTACCTTGCAGCGGAGCACCCGCACCCGGTTCTGGATCAGGACCGCTTCACGCGAATCCTCGAAGATGATGTTGTCCTGGGGGTATCCCCTGCGGAGCTTCTTATCGATCTCGACGTCTAGGTCGTCGTCTTCGTCCTTCGCCTCCCAATAGCCCAGCGGCACGCGAAGATCGTGCAGGATCGTCCCGTCCGGCCGTATTTGCGTCTTCTGGTTCGAGAGGAATTGGTATTGGGCGATGAACTGGAGGTTTTTTCCTTTTGACCACGCCTTGAGCAGGTCTTTGAACGCCTCGCTGATCACGCCTTCGGTTGTGGTGCCGGCGAACTTCTTTAGTCGATCGATCTCGTTGAAGTAGGCGTCGATCAGCTGGCGGCTCATGCTATCTGTTCATGGTTTGGATCTTGCGCTTGCGGTCGTGTGGCGCAGAAAGACACCCTACGCTAACACAGGCGATCGAGCCGAACCAAAGATAACTGCTCGGGTAGCGGGTGCACGTGATTCAGGTTTGGCAACCAGCTCCCAAATGTCACCTATGTTACTCGACCGCCTACACCATGACTCGACCCGAGACTCGGATGCCGCAACACAAGACTTGCGGTTCCTTTAAGGCTGCTCCCCGCTGTCTAGGAGGCGGAAATGGCGCGGGTTCTCCAAGCGGAAGCCGCCCGGCTCCTTGACCAGGTCACCGCTGCACGAAACCCGCTGCCGCGACTCATGCGCCTGGACCGCGAGTGAATAGGCGGCATCGGGAAGCTCGACCCCGGCCCGGCGCAGGTCGCCGTCGACGAGCCCCTCGAGCGTGATCTCGCCGGGCCCCTGGTCCGGACGCCGGGCAAGGCGCGTGACGAAACCCTCAATCTCGACATCCTCGACCGGCTCGGTGTCCCGAAACAGCCGGGCGGCCTCCTGGATCAGGGGGATAGTGTCGCTGCCCAGGAAAGCCCGCGAGGGCGCCGCGTTGCTGCGCGGCCGGGTGCGCGACCAGGTGACCCGCACCTCCAAGCCCTCGGCCGGGCTGACAGCCGCCAGGCCGGCCACGGCGTCGCAGAGGTTGGCGGAGACGCCGAGTTGCACTGCCTGCCGGAAGGCTTCCATGCCGCCGGACGACGCCGCCTGGCGAGCAGCCTGTTCGAGTGCCGCAAGGCCCTCGGCAAGGGTGCGCGTCACCTGGCGCTCAAAGGGATCGGGCGTGTCGTCGTTGAGCGGCAGCTCGGGTTGTGAGACCAGGATCGGGGCGACCGGGGATAGGATCGTCAGGACGTAACTGCCGCGCTCGGTCTGACCCATCCGGACACGGCTGAGGTAATCCGTGGCCTTGGCCGGTTTGCGGGTCGGGTAGGAGGCGCGCTTGCCAACGGCCGCGCAGGCGGCGGCCATGACGAGGTCACGGGAGCGCTCCACGAAGGCGACCGCCTGTTCGAGCGGCAGCGAGCCGGAGTCCGCCTCGCGGCTCGGCGCGCGCACCCGGATCAGGTCGCTGCTCGTGGTCAGCAGGTCCTGCAGGATTTCCGCCTCCGGCCGCTTTTCGACGCGTCGAAGGGTGCGGACGACCTCACTCATGCGCAGCTCGAAATCGCCGAGATCGCGGCCCAGCGGCAGGGTCACGTCGGCTTCGTCGTGACCGTTGACCGGCCCCAGCAGCCAAAGGCTGCCCTTGCCGTTCAGATCCGCCTCCTGGCGCCAGCCCTGGACGCGCAGGTAGGAAGCCACTTCGAGCGGCTTCAGCGCCTGCAAGGCGTGGTGTCCGTTCATATGTCCCGTTATGGCACGCCTCCCTCGTTGATCCGGTGCATCAGCCCGCTCAGGCCTTCGACCGTGAACAGATTCGCACGTGGCACCTGGACAGTCACGCTCCATTCGTTGTCGGTCGCGGGCGCGCCGGCCAGCGACAGCCAATATGCGCAATGCCGCAGCACGAGCTGGTTTGGCGAGCACTGCAGCCAGGCAGCCGGATCCTCGGGCATCAGGACGAGTATCAGGAGCCGCGGCGCCAGGAGCTCCGGCAGGCTGAGATCGTCATAGTTCTTGCGCTTGAGTGGATAGGGGACGTGATCGCCGTCGCCGGGGGCGGCGCGGATGCTCTTGACCTGGAGGTCTCTCCACAAGAAAACCGTGTCGAGCGTTCGACGCCGGAACCGGCGGAAAGCCCTTCCATCGATGATGAAGCAGCCGCCAATCTGGCCTTCGCTGATGAGGATTTCACTTGAGCCAGAACGACGAACTCGCCCGTGTGAAGGTGCGCATCCGGGCGTTGACCGAGCGCACGATCGCTCGCGGCTGCACGGAAGCCGAGGCGATGATGGCGGCGGAGATGGTCGGCCGTCTGCTCGAGAGGTATGCGCTGACGATGGAGGAGGTGGATTTGCGGCAGGAGCCGTGCGTCCAGGTCGAGGTCCCGGTGGGCGGCCAGCGCCGGCGCCCCGTTGACATGTGCGTTCCCGCTCTCGCTCGGTTCTGCGACTGCAAGGTCTGGCTGGCCCGCACCGAGCAGCAGTCGCACTACGTGTTCTTCGGCTTCGAGACGGATGTCGGTTTGGCGGCGTACCTGTTTGCCGTGATAGCCCGTTCCATCCAGACCGAGGTGGCGAGTTTCCGAAAGACCAAAGCGACCTTGGCCGGCGTTGCCCTGCGACGGGCATCGACGAGTTTCCAGGGTGGCATGGCGGTCCGGGTGGGCGAGCGGCTGACCGCCATGCACGCCGAGCGTGAGGCGGCCGTTGCTGCCCAGCGTCCAGCCGGCACTGCCCTCATGCTCGTCCGTCATCAGGTCGTCGAGGAAGCCTTCCGGGCCAGGAGGATGCCTCTGCGATCCATGCCTGGTCTGACCATGCGGCAGAATGCGGCTTTCCGGGAGGGCCGGGCTGCCGGCGAGCGGGTTAACCTGCGCCGCCCAATCGAGGGACGCGAGACGGGGTTGCTGCGTTGATGTCGGATCGTCAACGAGCGCGGGTCTACGCCTGGGAAGATCGTGTAATCGGGCCGCAGGATTCCAGCGTGGTGCCATTCCCGGCCGCCCAGGCCATGGTGGATGCCATCTGGTCCGAGATGGGCCTGCTCTATCCGCCGCGCGCGGAACGCCTGCCGGGTCAGGCGCGCAGCCGACTGGCCGATGCCAACCGCCTGACGATCCGGTTGCCGCCATCCACGCCGTCCTGGTGCCTGCTGCACGAAGTCGCCCACGCGATGACGACGACGTATGACGGGCACTCAGACGGCCACGGCCCGGCGTTTGTCGGCATCTACGTGCAGCTTTTGGCACGCTACCTGCGCCTGGACAGCGCCGCGCTGTGCCACAGCCTGGCTCAGGGAGGCGTCCGGGTCCGTGCAGATGCAGTGCCGGTGTTCTGCGACATCTAAAGACCGTCGTGACACACGGCCAACATCGCCTGACTACAGAGCCAGAGTTAGGGGCGAAAAGCCGTTCCTGGGCAATGACTCCGTTGCTCTGCTGGCCGCTGTCCACCTAGGCTGTGACATGACCGACTCGGCACCAGACACCTCGTCCTCCCAAAAACCCTGGGATTTCCATCCGGCGCTGACCGAGGAACGTCTGCGGTTTTGCGCCAGGCTGCTGGCCAATGCGCGGCGGGATGCGGTGGCCATGGCGGCCTACGAGATGGGGGACGATAGTTGGTCGGTAGGCTGCCGCGCCTACGCCTTCGGCAAGCAACGGCTCAAGCGGGCGGCCAGCGCGCGCGTTCACCCCTGGCTTCGCGTGATGGATGACAGCCATCACTTTGTGTTCCTGATCGAGCAGGTGCCGGTGCGCTTCTACCGCGGCTTTGCCGAGGAGCCGACGGTGCGGACGCTCCGGCGCCAAGAGGCGGAGGCCCAGCAGCTCGGCCTGGCCCTAGGGATTGATGAGGCGGACGGCTTGGTATTCCGCCTGGCCATCGAGACGGGTGTGACCGGCAACGTCGAGCGGGTCGTGTTCCTCGCCCTGAGAGGTGAGGAGGGCCATGCCGAGTGTGCTTGGCCGGTGCCGCTCGACGTGCCGGTCGAGCAAGGCAAACCAGGCGTGCAGCTGCGCTTGATCGAGGATGACGGCTACCAGGGACCGGTACGGTTCTCTGTGGTCACGCCGCCGGCACCTCAGCCATCCCGGCCACGTAAGCTCCGAGCGATCTGATCTTCAAGGGCGCGTAGGCGGCACAGATGAGGACCAGAAAAGCTGCCTGACACCGTTCAATCGCTTGTTTCACCGACAAAACTAGCTTCGACCGGCACGGACGGCGTACGAGTGGAGACGGCGCTTTACGCACCGGTGAAGACGTTTCTCGAAGACCTAGGTTATACGGCCAAGGGAGAGGTCTGCGGCTGCGACATCGTGGCAGTTCGCCCTGGTAGCTCGCCATTGTTGGTCATCGCGGAGCTGAAGCTCTCCTTCACTCTGGACCTAGTGCTGCAAGCGGTGGATCGGATGCGAGCGACCGATGCGGTCTACCTGGCCGTGGCTGGCAGCCAGCGCGGGCGGGATCGGGACAGTCGGGTGCATCGACTCTGCCGGCTGCTCGGGCTTGGCCTGTTGATCGTCGACACGCGGCACGACACCGTTGCGGTTGTTGCTGAACCGACGGCCTACAAGCCGCGGCTGGATTTGAGGATGCGCAAGCGCCTCCTGACTGAACATGAAAGGCGGCGGGGCGACCCGACGGTTGGTGGTTCCACCCGTCTGCCAATCATGACGGCCTACCGGCAACGCGCTCTGGCCTGCGCCCTGGCCATGGTTGAGGAGCCCAGGCGACCACGCGACCTCAAGAGCGTGGCGGAGGACGCCGGCGCGATCCTGCTCAGGAACGTCTACGGCTGGTTCGAGCGTGTGCAGCGCGGACGGTATCGGCTTACCGCTGCCGGAATACAGGCCGTAAAAAGGCTCGAGCAGCCCGATGACCTGTCGGCGAGTTCCTTGTAAGCGCAGCAGTGTGGTTGGTAGATCCAGCGTTCGACCACAGCCGCAACTTATGCGAATGCCGGCTTTTTGAATCGAAGCTTGAGCGTTGGTAATTCCGGGCTCGTCGAATTTCGCACCGCTTTCGCCGGCATCATGTGCTTTTGGAATTCACATCCATCGTCCGGTGACTCAGACTCGTCCGGCACAATGCTGGAGAGTGGTCCATCTCATCGTCACCCACGCGCCGATTGCGCACCCACCAGGCTCAGCTTGCTGCGATCGTGCAGGCGATCGCAGCCGGACAGGCTCCCGATGTGCGCGACATCCTCGCCGCTGTCACGCCTGGAGGCGGCAAGTCGCTGTTGCCGGTGATCGCAGCGGCGCCGTTGCTCAAAGCCGAAATCATTGACCGGGTATGCTGGGTGGTTCCGCGCGACACACTCCGCCTGCAAGCCGAGGAAGCCTTTGCCGACGCATTCTGGCGTGGCGCGCTGGACCATACGCTTGCGGTGCGTGCCGCCGACAACGCGCCCGACCCGAGCCGCGGCATGGCCGGATACATCACTACCTACCAGGCAATCGCCGCGGCACCCGATCTGCACCTGGCCGAGTTCCGGCGTTACCGAACACTGCTGGTGTTGGACGAGGTGCATCATCTCCCGGCATTGGCGGAGATCGACCCTGCTGCCGCAGCCCAGGCGGCATCCAGCCCCGAGGAGGATCCAGCCAGCGCCTGGTCCCGCGCACTTCTTCCGCTGCTGGAATGTGCAGCCCTCCGGCTGCTGCTGTCCGGCACTCTGGAGCGGGCGGACGGGAGAGGCATTCTCTGGTTGCCCTATCGTCAAGGACCAAAGGTCCGCACGCGCGAGGTAGAGCTCGATGCGCCCGGCTGGGCGGTCGTCGGCTATTCCCGCGCACAGGCACTCGCTGAAAAGGCTGTATTGCCAGTCACCTTCGGTGCTCTCGATGGTGAAGCGTGTTGGCGGGACGAAGAGGGCATTGAGGTGGGCCCACATCGTCTGGCAACAGGCTACCCGACAGAGACGACCCGGCTGACGCTATTCACCGCTTTGCGCACCGGCTTTGCCGAGGCGCTGCTCCGCGAGGCCTTCCTCGCGATACGCGAATTGCGCGCTCACCGTCGCCAGGAGCGTGGGTTAGCTGCAGGGGAGGCTGCACGGGGTCTGGGCAAGCTGCTGGTGGTGGCACCGGACCAGACAACCGCGAAGCATTACCTCGGCGTTCTCCGGAGCTGGATGCCCGCGGCGCAAAACGCGGTTGTGGCGCAGCTCGCCACTGCGGACACCCCGGGCGCACACGCGGCTTTGGCGGCCTTCCGGCTACGATCGGAGCCTTCCATACTGGTCACGGTGGCGATGGCCTATGAGGGTCTGGACGTGCCGGAGGTCGCGGTGATTGCGGCTCTGACCCACATACGCTCTCGCTCCTGGCTCGAGCAGATGGTTGCCCGGGCATCCAGGGTCGATCTGCAAGCTGGCCCTTACGAGACACAGCGCGCCCTGGTGTTTCATCCTGACGATCCGCTGTTCGCGCAGTTCCGCCATCGCATGGAGACCGAACAGGGCACCCTGGCGCGGCGGCTGAAGCCGGGTGGCGGGCAGGGCACACTGCCGCTCTGGCTACAGGACCAGCTTGAGCCGCACGGGTTGGGCATTACGCCTCTCAGGTCGAGTGCCCTGGCGATGCGGTTCAGCACGTTGCAGCCTGGTCCGGATCTGGCGATGCAGCGGCCTGAACTGCAGGCGGCGCAGTCGGAGCTACTCGAGGCGCCCTCTGTCACGGAGAGACGACTACGGGCGCGACTGGGTCAGATGGTGGCGGCACAGGCTGTCGAGAACGAGGAAGGGCGAGCGGGTCTGCGAAGTGGCCTGGTTGGACCCGGGCTCTACCATCGCTACAACGCCGTCCTCAAGCGCGTCTGCGGCAATAAGAGCCGGGCTGAGATGACGCTGGCCGAGCTGGACGCGGCGGCTGGCTGGTTGGAACGGAACCGGCTCGCGGAGCACATGCACCTGCTTGATGACGATCCTCGCTATGCCTGGACTGCTCGCAGCCGCGGTGAGTGGAAACCGCCGGTGGGGCGGGTAAAACGATCAGCACCAGCAAGAACCTCCGGCGAACCGCTCACGCCAGATCCTGGGGCATCGACCAACCGTAACGAGACCGCACGATCATAGTCCGAGTTTGCCGGCCGGACTGGTGGTGCTGAGTTTGGCCCGCCGCACGTAACTGCGCATGGTCGTCAGACTACGGTGCCGCGTATGGCCCATGATCTCTTCGTCCGGCACGCCGTTGCGGTAAGCCGTCGTTACGAAGCCGGCGCGCATGCCGTGCGGGCTAATCGGTTCCGCGAGCGTGCCTTTGATGCCGGCCTGGTTGGCGCGTTTCAGAAGGATCTGACGTACGCCGTCCGGCGTTAGCCTGGCAGCTTCGACCTTGCCGCCTCGGTTGACCTTTCGGAACAGTGGGCCCGTTTTGATCTCCGCCGCTTCAAGCCAGCTCTTGAGCGACCTAACCGGGCATGTCTCCTCCAACCGGCCGCGAGGAATGGCGATCTCGGCACCCTCTCCGCCGGCGTCAGTCTTTGATCGTTCGATCAACAGCTTCAAGCCGCTTGTCGTCCACGTCATGTGACTGACGTCCAATCCGACGAGTTCGGACCGCCGCATTGCTCCAGCAAACCCGATCAGGAACAACGCCCTGTCGCGCATGCCCGAGAGATTAAGTCCGCAGGCCCGGCAAAGCTTCTTGATTTCCGTGGTGGTCAGCGCGGCCGAGCGCTTGGCCGGCATCCCGTGCTTGCGACCGATGCCACGAAGCGTCTCGCGGATGGCGGGATGCTTGGTGTCGAGCGACTGGCCGGCCACGCCGCAGGCACGTGCGATGGCAGCCACCCGGCGTCGCAGGGTTGGGATGGCATAGCCTTCGCCGGCGGCGGCCAGGTAGGCGCCGACGATCTCGGGTGTGGCCGGCATGGGGGCGAACCCGTGCTTCTCGCACCAGGCTTTGTAGTTGGCGAGGTCGCCGGCGTAGGCCCGAAGCGTCGAGGGTGCATCGGCGGCGTCCTGATACTCTCGCGATTTGGCCAGCGCCATGGCCGCTCGGGGAGATGGCGGCTTGGTGCCGTCCAGGCGGGCTAGCTGGCGCTTGCGGGCTTCGGTGAGTGGGTTAGCCATGGAGCAAGCTGTAGCATACCTATAAGACGTGATAAGCGTTCTTCTAGCGTCTTATTAGCCTGAGCCTGCCGGCGGTCGTTCCTCCAGCCACGCCGATTACCGCTCGTGCCGGAAGGCCGCCGCATAAATCCTCCGTGAGTAGCCGAGCGTTGCAACAAATAAGAACACGCGGCCCGGGTCCTCGCCCTCGATCATGATCCGGCGCTGGCCAAAATCGATCTGCAACTGGCGGCCGGGCGGCGTCTCGAACCGCACCTTCGCCAGCGCCCTCGCCGCGAACTCACGCCGTAGATGCGACGCCGACCGCTCTACCGTACGCAGGCTCACCACGATGCCCAACTCGGACGCCAACTCCTGACGCACCAACGTCCGCGTTGCCTCGGTGACGCCGTAGCCGCTCAGATAACCAAACAGCTTGTCCCGCCAGCTGGCCGGGCCGGGTTGGAACCCGGCACGGCGACCAAGCCAGCCGCCAGATATCGCTGCACCGTCTTCCGATTGCACCCAATTCAGCCGCGATCCGGCGCTTGCCCCACCCTAGCTCGTGAAGCCGCTGCATCGTCGACACCTCATCCGGCGCCCTCATCACCTGTCTCCGCCCGTCCCTGCCGTGCGGAAAAACGCCCAATCGATCCATCATCCTGCCTCGTTCTGCTACGCAGGGTGGCTGGGTTCCTGATGTCGCTAATGGATGGGTTTACACCGTCGCCTGACAGTCGCAAGCCGAACGGCGTCGTCACAACTAACTTAAGTTGTTAGGCTGGTTGCCGCGTCCGCTACATGCACCGGGGCGGCTGACGCGGCGCGCCGAGCGGGCTAAGCCGAGCCCGACAGCAATCGCCCGAATGTCGACAGCCGGACCGGGGTAAGTTGCATAGCCGCTGGCAGCGGAACTGAATTGGTAATGACGAATGCAGCTTCGACGGCCGCAACGAGGCGAGAGCAGGCGGGGCGAGGAACACCGATCCAATGACCGTCAGGTGGTCAGTGAGGCCCGGCATCGCTCTTCCGGCCTGCATCAGGCGCTAGAGAAACGATAGGCTTCGAGCCGCGACCTCGAGCAACCCTGCCCTGTATCGGGGAAACGCCTGGGCCAAACCGCGGAAGAAGGACTCTCATGACGCACCACCGGCAAAGTGCTAGGTGATCCGTCCGCCCAATCCCCATCAAACGTTACGCTATAGTAGTGACAGGCAGAGCGGGCGGCTTTCCTTATTAGCTGCGCGATGTAGCAGCCTATACCTAATAGATATTAAGTGGCTACCGTCATCGGCTTCTGCCAGTAGCTCGGCAAGCGGTAGACTGCTCTCGGTCATCGGGTCCTCGTCAGCTCAGGTCGAAGCTACCAATTCGCCTTAGCCATACGATCCGATGACTGCCTCAACTTACACCCGCTCCTGCAAAGGGAACTTCCACCACAAGCGCAGACACTATCGTCGATCGAGCCGCTGTTTGTCCACCGCGCCCGGATAGGTGGGCGGCTGCGGTCGTGTTTCATCATCTGCGGTGCAGCTCGCTCTTTAGCGTTTGCGGGTCGCAAGGCGGCGTGTTGTAATGCCCGCTGAATGGTCCTTCACCCGCGCGGCTCGGCGACACAATTTACAAGCCGCAGGCGTACGCGGCGTTTACGAAATCCTCGAGCTTCGCAGAGCGGCCGGGGCGCCAGAGGTCCCGCCGGCTTAAGCGGGTATTGCAAGTAGCGCCCTTTCTGTTCTTCCGGCATGGCGGAGCCGAATACCGGGTCTGATCGTAGCGGTCAGATGCACCCCACAGATAATGCATCTTACCTGTTATATAGGGGATTTCGCGATCCAGGTGATTGTGCGTAAGCCGGGCGGGCTCTGCACCGCAGCAACCATTGTGCCACCCCCCTCTGACGTTTGGACATCAAAATCAGGATTCGTAACCGTCCTCTGCTGGTTCGAAAGCCTGTGGTGCGTGCCACGTGCGGCGTTCGGCGGCAGCATTGAAGATTGCGTCAAGTTGATCGGCGGAGAACAAGACGCCG
Organism: Acidobacteriaceae bacterium; assembly: GCA_965199145.1. Lineage (GTDB taxonomy): Bacteria > Acidobacteriota > Terriglobia > Terriglobales > Acidobacteriaceae > EB88. The sequence goes on from CBDAQH010000005.1 coordinate 184,232, forward strand.
ACCATTTGCCATCTTCCACCGGGAAGTCTGGGCACATGTGCGCCCGCCGAAGCGCCGAACAACTATTTCCATCGTGTCTGGTCCAGGCTGATGGTGGTGCGCTGGGATGGTGGCACCCGCCTATGGCAACACCCCCCAAAGTGCCGAACGGCTATATGAGCAGCTAGGAATAGGAGCGACGCCGCGACAACCGAAAATCGATTAGGGTTGCGCGCCATGCCGTTCTTAGTACAAAATGAGCCTAGATGGTCCTGGCTAGATAGCGACCGTCCTGCCGGCACAATCGTTACGGGTAAGAGTTCTCGGCTTCAGGTTACGTTAACGCTAACACTCCAGTTTTCTAAACCCGAGGCTTCCTTTGCGGAGCGATCAAATGGACAACGCGACTGATAACGTGTTAGGGAACTGGCCAAGTGTTAAGTCAGCACGGCAGCGCGCCGAGGCGATCGAGGAAGTGCTAGGCGCACCGAAACACCGTCTACGCTTTTCTGCCGATCTTGAAGCGAGATTTGAGCGGGAAACCGCCTCGGATCGATGCCGGGTTTTCGTGCGCTACGGCCTCTTGGGCTTTGTGCTTTCTAACATGTTTCTGTTTAATTACTTTCGCCTGCTTCCCGACATTGCAGTAAAAGAGCTTATTGGACAGCTCACAATTGTTACACCAATCGTCCTCGGCATAACTTTCTATACGCTTACCAAGCCCCATATGCTCCAACGAGAGATGGGACAGATCGGCGCAGCTTTGGTAGGCCTAATCGTTCCTATGATTGCCTATCAGCAAAGCCTCTATCCCGTAGCTGTGTTCTTCCGCTATAGTCCGATACTTACGCTGTTGTATATCAACGTTGTGATCGCTGTGCGCTTCCGCTTTGCGCTTCCAGCTTCGGGAGTGGTTGTGCTCTGTAATATTGTTGACCTTTCGCTTCTCGGAGGGGTGAGCTCCGACGTGAAGGGCCTTATAGGCGCATCCGTGCTCACGACGTGTGGGTTCACGCTTCTTGCGAACCACCGCCTCGAGCGGGAGCAGCGTCGGGCTTACCTCTTGAATCAACTTGAAGGATTGCAAAATGACGAAGTCATACGACTGTTAAGTGAACAGGCCGACGAGGAAGCACATCTAGCCAAGGAGCGAGAAAGGGCGGCTCTTGCGACTGCAGCACATGCTGCCGAGCTGCGAGATGCGCATCGCATCGCGCGGATCGCCACCTGGCGGATAGACCTTGAAGCGGGAGCGGTGTCTATGCCAGACGAGTTGCACGAGCTGCTCGGCACTGATTACGAGACATTCACAGCGTCCGAGGACAACCTGCTGAGCCTTGTGCATCCCGAAGATCGGGCGGCCGCCGTCGCTGCGTTCTCGCGTGCGATCAATGGCGAGACGGCGGTGCAACAGGAATGGCGTATCTTGCGTTCTGATGGCAGCGTTGCTTGGTTTTGGTCTGAGATGCACCTGGAAAAGGATGCCTCAGGACGTGTCGGTGCCATACGTGGCGTATGTAAGGACGTGACTGAATATCGTATCACGGCGGAGCGCATATACCGGCTTGCTCATCATGATCCGCTGACCGGAGTCGCCAACCGGTCCTTGCTACACGAGCGGATTACCCAAGCGGTCGATAGGAGCAGAGACGTCGGCGGAAGTTTGGCAGTACTTTGCATTGACCTTGACGGTTTTAAGGCTGTTAATGACGTATACGGCCATGGTACCGGCGACAAGCTCCTTTGCGAAGTCGCAGCCCGCCTTTGCCGGAGCGTCCGGGAGAGCGACACAGTCGCACGCCTTGGTGGTGACGAGTTCGTGTTACTTCACGAGGAGACAGGGCAGTCCAGCACGGCGACGACACTTGCTGAAAGATTGGTGGAAGCGCTTCGCGCACCGTACAATATTAGCAACGGAGAAATACGGAGTTTAGTGACCGCTTCCATTGGCGTCGCGCAGTTTCCGACTCATGGCGAGGACGCGGAAACGCTTCTGCATAATGCGGACACCGCGCTCTATCAGGCAAAGTCAAAAGGCAAAAATCAAGCGGCAGTTTTCAATTCGGGTATGGATAGTCGACTGCGCGAACTGCGAGCTTTAGAGCACGAGTTGCATAAGGCTGCTGCGCAAGGCGAGTTCCAGCTTGTTTGGCAGCCTATATCTTCAGCAGACCTTGAAGGCGGGGTAACAGGCTTCGAAGTGCTTCTCCGCTGGAATCACCCGCAACGAGGCACGATCTCTCCTGACATTTTCATTCCAATAGCCGAGGCGTCTGGTGCCATTTGGGAGATCGGCTCGTGGGTGCTGCAGGAAGCTTGTCGTGAAGCGGCGCAGTGGGCTGTCCCGCTGCGAGTAGCCGTAAACGTCTCACCCTTGCAGGCGCAAGAGGGCGAGGCGTTTGCAGCAATGGTCGAGCAGGTGCTTGCCTTCACCGGCTTGGAACCTGCTCGCCTGATCCTGGAGGTCACAGAAGGCGTGCTTATCCGCCGCGCTGCCGAAGTCCTCTGCGGCTTGAGGCGGTTGAGGGCGCTCGGTGTACAGACATCTTTAGATGACTTTGGGACAGGCTACTCCTCTCTTGCGACGTTACGTGCTTTCCCATTTGACCAGATTAAGATAGATCGAAGCTTTGTTGCGGGTGTGATAACAGGGTCTGATGGTCAGGACATGGCGATCGTGCAAGCCGTGCTGGGCCTTGCCCGTGGCCTAGGTGTGCCGGTGGTTGCGGAAGGAGTTGAGACGGAGACGCAGTTCTCGGCTTTGCGTGAAGCCGGCTGCCAGGAGGTGCAAGGTTGGCTGATAGGCCGGCCGGCTTCGATCGAGAGCTTCGCTAGCATCACCCGCACAATCTACTCGCCGCCAGCGGCTTTGCCTGAATGTCTTGACCGAGTCCTCCTACAGGACGTCGCCTGCTAAAGCGTTCGCGCGGACTACTTTGCTATCTGAGCTTGCCGCCGGAGGAAGTTTTTCGGAAGACAGCCTTCAACCCCTGAAGTTCGAACTAGCTCGCCCGAGATTGCATCAGATGTTCTCCCGGCACGGTCGTAATGACCCGCCAGAAGCTGCGGCGTAAGGCGCCCTTGGTTGCGAAACCGCACCGTTGAGCGATGCGCCGGATCAGCAGGTGTGCGTAACGAGTAAACATCGTGTCGCTTTCAATCGAAGCCGTTCGTCGTTAACCTCGGCGAGACGTTCGACTTGGTGAACTGCGTAAAACCTCGTGGGCGAGCAGTGGGAAGCCTCGGCGATGGACGACGTGGCGCATAAGAATGTGACGTCGATCGCTTGGGGAAACGGCGCCGGCACAGTTCTCATGTCAGGATTTGGCGGAATTGTTCACAACCGGCGTGCCCGGCCTGAGCGCGGCGGTGCACCTGTAGACCCCGTCCCAGGAGATGCGACTCAGCACCAGCTTCGCCATCACGCCGTACGGGTCGCAGAAGGCATTGTCACGTTAACTGTTGAAGGTAAGGAGAGGCTGCGAACAAGTGCGTAAGCAATCAATCCGACGCTTTGGGTGCAAGTCTCCTGTGTCCACGACTTGAAAGCTTTCGCACGCGTGGCGCGGTAGCGGCTAGCTGTCATGCGATGGCGCCGCGGGCGGAAGTGCGCGGAGATGAGGGCGTGAGCCGATAGGAAACGCTGAGCCTGGCGCAACGACTTGAACCGCGGCATCTGCCGCTCTCGCCGTCGGGTTGGTCGGTGCGAGTCCTCTGCTCGATTGTTCAGGTAGCGGCTCTCTCATCCCGGAAGCTCAGGCTAAAGACGTGGTAGAGCCACACGGTGTGGCTGATGAGGTTGCCGGGAAGCGGTGACGATGGTGTGGGTTCGGCGGCTTTTTCATCCCACCACCCTGGCCCAGGCCGTCGACGACCGCTGGCTAACGTGACGATACAGAACTGATGCCTTCTTGCGGACCAAAAGGTCGCGGCGGATCTCGGCAACCGAATCCATGAGCAGCACCCGGGTCACCTTTGATAATTCCTCTATGCAGAGTGTAACGTTCGCGCGCTGTTTAAACCCAAAGTGTCTGTTTATTCCTTACCGCCTACCCAGGGTTGCATTCGGTATTCGAACGTGTTCATCTCGTCGGCGATAAGCGTTGCTGCGGGCAGACGGATGCACTTTTCTCGCGAATTGCCCCCCGGATCAGCCGAAACGGAAGTTGAGAACGGACCGACATGCACAACGTTTCCAGGTAGCGTCCGTGGACCTTAAGAGCACCTTTAACGAGCGCGACGTCGTAGCCCTGGTCGGCTTCCTGGATTTGCGCAGGCTCCGTTCCCAAATGTCAGCGCTCGGCGCCTGCGAGCCACACGCGTCCGACGTTCAAGTCGCGAAGCTATACTTCAGCAACCGGTGCAGCGCTTTAAGCCTGAATGACTTTTCGACGAGCCCTGGTACGTCGATACCGTCCTCCGCGAAGCCTCCGGCAAGCCGGGCGAAGCCGCAGAGGCTGCGTCGCGGACCCCCTCCCTCGACCCCTGCAACAACGCCTATCTATCCCTTGCAGCGCGCGTTTCCAATAAGGCCCTTTCCGCACCGCTTCCCTAGGACTTCCTGATCATGAACATGCAACCCGCACAATCCGACATTATCCACCTGTCGATCGACGAGGCCGGCGACGTGGTCGGCACCTCTTCGACCGGCGTCCTCACCGGTCCCGTGCCGGTCCGCGTCGACGGGGAGCCCTGGGCGACTGTCCCATCCCACCCCATTTCCGGATCGGCCGGCGCGTCCTTCCGCTGCGCCCTGCCGAATGTGCGTCCCGGCTCGGACGGCGCCTGCGAGGTGTCCGTGGTCGACATCTTCGGCGACCCCCTCGCGGTTCTGGTGGTGCCGCCGCGCACGGGTCGTGTGAATATTCGAGGCTTCCCGGCCGCCGACGTGGTCGCTCTGTGCAACCGGCCGTTCCACGCGGTGCCTTACCTCTCCTACGACGGGTCTCTGCTAACGGTCGTCGGATCTCACCTGCCGCCCGGAAGCGATCCTTCCGCTCTGACCGTCGAGTTCGGCCCCGGTGTCGCCCACGAGCTCACCTACCCGTTGGAATCTCCGGGGTGGGGCCTTCACTTCTGGTATTGGCCAAACGCGTTGCTCTCCGACTTCCGGCTCGTGATCGACCTCGCCGCCAGCGCGCCGGGATCCGATCCTTTCACCTTCCGTTTTCGGTATCGCGACGGTCCACTGGCCGACCTGCCGGAGCCCTACGGCCGGGTCTGGATTCCCAGAGACCTCGGGCTCGCCGTGGGCTTCCCGTCCGATCCCACCCAGCTGACTCGCGTGCAGACCTGGTCCGACGCAAGCACGGCCATGTTCCTGGGCTTTGCCCACTACTGCGCCATCCAGGCCTTTTTCGCCCTGCACGGCGTCACGCGCGATGACAGACCCGTCCTTCTCGATTGGGGTTGCGGACACGGCCGTGTCACCCGGCACTTCATCAGGGAATGGTCCGGGTCAACCGTTATCGGCATGGACATCGATGCAGAGAACGTTGAGTGGGCCTTAGACAACCTCCGCCCGGGCCATTTCGTCGCCTCGCCGCTCATGCCGCCGTGCCCCCTCGACGACGCCTCGGTCGACGCCGCTTTTTCAATCTCGGTCATGACCCACCTGCGCCTCGACGTCCAGCTCGCCTGGCTTGCCGACCTCGCCCGTGTCATACGCCCGGGCGGCATCGTGCTGATGAGCTTCGGCGGGCCCGCTGCCGTTGCTTGGTCGTCCGTCTGGAACGCCCCGGCCTACTTCGAAGGTTTCGTCCGCGAGGGCATCCAGGCCGATCAGATAGACGGCGCCCTGGATGGCAAGATCGAGGACGTCGCCTACTACAGGAACGTCGCCCAGACCCATGAGCACGTCCGTCGGCACTGGGTTGAACACTTCGACATCCTAGAGATCATCCCTGAAGGCATTGGCAACCTTGACTTCGCGGTGTTGCGCAGAAAGTCTCGTAGTTAGGCAATCATATCTACAGCCCTGTTTCCCGGACTCCTGCGTACCAGGCGCGCTTATTGGCCTCCGCCGCTGAACAGACCATGGGGCGTTCTGAGTCCTCTCCCGAACTCGTACCTCAGTTTAATCGTCACGTCGCTGAAGTTTAATCGTCACGTCGCTGACGTCGCCGAACACGTCCAACATCAACGCGCTGGTTAACTTCGGCCGGATCATCGGCTGATGGTCGTAGGAACCGATCCCGATGACGATGCGACCGCGGTTTTGCGAATCCGGTAGCAGAAATCCGGCTTTGTTACGAGAACGGTTGCGGCTTGGTCCATGCCTTAAGCACGAGGCGCGCCGGGCCTTAGACGGTTTCGAGTCGCGACGAGCTCCAGTTCCGAGGTCCGCTTCACCGTTGTGCGGGCCTTTTCGGCGGCGGGGTCACTCTGTCTATCTTTGCCCATGGAACTGCTTATTTGAGTTTTTGACGGTTGGGTCCAAAGCGTCGAAACGTGAAGCTCAGATCGGCGATGCGCGCCAGCTTGCGGTAGCCGCGCATCGTCGACAGGTCGCCATGCCGCGTGTGCGCCGCCACCTGCTCGTCGGGTGCGCCGGCGAGGTATGCTTCGGTGATCAAGCCCGCGCGCAACCCGTACGGCGAAAGGCGCTCGCTCGGGTGCACCGTCAGCTTGGCAAGCTTGGCCCGGCTCAGCAGGATGTGGCGCACCCGGCCCCGGTCAGTCGCTCCTCCAGGGTCCCGTCCCGCGTGACGCTGCGGAACACCGACCCGCGCCTGATCTTCGCGCGTCGCAACCAAGCCTCCAGCGCGCGCACCGGGCAGGTGTCGCTGGCAGCTTTGTCGGCGCCGCGCATGCGCGGCAGTGTGACGTCAGCCCCCTTGCCGGCCTGGTCACCCTTGCTGCGGGGAAGGTGGACCACCACGCAGTCCAACTCGAAACGGAGGTGGTGCACGTCGATGGCCACCAACTCCGAGCGGCGAAGGGCGCCGGCGAAGCCGACGAGGAATAGCGCGCGGTCTCGCAGCCCGGCGAGGTCCTGGGCGCAGCCGGCGATCAGGCGCTTGACCTCGACCGAGGTCAGCGCCGCCGACGGCCGGACCGGCTTGCCGTGGGCACGGCCGATGCCGGCCAGGGTCTCGCGGATCGCCGGATGGGCGCCCGACCAGGTCAGGCCGCGCCGTCGATGGTGGTAGGCGATGGCGGCCAGGCGTCCACGCTAGGCGCTCTTGCCGATGGTCCCGGCAAGGCTGGCGATGTAGGCGGCGACCAGCACGGGGTGGGTTGGCAGAGCATTGGCATCCGCCCCCTGCTCCCGGCACCATGTGGTGAAGACGTCCCAGTCCCTGATGTAAGCCGCGCGCGTGGCGGGCGCGATTGCGTCGGCGGCGTAGGCCGCGGCAGCAGAGACGGCCTCCCCGAGCTTGCCTTCCAGCAGGCCGCGAAGCTCGTCCGACAACGGATGTGAGCGCGCCAGCCGCGACACGACAGCCAAAGCCCGGCCGGCATCAGGTGAGACTGCCGACGACGACATCACTGGCACGCCGGACGCTGGCGGTAGAACCTCACCAGGGGTGTCGGGAGCGGTCGGGTCAGACAAGGGCTGCCTCGCTTGCCAACCGTCCAAAAACCTTCCTGTTCGCCCTTCCCTGCCCTATGATCCGGACATGGACAGTGTCATCCTGCCTCCGGACATGGAGCAATTTGCGGCTGAGGCGGTCGCGTCCGACCGCTTCCGAGACCGCGACGAACTCGTCCGCACTGGTGTGGATCTGGTACGGCGCCGAGAGAAGGCGCGGGCGGGTTTTATCGCGTCCCTCGAGGCAGCCCAGGAGGAAGCGCGGCGCGATGGCCTCTTCACCATTGACGAAGTGGCTGCCGAGTTTGACGAGATCATCGCCGAGGCATTGTCACGTTAACTGGTGGAGCGCAGCAAGAGGCATTATAACCTTAACTGGCGGTTTGCGGCGGCCTAGAGGGTGTTATGTACTTTTGCGAAGGCCGGGTCTAATGGAGGCGGATGCCTCCTTCCCCGCCGCCGCTCGCAAGCCGTATCCATCTGACGTCAGCGACGAGGAATGGTCGCTGGTGGCCCCTTATCTGACTCTGATGAACCAAGCAGCCCCGCAGCGAGAACATCCAATGCGGGAGCTGTTCAACGCTCTGCGTTACGTCATCCGCTACGGCATCGCCTGGCGAGCCATGCCGAACGACTTTCCGCCCTGGGCCGCGGTCTACCAGCAGATGCAGCGTTGGATGGCGGCGCAGTGTTTCGAGGCGCTGGCTCAGGATTTGCGCGCCCTGCTGCGTCTGGCCTCCGGACGCAAGGAAGAGCCCACGGCGGCGATCATCGACAGCCGCACGCTGCGCTCGACGCCGGAAAGCGGCCCGCGTGCCGGCTATGACGGCGCCAAACGCAAGCGCGGGTCGAAGGTGCACTTGGCGGTCGACACGCTGGGCCACCTGCTCGCACTGCACGTGACGCCGGCCGATGTCGGTGACCGCGCGGCGGTCGCCCGCCTTGCCGCGGACGTTCAAGAGGCAACGGGAGACAACGTCACCCTGGCGTTTGTCGATCAAGGCTATACTGGCGAAGCTGCAGCCGAAGCCGCGAAAGCCGAAGGGATCACCTTGCACGTCGTCAAGCTGCCAGAAGCTAAACGCGGCTTTGTGCTGCTGCCCCGACGCTGGGTGGTGGAGCGATCCTTCGCCTGGGCAACACGATGCCGGCGACTGGTCAAAGACTACGAGCGTTACGCCGAAACACTCGCGGGCTTCCACCTTGTCGCATTCATCGAATACATGCTCAAGAACGCAGCCGCCCTGGTTAAGGTGCATAACACCCTCTCGAGGAAGCGGGGATGAGGAAGCCTCCAGACCCGCACCATCGTCACCGCTTCCCGGCAGACCTTATCAGCCACGCGGTATGGCTCTACCACGTGTTCAGCCTGAGCTTGTGAGATGTCGAGCTGCTGCTGGCCGAGCGCGGCATCATTGTCTCCTATGAGAGCATCCGCCGATGGTGCCTGAAGCTCGGCTCTTCCTTCGCCAACACTGTCCGTCGCCGGCGGCCTCGGCCCGGTGACAAGTGGCACCTCGACGAGGTCTTATCTGCATCCAGAGCGAGCTGCGCTGTCTCTGGCGCGCCGTTGATCAAAACGACGTCGTGCTCGATATTTTGGTGCAGACCGCCGCGATGGTACCGCGGCAAAGCGTTTCTGCATGCGCCTCCTCAAAGGCCTGCAGTGTACACCGCGCGTCCTCGTCACAGACAAGCTAAGGAGCTACGGCGTCGCCAAACGCGAACTATTGCCGGACGTCGAGCATCGCGAGAGCCGCTATCTGAACAAGCGGGCGGAGAACTCGCATTGGCCGACCCGGCGGCGAGAGCGGCAGATGCAGCGGTTCAAATCGACGCGCCAAGCCCAGCGTTTCCTATCCGCTCACGCCTTCATCTCTGGGCACTTTCGCCCACGGCGTTATCGTATGACAGCCGGCAGTTACCGCGTGTTGCGTGCAAAAGCATTCAAGATGTGGACACAGGAGACCTGCGCCCGCAGCGCCGGATGAGAACTCCCGCTTAACTGTGCTCAGCCTTTTGCTGAGCTCAACCACTTAACGTGACAATGCCCGCCACGGCACTGGCCGCTGCAATCGCCCGTGCCCAAACAATCGCACGGGGCAGGGACTTGGCCCGTGGCTGGGGCTGGTCCCGAAACAGATAACCGCCGGCGGCAAACCCAAGCTACTCGGCATCAGCAAGCGGGGGGGGGGGGGAACGGCTACTTACACAAGATGCTGATCCACGGTGCGCGTGCCGCCTTGCCGAACTCCACTGGGAGGATGGTTAAGAGCCTGCTCGCGCGGGCACATGTGAACTCCGTAATGGTGGCGCTCGCGGCCAAGCTGGCGAGGATCATCTGTGCCGTGCTGCGGAGCGGACAATTATTCGAGATAAAGGCTACGTTGGCATCGGCGTCTACAGGATCGATCGCCTGCGCTCACCGAGCGCCAGCGGCTGAACAAGGTCCGCGGGAGGTTTAGCATCGGCTTGGCGATGACGACCTGGTGCTCTTCCCAAAACCATTGGCAAAGGTCGATGAGGCGCCGGCGGACCACGCCGTGGATGGCGGGGATCGACCCATCATCGATCACCTTAACCAACGCAGCTCGGTGTTCGGCGGTCAGGCGAGATGGTTGCCGATGCGGCTTGCGAACAATCAGCCCTGCTGGCCCCTGCGCATTAAACTTGACCACCCAATCGCGAACGATCTGCAGCGTGACGCTGCCAATGCCCGCCGCCTGCGTCCGGGTCTCACCTTCGTAGATCGCCGCCTGGGCTAAAAGACGGCGAGCCTGTGCCCCATCCTTCGCCCTCTTGCCAAACCCTTAGCTGACGGGCATCGATCTCGTACCGCAGGGAAATAGGCATGGCAAAATCTTGGTTCGCCGTCTTGAACCAAATTGACAGCCGCTTCGGGATGCCCTCACGCGTCAGGGCTTCAGAGATCTAGTTTAAGGCCTCGTTGTCAAAAGATACGGCTTATTGTAGCCCAAGCTGCCCACCAGAAGCCGCATGATAGACCTCCGGCGAGCCAGAATGCCGGGCTTTGAGGCAAGTGGAACACCGGACGATCTCCGGCCTGGGAACAGTCCCTCATCGTTCTTCCTTAAGGCTTTGTTTCGCCCTCACCGTTATCGCATGATGCAATCAGAGGTTGCAATCGCATTGTTGTCAAGCCCGCGCAGGCCTGTATCGCGACTTGGCTCGGACGCCTACCGAGTTGGCGGCGCCTGTTGTGAATGCCGCCTGCATCTCGCGGACGCTTTAGGGTGGGCTGTCGGGCATCCGCCGGCGCCTGCACGATGTGGAAACCCGTCGCGTTCAGCGCTGCGGCGAGATGTCACCCAAACTAACCGAACACGGAGGGCGGCCTGTCATTAGACTGCAGGACCGCCTCGTCAAAGATGGCGGCGACCTCAAAAATGGAGGACGGGCTCGGAGAACGGCGGTAGAAGCGGCATGCCTCCAACTAAGCACTGGGGACGAGAGCAGGCGGTTGTAGCTTCCCAAACAAGCAATTGCGAACCAAGGTCAGGGGTTCGGCGCCCCTGACCTTGATCCTCTTACAGTCTGCGCACCGTTCTGAAGCCTGCTTCAGAAGCGTCGGGCTATCGCGACTGCACGCCCAAGTACCAAGCGAGTACCTACCGGGATACCGAACAAATTGGTCTGCGTCACTGCTACGTCTAATCCGATTACTTCAATCCTGTTGTTTGATGGGCCAGACGACGTCTGCTCATTGACAACTACGTAACCAATGCCAGGCAGTGTCAACTTCAGGTTGGCCGGTGACCTCGATGGAACGGCAACTCCCCCCACCATTAAGCCGGTTAGTCCCGACCCTGGGGCCGAAGCCGTCGAAATGTTCCCGGTCTTACTCACCTGAGCTACTGCGGAAAGTGTGGTCGCCGTGATCAGGCCGTTAAGAAGCGATATGTCGGATATTGTCGCAGTGGTCCTGGTCACCATCGCCGCGCCCACAAGCCCGCCGAACGCGGTCGCCTGCTCCGATGCGGCTGACGCTAGGCCGGGTATGCTGAACTTGCTTGTTTGGCTCACCAGTGTGACGCCCCCAGTTCCAATGCAGCCCGGCAGACTGACGCCACCCCCCAACCCGACCGACTCGTCGAGGACACTACCCGCATAGCCTGTTACCTCTGCCCCTACCCCAGACCCGGCCAGGTAAGCAGGCGGTTCGGCGCGCGAGTAGCCGGCTTTTGCGGTGGCCACCGTGATCCGGCTACCAAGAGCTAGACCAAAGCTATTTTCTGCGCTGACTTTCACTAGCAAACCGTGCACCACAATCGACGCATTCTGGCCATTCCCGGAAGTCGACACAGCTTTGACCGTCACGGACCCAAGTCCAGGAAGGGCAATGCTGGTGTTTTCCGCGACAGCAGGATCGATGCTTGTCCCGGCGATCACCAAATTGTCTATCGTCGTTCCATCTTCTGATGCGGTGAGCGCGCTGGACGTTGCGCCCACGCTTGCCTTCGCGGTGATCGCATCGGCCGTAATCAAGCCACCCAGAAGGCTGAGCTTGGTTACTCCCGCTCCTTCCGAGGAAACAGCCATACTATTTGTGTTTGTGCCCAGCGCAGTAACGGTCGTGTTGCTCGCGGAAACCAAAGCACCAGAAACTCCGAGCGTCACCGAAGAAACGCTGTCGGTCTTCGTAACCCCGCTTGTTCCATTACAGGGGCAGAATACAGAAGCCGAGCGAAGCGTGGGCGAGGCGACCGTGCTATCACCCACAAAAAGCCCTAGCGAAGCTGCAGAGCCGGAAACCTCGCCCGGAAGCGGTGCGGCGATTGCCTGATGACTTATCCCTAGCTGCACAAGGGCCAAGAGAGCCACCGCAGTGGGCAAGCGGCGAGCAACATTCTTAACGTTGATGATTTCATTACAGTCGTCCAGCATCACATCCTCCGCAGCGCCGGAGGAATGTGATTACTCCCCTCTGTACGCTACCGGAACGTTACACCTTTTACTCCACCGGATACAGCCAAAATTCGCTCAAAGGTTTTACTTTTGCACCCAATACAACCTTTGTTAGCACTTTTGGCTCCTCTGACACCTCACGCTCACCCGGCTGGGCCGAAGAACAGGGCTCTCGCCGCTGGTTTGCAGCACCGTCTCGTCCAAAAATGGCGACGATCCCGTCAGAGGAGACGGGAATGGGGAGCAGTGGAAAGAGCGGCATAATCAAAGGTAAGCGCGAAATAGACGGTGAACAATCCTGATTTTGCTTGCGGGCAGTCTTCTTTCGGCTCATTGCAGAAAGATGACCCTGCAACCTCGGGTTGTCCTAGTGGTTGAAAATGAGTGGCTCATTCGCGACACGCTGGTTGAGGTTCTGGCGTAATCTGGTTTTCGGGTCCTCGAAGCGGAGCAGGGCGAAGCGGCCCTTGCACGCTGCAAGAGCACGGACCCGCTATAGACTTGCTGTTAACTGACATCCGCATGCCGGGGGGCTGGACGGCTTGGAGCTGGCGCGACCCGCTCGCGCGCCGCTTCGGGCTTGGCCATCTTCGTAGCGTCTGGGAACTGGATACCCACGCTGGGCGACCCACCGGCGAGCAGTCTCTTCCTTGCGAAGCCATACAGCTTCCGAGAGCTACCCGGCCTGCTTCGAGGGTTCCTAAATAAGTCACAGACTTGCCGCTCGTGAGGTTCGGCCAGTACGTATCGCCGGCTTGACGAGCACACACCGTGGGGACACGGTGCCTCTTCAAACGACGCCTAAGTCATTGATCTTGGTATTTCGTGACGCGTGTTGCCGAACTCCTTACCCGGCTGTCGGCATCTAGGCCCATTCGGTAAGAAGCCCCGTATTCACGCGCGCCACGATCAGCGACTCCGCCCGGCTCTCCACCCAGCGCACCGGCCGTTTCAGCAGCAGCGCCGCTGGAAAGGTAAGCGGCTCTTCGGGCATGCCGGCGAACTTGAAGCCGAACGCACCGCCAAGCGGCGGCGTTTGTACCTGGATGTCGCCCTCAACCAGGCGGAGCTGACCCGCAAGGTCCGCGCGGAAGCTGTGCGGAGTCTGCAGCGCCGCTCTGACAATGAGGCATTCCTGGGCGTGGTCTCAGTGAGCAATACAGCCCCGTTTTTCCAGTGGCACGGTGCTTCTTCGCCCGATGCAGACGCGGCCCTTGATGACGTGTGAAGCCGCCTTCGGTGCAGCGCTTGCGTCGCCTTCGGTCACCGCGGCTGCCGTCGCCACGTTGCCTGGCAGGTCCGGATGCTGCGGCACTGCGCCCTCCCCGGTCGCCGCTTCAAGGTCGAGCATGGGCGGCAGTGGCATTGTCACGTTGCGTGGTTGAGCTCAGCAAAAGGCTGAGCACAGTTAAGCGGGAGTTCTCATCCGGCGCTGCGGGCGCAGGTCTCCTGTGTCCACATCTTGAATGCTTTTGCACGCAACACGCGGTAACTGCCGGCTGTCATACGATAACGCCGTGGGCGAAAGTGCCCAGAGATGAAGGCGTGAGCGGATAGGAAACGCTGGGCTTGGCGCGTCGATTTGAACCGCTGCATCTGCCGCTCTCGCCGCCGGGTCGGCCAATGCGAGTTCTCCGCCCGCTTGTTCAGATAGCGGCTCTCGCGATGCTCGACGTCCGGCAATAGTTCGCGTTTGGCGACGCCGTAGCTCCTTAGCTTGTCTGTGACGAGGACGCGCGGTGTACACTGCAGGCCTTTGAGGAGGCGCATGCAGAAACGCTTTGCCGCGGTACCATCGCGGCGGTCTGCACCAAAATATCGAGCACGACGTCGTTTTGATCAACGGCGCGCCAGAGACAGCGCAGCTCGCTCTGGATGCAGATAAGACCTCGTCGAGGTGCCACTTGTCACCGGGCCGAGGCCGCCGGCGACGGACAGTGTTGGCGAAGGAAGAGCCGAGCTTCAGGCACCATCGGCGTATCCATCCGGTGGGCACCGCGGCGGCGTGGGTTAAGCCTCAGCTGCCAGTGTCGTTTCGCCTGTAGTTGGGCATAAGCTCTTTGAGGCTGTCGATCCCGAACGGGGTAAAGGCCCGCGTGGTGGTGTCGTTGATGTCACAGACCCAGAGGCACCCGTCTTCCGGCTCCATGTCGTCGGCGATTGTGTGCAGCCACTCTTCATCTTCCACCAACATTTCAGCGACGCGGGCGATGGTGAACACGTAACTTGGCGCAGCCACGCCTAGGCCGCCTTGCGCATCGCGGCATCTGTCTGTCGCCAATGCCAGGGCAGCAATTCGTCAAGTCTGCTTGCGGGGTACTGGGCGATACTGGCAAGTACATGGGCGAGCCACGCCTGAGGATCGACGTCATTCATCTTGGCGGTGACAATCAAGCTGTACATCACCGCCGCACGCTGGCCGCCGCGATCCGAACCGGCGAACAGCCATGATTTTCTGCCAAGTGCAATTCCCCTCAGCGCCCGTTCCGCCGCGTTATTCGTCAGGCATATCTCGCCATCATCGAGGAACCTGGCAAACACCACCCAGCGCTTCAGCATGTAGTCCATGGCTTTTGCCACGTCGTTCGAGCCGGACAACTTGCCGCGTTGCTCGCGCATCCACGCGTGCAGATCGGCCACCTTGGGTGCGCTCAGTTCCTGGCGTCTGGCGCGGCGCTGGTCCGCACGGCATCTACTAATGTCGCGTTCAATGCTGAACAGTTCGTCCATGCGCCGCACGGCATCCAGGCACAGCGGTGATATCACGGCGGGCTGCTTGCCCTGCGACTTTCGGCGGGCAGCGGCTTCGATGTCGGCCAGCACGAAGAACTTTCGGCGTGCATGCGCCCAACACCCGGCTTCGAGAATCAAGCCAGGGTCGCGGTGTTCCGCATAAAGCTTCCCGTAGCCGCCATAGGCATCGGCCTGCAGGATGCCGGCATAGGTGGCAAGGTGCGCCTGCGGATGTTGCCCGCCGCGGTCACGTGAATAGTAAAACACCGCAGCAGGCGGAGCCGGGCCACCAAAGGGCCGATCATCACGCACATAGACCCAGAGACGGGCGATATCGGTCTTGCCGCGCGCCAGCACGGGCACCGTGGTGTCGTCACCATGCAGCCGGCTGGCGGCCATCACGTGGGCGCGCAGCCGGTCAAACAGCGGCATCAACGCCACGGTGCAGGCACCCACCTGGTCGGCCAATGTGGACAGGCTCAGCGGCACGCCTTCTCGGGCGTAGCGTTCTGCCTGGCGGTTCAGCGGCTGATGTTGGCCGAATTTCTCGAACATGATCATCGCGAGCAGGCTCGGGCCGCCCCAGCCGCGCGGGGTCACGCGGAATGGCGCAGGCGGCTGGCTGATCGCCTCGCAATCACGGCAGGTAAACTTCTCCCGCACATGCTGGATCACCTTCCAGCGGCGCGGGATCACCTCCAGCGTCTCGGTCACATCCTCGCCCAACTTGGCCAGGCGTGCACCGCCGCAACAAAGGCAGGCGGAGGGCGCCGGCTCAACCACCCGCTCGCGCGGCAGGTGCGCAGGGAATGGCCGGCGAGCCGGGCGTGTGCGTGTGAACGCGGCCACCTGGCTGGTTTTGGCGGCGGCGGCCTCGGCGGCCAGATCATCCTCTGTCGCTGACGCCTCCAGCTCCTCCAACTGGAACTCCATCTGATCCAGCAGTCGGGTGGTGCGCTCCGACCGCGGCCCAAACCGATCCCGGTTGAGCTTGGCGATCTCCAGCTTCAGATGCGCGATCAGCGCCTGGTCGCTGGAGCATCTTGCCACTGCGGCGGCCGCCTCCGCGCGCGCCGCCAGCAGCGCCGCTTTCAGCGCATCAATGTCATCTGGCAGGGCGGCAAGTTCGGCGTTCACACCAGCCAGTGAATCACAAACGCCGTGGCCGCGCAGAGCCTTTTTGACGGCACACCACAAATTATTCGACTATCCGGCAAGCTCCGGACGCCAGGTATGCTGCGGGTTGCGCCAGTCGATCGCTTCCAGAAGATAGCTCATCTGACCCGGGGTCAGCGCAACCACGCCGTCCACCGTCTGCGGCCAGACAAAGCGCCCCCGGTCCAGCCGCTTGGCATACAGCGACAGCCCGATCCCATCATGCCACAGCGCCTTGATCAACGAACCGCTGCGGCCGCGGAACACGAACACGTCGCCCGCAAACGGATCCCGCCCAAGGCCTTCCTGCACCTGCCGCGCAAGGCCGTGCATGCCGCGGCGCATGTCGGTGTGCCCGGTCGCGATCCAGATGCGCACCCCACTTGCGATCGGGATCATCGCAAGGCCCGCAGCGCCGCGGTCACCAACTCGGGCGACGCAAGCGTGGCGATCTTCAGCCGAGTGCCATTGGCCAGTTCGACGAGGATAGCTGTCGCGTCCAGCGGTGCCGATGCCGGCGGCGCTTCAGCTGTCAGAACTGCCGGCGCAAAGGCAGCGCCAGCTCGAACTGCCAACGCCTGTTCCCGCCATTTGTAGACCAGGCTGGTCGAAACCTCGAACCGGCGGGCGATATCTGCAACGATCGCACCAGGTGCAAAAGCCGCCGTCAAAATTCGCTCCCGGTCCTCGTCGCTCCATCGGCGTCGACGCTCGGGCCCCGTCAGCAATGTTATCTGGGCCATGCTGTGCTAATAAGCGTGCTCATAAGGACCTCCTTACGAGCACAGCCTCGCAATCAGCCCTTCACCCGCACAAGGCGGCCTCCGGCGGAGGGATACCCATCGGCGGATGCTCTCATAGGAGACAATGATGCCGCGCTCGGCCAGCAGCAGCTCGACATCTCACAAGCTCAGGCTGAACACGTGGTAGAGCCATACCGCGTGGCTGATAAGGTCTGCCGGGAAGCGGTGACGATGGTGCGGGTCTGGAGGCTTCTTCATCCCCGCTTCCTCGCCCAGGCCGTCGCAAACCGCCAGTCAAGGTGATAATGCCGCTCGCGGTTATCGAACGGTTTCACTCCGGCTGATGATTTCAAGCCCCGCTACAAGCTTTGTCGCTGAGTTGCTACCTTCATTACAAGCGAAGGTGATGCACGGCCAAACACCTACTCGAGAGACGGTCGTTGCTGACCATGTTGCAGCGTTACCTTCGATCTTCGATCGCTCGCCTGCCCAACTCCTAACAACGCTCGCCCCGCGAGCCGCTGTTCGTTGTGAAGGGACGAATGACGATGCGCCAACCATTCAAGCTGCCGACTACATATCGTTAGCGCAATCTCGTCTGGTCTGACCGCAGCCGTCAGGGGTTGCCTTCGCTTGGCACCGCTGACCGAGATAGACTACACAGAGCTTCACCCAATGCTCGCGCTTCAGTGGGGGGGAGGAGACTACCAATCCATCCTAGTCCAGGGTGGCGTAGTGTCAGTAAAACTCCAGGCTTTGGAGCGACGCGAGGGATCTTCGCCCTCCAAACAGGATCATATAACGCGACGGTGCGACCCGTAGGCTCTTGTTCCATGGGAATAGGGTCAGCCATCATCGCTCGATTGGCTGAAAGCAGCGCAATAAAAGTGTCCAACTCCGGCGATTCCATCACTGCGCTAGAGAGGGCGACGCCACGTTGCGTAACCGTAATAATAACTGTTGCTTTATTGGAAGCCAGTTGTACATTGAGTTGTATTTGGTTCGTCTTAGACATAGGCTATTACCTACGCAGTAAGAGGTTGTTCGAACCGGTGGTGATGTGAACCGTCTCTAAACAAACTACGGGTCTCGACAGCCAAAGCCTGTTGAAAGTCCGGCTCCGCAATCAGCAGTCATTGGCTAGCAAAAGAATGCACCTTTGTCGGCAGTAAGAAAAGAACATTATGGCTTAAGCGCGATCGATATAAGTTCACTTTTTGTTTGTTCAGTCACTTCGCTCGGGTCGCATCTTGATTGTGCTGACGCTGCTGCTCTGTGCCTGTCGAAGCGGGTCTATTTGCGAATCGGATCGCGCAAGGGTGTGAGGAGCGGCTGTAGCAGGCGATAACCGCGCTGAACCAGCCAGATTTCCGCACCATAAGTAGGTTTCGCCGGTGCGTTGGCCGGCTTGTCCGTGCAGGTGCTGGCGCTGTGCCACAAGGCCGGCCTGGCTAGCCTGGAACATGCTTCGCTCGGTGGCACGAAGATCAAAGCCAATGCCTCCAAGCACAAGGCGATAAGCTACGCCCGCATGGTCCGAGCCGAGGCCGAGCTTGCCCGGGAGATGGCCGAGTGGCTGGCCCGTGCGCAGGCCGAGGACGCGGCCGAAGATGTCGAGTACGCATCACACGCCGCGGCGATGAGCCGCCGAACTGAATGGGCGAGAAGCAAACCCGGCTGACGCGCATCCTGCTGCAGAGGCCGAGTTGGAAACCTAGCCCGCGCCGCCGAAGCAGCCCCGCGCCGCCGCCCTGTCGTCCGAACGGCAGCCTGAAGAAGCGGCCAGGCCGAGCGCCGCAGCAATCCACCGGGCCAGCCGAAACCCACGGCCCAGCGCAATTCACCGATCCTGAAAGCCGGATCATAAAGGGCCGCGATGGCTTCATTCAGGCCTACAACGCGCAGGCTGGCGTCGATGCCGACGCGCAGATCATCGTGGCGCATCGCCTGTTCAACAACAGCTCCGACCAGGACGCTTTGTTGCCGCTGCTCGACGCAGTGGAGGCCAACGCCGGTGAGATGCCCAATGCGATAACTGCCGATAACGGCTTTTGCTCGGAAGCCACCCTGCAAGGTCTGATCGACCGTCCAGTGCGCGGCTACGTGGCCGCCGGGCGCGCCAGCACGCCCAACGGCGGCAAGAGAGGCGGCCCCTTGGTGCAGGCGATACGAACCAGGCTGCGGCAACGCGGCCATCAAAGCCGATACCGAAGCGCAAATAAACCGTCGAACCAGTCTTCGGCCACATCAAACAGGCCAGAGGCTTCCGACAATCCCTTCTCCGCGGCATCGACAAGGTTCGCGGCGAGTGGGCACTCATCTAAACCGTCCACAAACTCGCAAAACTGACCGTGAGGACATGCGAAGCCTGTAATCAGCCACAGCCACTCACCTCAAAACAAATGGAAAACGTTACGGGGATAAGCTCCTCGTCAGTCAAATTCCTTGCAAGACTGGAGAAAACGTGACACGTTTAACGTGTGGCTCTCCGGGCAGTCTTCAACCCGGAGTAGTTGCATTCGTCGGGAGACGGCCGACCCTGGCAGGTGACTGGAGTCACGAACAGTATGCCTGTCAGGGTACTGGCCGCTTTCGCGACGATAACAAGTCGTTTGAAGCCGCAATGAACTACGGAGTAGTTGCAGACCCGACCTGGGATAGAAGAGTATGTCGGCTTCATTCAATTCAAAGAAAGCATAGCTCTAGGCTAGAGGGTGTTATGTACTTTTGCGAAGGCCGGGTCTAATGGAGGCGGATGCCTCCTTCCCCGCCGCCGCTCGCAAGCCGTATCCATCTGACGTCAGCGACGAGGAATGGTCGCTGGTGGCCCCTTATCTGACGCTGATGAACGAAGCAGCCCCGCAGCGAGAACATCCAATGCGGGAGCTGTTCAACGCTCTGCGTTACGTCATCCGCTACGGCATCGCCTGGCGAGCCATGCCGAACGACTTTCCGCCCTGGGCCGCGGTCTACCAGCAGATGCAGCGTTGGATGGCGGCGCAGTGTTTCGAGGCGCTGGCTCAGGATTTGCGCGCCCTGCTGCGTCTGGCCTCCGGACGCAAGGAAGAGCCCACGGCGGCGATCATCGACAGCCGCACGCTGCGCTCGACGCCGGAAAGCGGCCCGCGTGCCGGCTATGACGGCGCCAAACGCAAGCGCGGGTCGAAGGTGCACTTGGCGGTCGACACGCTGGGCCACCTGCTCGCACTGCACGTGACGCCGGCCGATGTCGGTGACCGCGCGGCGGTCGCCCGCCTTGCCGCGGACGTTCAAGAGGCAACGGGAGACAACGTCACCCTGGCGTTTGTCGATCAAGGCTACACTGGCGAAGCTGCAGCCGAGGCCGCGAATGCCGAAGGGATCACCTTGCACGTCGTCAAGCTGCCAGAAGCTAAACGCGGCTTTGTGCTGCTGCCCCGACGCTGGGTGGTGGAGCGATCCTTTGCCTGGGCAACACGATGTCGACGACTGGTCAAAGACTACGAGCGTTACGCCGAAACACTCGCGGGCTTCCACCTTGTCGCATTCATCGGATACATGCTCAAGAACGCAGCCGCCCTGGTTAAGGTGAATAACACCCTCTAGATGTTTAGTACCGGCATCTGGTAGAACGGATTGAGTGTGTATCGTCTTGGCTCGCTTTGCTAGGCTTTGCAAATGAATTCGTATGGTTTGAGACCCTTCAGCGTTTTGAGGCGACGCGCATGATTGTTGGCGCTGAATAGTCGGCTGAGATGCTCTCGCAAATGGTCGTGGGCGTCGTAGTGGTATCGTTTGACGGTCGCGTCTTTGAGCGTCCGGTTCATGCGTTCGACCTGGCCGTTGGTCCAAGGGTGCCTTGGCTTGGTAAGCTGGTGGTCGATGTCGGCCTTCGCGCACCCATATTCGAAGGGATGGACCCGAGACAACTCGCCTTTCTGAATAGCGAGTCTGATGTCTGCGGCGACCGAGCAGATGTTCCCGGGCGCGGTGACGTGTGTGCCATTGACGGTTAGCACAGTGTGCAAGCGATATGGCACGGCCTTGATGAGGGCGCGGAGGAAGTCGGCGGCGGTGCGCCTGCTGACGCGCTCGTGCAGTTCGACGAAGGCGAACTTGGATGTCCGGTCGATGCCGACGAGCAGATAGAGTTTGCCCTGCTCGGTGTGGACTTCGGCGATGTCGATTGGAAGTAGCCGATCGATAAGATTTAAACCGCTTTTTGCGGTTTGCGCGCTATCTGACTCGGGCAGTCGAGCGATGCCGTGTCGCTAGAGGCACCGATGCAGCGAGGAGCGTGTGAGTTGCGGTAGGGTGGGCTGAAGGGCATACAAGCAGTCATCCAGCGCAGCAGCGTGTGTCGCCGGAATGCGACAATGACGGCCTCTTCCTCGACTGACAGGCTGGTTGGATGGGGCTGTCTGGGCCCGGTGGGCCGGTCGGCTGCTGAGCTGCGTTGCTTCCAGTTGGCGGTAGTCTTGTGGTTGACGCCGTAGCGTTTGGCCAAGCCCCTCAAGCTCTCT
>CBDAQH010000006.1:0-44654 GCA_965199145.1 Acidobacteriaceae bacterium
CCCGACCGGCCCCCTTTCGGGGAAGTCCCTCCCCTGCCCGCCCTGGTCGCGCAGCAGCCGGAGGTCGGCCCGGCGCCAGTCTGCGATACCCCAGACCGCGTCAGCGTGTGGTTCGACACGGCGGCGGCGGTCGTTATCCCCGATAACTACGGCACCTTGCCATCGGCCACCAGGCCACCGACGCCTATGCTCGCCACGCAAAGGCTCACAACACGCGCCGCGCCTATCGCTCCGGCGTCCGCGCCTAGTGCAGCTGGTACGAGAGCACAACCTGTGCCCGTTCCCGCCGCGGCCGCCGATGTCGTCGCCTACCGACAGTAGACAAGTCGAGTTGTGTCATTGGCGTATCCTCGGATTTAGAAGTCTACCGGTTGTCGAATATCCATTTTGTGGTATGGTATAGCATTAGATAACTGGAGTCGTCATGTTGTGGACAACGCTAGGACGTAAGCGATGAAAACTTTGGCAGTACTGAGCGAGAAGGGCGGCGCCGGCAAAACGACCGTATCCGTGCATCTCGCCGTCGCGGCGCAGCTGGCGGGGCTGACCGCGGCTATCATCGATCTCGATCCGCAGGCCAGCTCCGCCGACTGGTGCGACCGCCGCGGCTGCGCACCCGAGGGTGTTGCCATTCCGCCGAGCCGTCTGGAAAAGCTGCTCGCCGATTTGCGGGGCAACGAGACCGACCTGGTGGTGCTTGACTGCGGTCGCGATAGCCACAATGCCGGCTACCTTGCCGCCATGGCGTCGGACTTCGCCCTGATCCCGATGCGGACCGGCGGCTTCGACTTCCAGGCGTTGAGCCGCACTCTCGATATGTGCCGCCTAGCGAGCAGGCGCCCGTGTCTGTTGCTGAACGGCATGCGGCCAGGGGCGACCCGCGCCGAGAAGGACGCCCGCGAGGCTCTGGCCGGGGAAGACCGGGATATTGCCCCGATGGTCATGCACACTCGCGCCGCCTATGCGACCGCCAGCATCACGGCCCGCACCGCCCAGGAGACCGAGCCGGACAGCGCCGCCTCCGAGGAGATCGCCGCCCTCTACAAGTGGGTTGCCGGACAACTCGAATTGTCCACAACACGGCAACACAACAAACCGCCAACGCCACAACGCAAGAGAAAGGCCGCCGCATGAGCAGCCGTGTCTCCCTGAAAGACCTTGCGGCCCGATCTGTGCCCGCACCTGTTGTCGCGGCGGCGGCAGAACCCTCCACCACAGCCGAGCCTGCAACCCCTGCTTACCGCACCGCCCAAACAAGGACCGATACGCGGCAGGTGTCCGGGCATTTCAAGGCGGATGTAGCGCAGACCCTCAAGCTGATCGCGGTCGAGCAAGACCGGGATATTCAGGAAATTCTGGCGGAGGCCCTGAACATGGTGTTTGAACGCTATGGCAAGCCGGTGCGAGCCCAAGTCACCAGCGGCCGGCGTCGCAAGAGCTAGGCGGGGCAGGGGCCTTTTCCGGAAACTCTGACAAGCGACCTATCCCAGCCTGTCGGGAGCCACCTGTAGACAGTGTCAGCCAAGTAGGAGGTTTCGGGGCGCGATCAGGCCCCGGCTTTGGTTTCGAAGTCGGGCTGCATCATGTTCTCAACAGTGCCTTTGATTCGAGCCTGGCGGCCGATTTTTGACCTGCCCAGTTCGTCGAGAGTGGCCCGCCATTCATCGGCTGGCTTCTTCTCCCAGGCCAGCAGGAAGCCCGTCAGCGTGCCGCGCTGCATGCCGCCTTCGCGCAGAGCATGGATTTGAACGGTGAAGTCCGACAGGGCGTTGACCTCCGCCACGGCCGGTGCCAGCACTTTCTGCTTGAGCTGGGGAAAGCCCGGATACTGATTTTTCTCGACACCCAGCAGTTCGCGGAAGTCATCGACGCCAAAGGTCTGTTCGTTAACCCGAAGATTGATCCGGAGGCAGACCGCCTCATACAGCGCGAGGGCATATTTTGAGGTGAAGTGGAACATTACCCAGGCCTTGATGCGTCCCCAGTAGCGGCTGTCCTTGATGATGCCGCGCAAGCCTTCCGGGAAGCTGTAGGCGAGCAGGGCCTTCGGACTGTCCTCATCGATGACCTGCGTGGTCGGCCCAAGGAGCTGCGTCTTGTAAACGGCCGGCTCCCCGTTCAGCGTCACTGGGATTTCAACCAGAGTCGACATGAGGGTGGACACGCTTTCGGATACGCGTTCCGCGCCCTTGTGCCGGGGACCGCGCAACATCGCGATCGGGATGCTGTGGGTTACATTTTCCCCGATTTCAGACCAGGCATTTTCGATTAAC
Source organism: Acidobacteriaceae bacterium (assembly GCA_965199145.1). GTDB lineage: Bacteria > Acidobacteriota > Terriglobia > Terriglobales > Acidobacteriaceae > EB88. The sequence continues at coordinate 2,274 of CBDAQH010000006.1, forward strand.
AGATTGAACACCCGCCGGTCCTGAAGGGACAAATCGGTGCCGGCGCGCATCTCCACCAGCTCGCCCGGCTTTACAAAGCCGTCCTTGTTTCCCTTTTGCGCGATCGTCAGACTCATCGCAAAAGAAGGTGCATGATAACGTAACAGAGGTCAACGGTTACGTTACTTTAGCTGCGGTATCTTCCCCCTATCGGTTACGATGGCTCCCCCGATCCGTTATGAACGAGTCCCCCCAAACGTTATGCTAGGCCCCCCAAACGTTATGAACAGCGACCTTAAAGCCCTGATTTCTGAGGTTTCCCCAGCCCTGAATCTTAGAAATTAAAGACTCAGAAGTTAGAAAAGATATGAGGAACTGTGGATAACCCTCTGTCACCGCTTTGTTTGTAAGAAAACCCAATCGTTTTTGGTACCACCAGGCTGAGCCAGCTAGGTCCCCCAAAACGTTATGATAGAACCGACATGAATGGTTGTGATTCTCTGAAAATGGAGTTTGTACGCCACTAACCTACTGATTTATATATCTTATTCTAATGTATATCCAGGTAAAATGCCTCTTTTTCGACGAGCAAAGCCCTCCCCCAAGACGTTATGATAGCCGGGAAAGTTCGGCTTCCGGCGAAATGATCGAACCTCGGACCCCATTAAGCTTTGATCCTGCCAAATGGTCCCTGCGGCGCAACAGACCTAGTCGAATGCCTGTGAAGGCGGCAGGAGGAGGCTATTGTGGAAGCTTAGGCCACCGGGCGGAGCACACAGGACGTGATGGCCGAGTTAGACGAGCTGGCACGGAGCTACACGCTGGGGCGGCGGGCTCATGGTAGGTAGCGGAACGTCGCTGCAATTCTGATTATTCCGCCCTAACGCCCTAACCGGGGGGCCGCCGGAGACCTCGTTATGGAGCGCACCCAGCAGCTTCGTCGTCGGTGTTCACTGGGTTATAGACTCATCGGCTCAGGCGGATCCTGCTCCTGCAATTCACTCTCGACTGCACGGAGCAAGGCAGGGATTTCATCACGGACGATTGGCAACAGCATTCGCGTGTCGATGCCGAAATACTGATGCGCCATCATATCCCGAAGTCCGGCGAAGCCTTTTCAATCCACATCAGGATAGCGGGCTCGGATTTCGTCCGGGATCGCCTTTGCCGCTTCACCGAGCTCCGTCAGGGCATTCTTTACCGCCCGAAAACCCATACGGTCGGCATGGGGGAGGGCATGGAAGGCAGCCGTCTCCATACGCATTGCCTCACCTGAAATGTTACCCTGGCCTCACCCGTTGCCTCAGCTGACATGCTCCCGGCCGGAATTCACCGGGGACGGGCATGAGACGGATCAGCATGGCAACGCGTGACGAGTTGGTGGCAACCCTTGTTGAACGATATGCTGGGGGAAGTCGCGCCGAGCGTGGCCTCATTCTTGACGAGTTTGTGGCAGTGACGAAGTTTCACCGGAAGCACGCAACGCGGTTGCTGAAGGGAGGAAGTCGCCGACGCCAGGTGGGACCTCGCCCGGGCCGGCGCGTCTATGATGATGCCGCCCGAGAGGCTTTGATTGTTCTCTGGGAAGCCTCTGACCGGATCTGCGGCAAGCGGTTGCGGCCATTGGTCCCGGTGATGCTCGAGGCGATGGAGCGCCATGGGCATCTGCAACTGACCACGGAAGTGCGCATAGGTTTACTGGGAATGAGCGCCGCGACCATGGATCGCGCTCTGCGCGAGGCAAAGGGGCTACCGGGAAGGACCCGTCGGCGCACACCACCTTCAGCCGCGGTGCGGCGGAGCGTGCCCGTGAGGACTTTTTCTGATTGGGGTGATCCGGCACCCGGCTTCATCGAGGCGGACCTCGTCGCCCACGGTGGCCCGACAGCCGCTGGCAGCTTTGTTCAGACACTTGTCCTCACTGACATAGCGACGGGTTGGGTAGAGTGTGCGCCTCTTCTCTATCGTGAGCAGAAGCTTCTGACTGAGGTTCTCGATGAGGTACGCAAGCTTTTGCCTTTCCCCTTGCTCGGCTTCGACACCGACAATGACACGGTGTTTATGAACGAGACGGTCCAGGGTTACTGTCGTGACTCAGCGATTGTCTTCACACGTTGCAGACCCTATCAGAAGAATGATCAAGCCTGGGTCGAGCAAAAGAATGGTGCCATCGTACGACGGATTGTCGGCTATCGACGGTTTGCGGGCCTCGAGGCAGCTGCTGCTCTTGCGCGGCTCTACAGGTCGGTTCGGTTGTTCGTGAACTTCTTCCAGCCTTCGTTCAAGCTGGCGGAGAAGTCGCGGGAAGGCGCGAAGGTTCGAAAGAGCTATCATCCACCGGCGACGCCATACCAGCGGCTCATCGCCGATGCGAGGGCGACGGATGAGATAAAGCGGCAGGTCAAGGCCCAGTTTGAAACCCTCGATCCAGTCCGCTTGCTGAGCGACATTCGGGCTGGGCAAAGACGGCTGGTAGAAATTGCCGACGCCCCGGAGGTTGCGTTCGCGATCGAGCAACCGACGCTTGAACAGTTCCTATCCAGTTTGCGGACAGCATGGAGGGAGGGCGAAGTTCGACCGACGGCTCGGCGGAAGGCGCCAGCTACCAGGAAGAAGCGCAACACCCCGGATCCGTTCGCGCGCGTGGCCGCCGACCTCCGTGCTTGGTTTGAAGCTGAGCCATGGCGCACGTCGGCAGAACTATTTGCCCGCCTTCGAACGGAGCACCCCGATGTTTATGCGAGCGGTCAGCTTCGAACACTGCAGCGGCGTCTCAAGGAATGGCGGCGGGAAATGGCGCACCTGATGGTATTCGGAAGGTCGTCGGCTGACGAAGCTCTTGGAGAGGAACCCGCGATGGCAACGCAGTAGATGGAGCCGGAACGACCTTCCGCGACAACCGCACGATCCTCGGTAACATCTTTGGATGAGGCAACAGGCCACCACATTGTCTCTGTCGCCGTCATTATTGCCGTCGGCGTCAACACCGACGGCAGGCGGGAAGTACTCGGCATGACCGTGGGGCACAGCGAGGCGGAGCCCTTTTGGACGGAGTTCCTTCGGTCACTGACGCGGCGCGGCCTGCGCGGGGCGAAGCTCGTCATCTCCGACGCGCATGAGGGCCTGAAGGCAGCAATCACCAAGGTTCTCAGCGCCACATGGCAAAGATGTCGCGTGCATTTCATGCGCAATGCGCTGGCCTACGCGGGTAAGACACAGCGCCGCATCGTCTCGGCCTGGGTCGGCACCGCCTTCGCTCAAGACGACGCCACGGCCGCACGCAAGCAATGGCGTGATGTCGCCGATCAGGTGCGGCCACGGGTCCCGAAATTGGCCGGGCTGATGGACGCGGCGGAGGCTGACATACTTGCCTACATGGCGTTCCCACCGCCGCATCGCGCCAAACTTCACAGCACCAACCCGCTCGAGCGTCTCAATGGGGAGATCAAACGCCGTAGCGAGGTCGTTGGCATCTTCCCCAACGAAGCCGCCGTCACAAGACTGATCGGGGCTCTGCTATTGGAGCAGAATGATGAGTGGTCGGTTCAGCGGGCTCGTTACATGACGCTGGAAACCATCGCGCCACTGAGCGATGATACCATCGTCAGCATGCCAGCACTGGTCGGCTGAACAAAGCAGCCAACGCTGCTCAAGAACACCTTCCTACACCACGCCCCGGGACACGATCGATCGTCGGTCCCCACGCTCTCTGCCGTCACACTTATTCCTCCGCACTAGGGGTCGGGCGGGCGGACCAGCCTGACACCCGGCCCATCGCCGTTCTCCTCCACGAAGATGGCGCCGGCAGCCTCAAGAGCGGCTCGGATGGCGGCGAGCGTCCGAGGGTGCGGGTCACGGCGACCCACTTCGAAATCTGCAAGGGTAGCGACAGCAACTCCAGCCATGGTCGCGAGGTCCTCTCGCGTCAGTCGGAGCATCGCTCGGGCGCCGAGGCATTGTTCAGCGGATATCGCTGGCATTGGCATTTTTCATTGACTTCCGCAGTTGTCAGCTATTATAACTGACATCGGCGGAAACGCCAGCATACCTGCGCCGGGTCGGCCACCCGGAAGCTAGGACCTTTCGGCGCAAGTTGCGCCGATTGCTCTAGGCAAGGTCGGCACGAACGGAGCCTCATGCTCTCCGCCCGCGCCTGACCTCATACAAGGACGGCGGATCCCATGTCTGAGGCTGCTCACAACGCTACACCCGGCGGCTCACGGCCGCCATTCACACCGGAGCTTATCGACCTCGACGACCACCCCGACCGCGACCTCATGCTCTTTTGCGCCTGTCTGGCTCGGATGCGGGGGAATTTGGAGGCGCTAGAGGGCGCCATAGCGTGCATCCCGGCCGTTACCGCCGAGGGCCGGCGGTTCAAGGAGCTGAGCCTGTGACCGCCCAGGCAGAGGAGCTGGACGGCGAGCTATTCGCCCTGACGCGGGAGTTCGACGAGACGATCCCCGCCGTCATCCGGCTTGAGGATGAGCGCGACGCGCTCCCACACAACCATCCAGATGTGAATGTACTCGACGCGCAGGTGAAGGCACTCGTCAGTCGTCGATGGGAACTGCGGGAGGCGATTAGCGACACGCGAGCCGTGACCCTGAGGGTTTGATCGCGAAAGCCAAGGTTGCCCTCTGGGAACTGAGCGATGGCGACCCGTCGGAGGGACCGACATACGGCAACAGCACCGTCGCCTGGTCGCTCGCGCGCGACATCGCGGGGAGGGCGGCGTGATGGACGGCACCAGCACCCTCCTCCCCGCGGACACCTCTGACGCGGAGCTCATCCGCATCTGCGCGGAGCACATCGCGAACCACTGCGAATCAACACCAGAGCGGGCGAAGTCCCGATCGAGGAGGACCCGCGCTGGGAGGCCTATGAGCGAACCCTCTACGCGATCTGCGATTCCGAACCGAAGACATGGGCGGGAATAATAGCGAAAGCCCGGGCCGCTCATGTCGAGGCAATTGACCCTCAGGGTTACGAAGTGCCCGAGGATGAGGTGCCAATGATCTGGTCGATCGTGAAGGACATCATCCGCCTGGGCGACGAGCCGCATCCCGATGCCGAACTCATCGCCGCATGCAATGAGTTTCTCAGGATCGAGCAGGCCTATCAAGCCGCCTTCGATGCTCTGGGCGGCAAGGACTGGAGCCCGACGACCCGGCTCATGAGATGCTGGACCCGATATGGGAGCTGACGGAGAGGATCGTGGCCCTCCGCGCCACGACGGCAGATGGCTTCCTGGCCCGGGCACGGTGTGCCGCATTCTTCAACTTGCCCGAGCATCGTTCCTGCCAAGATGACCCAGATGAAGAAGCGAGGAGCGGTTCATGGCGGCGATCATGCGCGATGCCGTGCGCCTGAACAGGGAGAGCACCTGATGGCTGACATCATCAGCCTTGCCGATCGGCGTGCGGCGGCGGAGGCGCGTGACACGATGCAGTCCTTGCGCGCTGAATTCGCGGCCCATATGCGGGACGGTCCCCAGGGAATCGCGGGAGGCGCATTTAGTCCAAACCTTCGCGATCCTGACGCGGATATGGGCGGCCGCCCGAGACCAGCCGCCCGACGGTGGTTCCCGAGTTGGGGGCACAGGCTGATGCCCTGCTTCATCGACACGATGCGGCCGTCACGCAGGCGGAGGAGAGGACATGGCGTTTCTACCTCCGCCTACCCACGAAGCTTTGGCGGACCGCTCGTCCGATGTTCCGACGAGCATGCCAGGGCGAGGAGCCGGGGGCGAACCTGTTCCGGTTCGTCTCCGCCACTGGCATGTGATGCGACATTGCTGGCTGAGCTCAAGGGGGCTTTGCGCGACTTGGCGGCGGAGAAGAGACTACGTGGTTCTCCTATGAGGAGAACGAACCGTTTCTAGAACCAATGATGAACAGCGCTAAGCCTCTATGCGGTCATACCTAGTTCGCGGACGGCGGCGTTGATGCCGCCGGGTTGCTGTCCCGCCTTCGATGCGCCTTCTACCCCCGAGCAGATAACAAGCTAGCGATGTCCGTTACGATGCCGCACTTTAGGGCCCATCTCATCGCCGATGGAACCTGATGACCCTCTCACTCTGGGCGTAGTGTATCTAGACGGCTTCAGCGCGGCCCAAGCTGGCGAAAGCCGTAAGCGGAACCCCTATAAGGGCTCATTGGCCGCTGCCTGGTCTAGAGGATGGGATGAAGGGGACCTGAGCCGGCGGAGAATTGGCAAAGCCACTCGGAAACCGTGGCCAAGTGACGTTTAGCGTTTTGGCAGCGATCGCGGCACTGCGGATGGAGAAATTGGGGGTGCCCTTGCGTGGCACCCCGAGCTCTCGACTAGCAAGCATTCATCTTAACGAGGCACGTCCCCGACAATCTTGTTTTCCTGGTGTCGGCCCGGTGATCTGTCGTAGCCATTCACGACGCCTGGCGCGTACTGTCCGAAAGAGCGAAATGAACCCTACTGTTTTAGGATTACGAAACCGAACAAAATTCACGAAAGGATGATCTGCGTCGACGGCTAGGATCCTAAAACTAGACAGGAATTTTCGTCACAGCGCCCCATTTGAGGCTAATCAAAAGTAGAGCAGTAAGCGATTGTGCGAGGCAACAGGGCGCAATTAGCCATGTCAATTTGACGTAAATTCATATCGGCCTGGAAGGGTCACCACAATGAACTCGTCCTTTGTCACCTCTGTCTCTTCGCGCCTGTCACACGAACAAATTGACAGTGATGCCGTCTGCATCGCGTGGATCGACGTGTCCGCTCTGACGCGCGAGTGCATGACGCACGCCGTCACAAGCGCTCAGCGGATGTTCATGATTGTGCCGTTTTCTTCCGTCTATGACTGCATCAAGGATTCTGACCGGAAGCTAGACCTTATCGTCTACCACGCCCACGAGTCAGATTCGGTAGACACTGCCGATATCGCTGCTCTGCGAGAGGCTTTTGCCACCACGCAATTGGTTGTTTTGTCAGATGCAACTAATCTGGACCCGGCCGTTGTCAAAGGCGTGCTGACGCAAGGTGCTGCGGGCTTCATCCTGACTAACCAAACTGGGTTGCAGATGATGGTGTCTGCGCTCGCCATGGTCGCCGCTGGCGGGACTTTCATTCCGAGGGAAGTACTATTCTATCAAGCTGACGCAAAGCAATCTGCAACCAGCGAGCCAAAGCGCAAGGGGCGACTGACTGCACGGGAGCTAGAAGTTCTCCAACTACTGAAGCAGGGCAAGCCGAACAAGCTCATCGCGTATGAACTCAACCTGTCCGAGTCGACCGTGAAGGTTCACATCCGGAATACGATGCGCAAGGTCGGGTCCACGAACCGAACCCACGCAGCGATGCACGCGGATAGTTACATGCAAGCTCTAGCAGCTTAGGCTGCGCTCAGGCGCCTCCTGTCGAGGTGACGGCGTGTCCTGGCCGAGGGAACGTGGCGGCCGAGGCGAAGCAGCTACCGGCTAATTTTGGCGCGCCGCAGCGAATGATGACCACCAAGCCAAATTTTCTCCCGCGCCAGCTCCCTCGCATGTTAGCGTTGGCCATGAACAGAGATATGAAACCGTCGCAGAAGCGGGATTCTTTCATCTCGCTGGCGATCGCCTTGCTGCTGGTCGGGGTGTATGCGCTCGTTGGACATGCCAAGCTGTAGGTATGGGCGCTAATCAGTGAGATCTGCGGGCAGGAGCCACTTTGGAACCAACCCCTGCGCCCATCGTTGATATGGGCCGGCGACTTACGTAGCCAGTGGCGCCGCCGCAGACCCTGAACTGTAGCCGTTGCGAGGTCGCCCCTGCGTCAGACCTAAGGTTGATGAGCCCCTTCATCCGGAGTGCTCTCTTTGCGGTTCTGACGCTTTGGAGTGCCTGTCTCAAAACGGGTCTCCGAAAACGGTGATCCGGGCCAAATGAACTCGTCCTCCCGTTACTCCGCTTTCTGGTAACACGGTTCGCGACTTGTGAATCACATATCCAATGTTTCGAAATGCCGGGTCCGCTTTTCGGCATTGAACGCTTTGACACCTGTCCAGTTTGGCGAAGCCAGTTTAAGCGTTCTTCCAAGCCAGCCGCGTCACCGTGGCCGTCGGTGGCGAGGGAGGCATCCACCCGGCAATGGTTCTCGCGCATGCCCGCGCCTTCGCGTTATCGCCAATTTCGGGAAACCGCCGGCGCAACTCGACCACAGCCGACAGTTCGCCCTTCTTGTGGAAGATGGCGCGGATGGCAACAGCATCAGTCTCGGGAACCACGAACATCCTCCGAGAATGGCAACGCACCCCTCTGCTGGCAACCGTGGCCCCGCGGCACGACCTTGTGGAAGAAAGAGTGTAACGGGCGGCGAGCGACGGCGTTCACATGATCAGGCGCCGCCGCAGCGCGGATGAGTAGCAAGACCATGCAGGAACGAGGTTCTGCGGAGCAACCTTCACCATTCCGCGACAGTCACTCGCATACTGGTGACCGCTGCCGATCTTCTGGGTGACCAGCCGTCGTTTCGCGGCATCCGATACCCCTCATGCTTACGGGATGTGGGATGTTCGGGTCAGCCTCGAAAGGCGGTAGCGTGGGCGCTGGACCTGGCGCAGCCACCGGTGCGGGAGGTGCTGCTGGGGGCAAATGGGGGCACAGGTGGCGGCGTTGCGGGCGGCACTGGCGGCGGGGCTGCTGGCGGGCAGGGAGCGCCAACAAGTAGAAGCGCTGTCAGCCTATCGAAGCCGCTGCTTAGCGACTTCCGGCGGCAGAGGCGAGACAGAAAACCCCGCCGACATGCCGAGGCAGGTAGCCCCGGCTGCCTCAAGCTCGACCACGACATGGATCGTGAAGATGCTGGTCTCTGCGCCTAGGATGGACTTGCCTTCGGTCTGAGGAGCAGCTCCAGTTCGCGAAGGGTCACCAGTTTCCGGCCGCGGACGTTCGGCCAGTGGATCGTCCCCTTGCTTACCTGCAGTGATGAGCTACAAGCGGATTAGCACACCGATTAGGCTTATCACCGCGATCGCCATCTGCATGGGTCGCAGGCGAGCGAAAAAGGGTGGCGTCTCCGCGTCAAGCGCCGCGATTGGATCAAGAACAGCGACCGCAGCAAAGCCGATAATCAGCAGCACAGTGCGCGCCACAAGGTTGCCTACGACGAGCGAGGCAAGAGCAAGCATGAACAGGCCCATCATTGTTACGATCTGGGCTGGCTGTGCGCCCCCTGGTGTGCGGAAGCTGAGACCGCGCCGCACCCCTGAAAGAAAGGCCAGGATCGCGCCGCCCCAGATGAGTGTCAGCATAATTGCCGACCGCCCCAAGTTTGGCGCGAGTGCCCAAGCGGCAACGGCTCCCATGATGAGGGGCACCATCGGGCCAAACCCAAGCACCACGCTCAGCCAAGGCACATGACGCGCATCGCGCACGTCAAGAGCCAAACCCTGAGGATCGTATTCCAGCGACACCGCGGCCTCCCGAAGCTTACGGTTACTGAAGTTGGGACGAGCTGTTCCCCATGACGCGGCATGTCGTAACTGTGAAGATGATGTCCTCTACCGACGCCATGACCCAAAGTTTCAGATGTTCATCGGTCATTGGCTGCCTCCTCAGCTACCAGAACAAATTATGAACTTAGTGTTTTGGAAGTCCGCAAGCACCGCTCAGCCGCTGCCAAGAGGCAGCACACGCTGCGACCGGTCGCCGATCAGGACTTAGTCTTTCACCCTTTGTTCACTGATTTGTGAGCGCATCTAGAATGCGCGTAGTACTGTGTCGCTCTGTGTGCGGGCGCTGATGGTCTCCCGCCCGTGCTGAGCGCTCACAGTGACCAACATCAGAGCCGTCATCGTTCTTCGCGCAACCAGCCCTTCTGCACCGCGCAATCGAGCGTTGAATTGCACACTTTGCTGTGAACCAAGCGCATATTTGGGGGCAAGGATTGCTGATAGCCCCAAAAATCGAGATGGTGCCAGAACACTTAGCTGCAGTTCAGCGAGGTTCCCTTTGGCCGCTACACCCTCACTCGCTGGTTTACGCGTTCTCGTCGTTGAAGATGAGATGCTTGTCTCTCTCCTGATCGAGGACTTTCTCGAGGATCAGCTTTGTGTCGTGGTCGGGCCATTTTCCAGTGTTGGCGGCGCGCTCGGCCCAGCACAACATGCCGACATCGGTTTTGCGCTTCTCGACGTGAATGTTGGGGGCGCCAAGATTTATCCGGTGGCGGAGGTATTGGACGCGCGTAGGATACCGTTCCTTTTTCTCTCCGGCTACGGCAGTGAAGCTGTTCCCGATGAACGGCCCGAGTGGCGCGTCTGCAGCAAGCCTTTTAACACAGCCTTTCTGGGTAAAATGATGATCGAGCAGATGAACTTGAAAAGGCAGAAGGCAGCTCTCACGGACGCTTCGCCGGCAACTTTCGGTAAAAGGTTTGCTTGAACCTAATCGCCTTGTGTCTTCCTTCGCCACGCCAAACCTGCCAGGCGGCCGGGGGTGGTGCCAGGGATGAAAACCGAGATTGAGACCTGGAAATTGCAGCTCGCCAAGGCTCGGCACGCGCTCGACCATGCACAGAGCCGGCTCGCTGAGAACCGCCGAGACATGCTTACCCTGCAAAGAAGCCTTAAGGAAGCGCAAGGCCGCCTCGATGCAATAAATGCTGTAGATTCCATGCTGAAGCGTCAGCTCGGCCTGAAGTCATAGCGGCTGTCTGCACCCAGCTTCGAGTGGAGCGCCTCCCTCAGTACATTCCGATAGTTGCTCCGAACACCCGTCGTCCTCACCTATTCTCGATGGATCAACATACGGCCGGCTGCGGCATCATCTACGCCGATGGGTATCACGCCGGAACAGCGGGCGCGCCACGAACCGCCAACCCTCAGAAGACCGACAGCGGTGCTGCCTCGGTGTGGTTCGACGGATGGGATGAAGGCAATGCTAGACGCGCCCGGAACAGGGCCGAGCCGGCGACTTACAACGTCATAGGCGCCGCTAGGCTAATAGTCTAAGCGCTGCGGAGAGCGACGACCTACAAGCCGACGCCCTGAGCCCAACGAAGACAGGGCCGGCAACTTACTAATCAGTAGCGCCCCACCTACGTCTGGATAGGGATCGAGCCGGCGTCGCCCCTCGATGCCGATCCTACCCCACTGGCGCATGAGCAGCGCGCCCCCAAGCAGATCGGGCCAGACCTCCATCCGGTAGAACCGCCACATGTTCTCCTCGACGATTGCCGCGCGCTTCTTCCGGGGCCACATCGCTCATTGCCCGCGAACAGAGACATCGATGCGCTCCGTGCGCTATTGGCGACATTAGGCGCCCAAAGTTACTCCCGAGAAGAAGCGTTATGGGTTGCATCCAGCAGCTTCGCCGTCGGTGTTCCCTGGGTTATCGACTCATCGGCTCAGGCGGATCCTGCTCCTGCAATTCACTCTCGACTGCGCGGAGCAAGGCAGGGATTTCATCACGGACGATTGGCAACAGCATTCGCGTGTCGATCCCGAAATACTGATGCGCCATCATATCTCGAAGTCCGGCGAAGCCTTTCCAATCCACCTCGGGATAGCGGACTCGGGTTTCTTCCGAGATCGCTTTTGCTGCTTCACCGAGCTCCGTCAGGGCATTCTTTACCGCCCGAAAGCCCATACGGTCGGCATGGGGGAGGGCATGGAAGGCAGCCGTCTCCATGTCCGCGATGAAGTCGCGGAGATCGATGGCGGCTTGGCGGATGTCCTGCAGCCGCTCTTCCAGAGATCGCGCCATCAGAAGACGCGGACCCTATCACGCGCGGCCGTCTCGGCAGCCTTCGCGGTCAGTGTCGAGCGCTCGCCGAGATCAACGGTATGGCTGAGGGCCGCCTGGATCTCATCCTTGAGTCGCTGGATGTCAAAAAGCGAGTGCTCGCTGCCTGGCGTAAACTCAAACAGCAGGTCCACATCGCTCTCGAGGCCCGCTTCCCCCCGTGCGACCGATCCGAAGACCCAGAGAGCCGCAACGCCGTGCTCGCGTAGCCTGGGCTCAAGCTCACGAAGGCGGCGCAGAACCTCCGCCAGCTGGGGCGGCTTGCGTTCGGCTTCCTCAAGGAAGCGTTCAAGCAGGGTGCCGATGAGGTCCTGGAGGTTCTCGCCGCGCGCGGCAGCGACCGCTTTCACGCGGTTCCGGACCTCGTCGGGCACTCTGATCGAGAGAAACGCCATCTCTTAGATATGTGCGAATGTGCACACGTGCGCAAGAGGCTCATGAAACCGATGCCTATCCCTGTCGCAGGCGGGTGTCCGATCCGGGACGTCGGTGCTTTCGGTCTCGTCGCCGCATCTGCCAGGCATCCCATGCCCACCAGAAGGCGACGCCGAAGCCGAGAGACAGGCAGGCTGCGGTGAGGATGAAAATGCCGATGCTCCACCCGACAGCCCAGCCGATCATCAGAGCGCCGAGTGGGACGGGGGCGACGAGGTAGACCCTCATTGCGCGGCCTGGGCGGCGTGCATGGGGTTGAGATCGAAGCGGCCGGTATAGGGCGCGTCTTCGAGGTAGTTGAGGCGGTCGAGGAGATAGGGGGCCTCTCCGGAGATCATGACGATCGGCTGGGTGGGGCCGAGGCGCATGATCTCGTCCGGGGTCATCAGGGACCGGCCCTGGAGATGTTCGCCGGAGCCCGTGGAGCCACCTCCGGGACGGGTGCTGAAGCCGGTCTGGGAGGACTGGCTGCGGGTCCGGTAGCGGACCGTGCGCTGCCCGAGGGCATCACTGAGGTATTTGGCGGTGTCGTAGTCGGCGGTGCCGAAGAACTGCTGGGTGGTATTGGCGAGGAAGCTCTGCCAGCGGGGATAGACGGCTTTGAGCTGGGAGAGGTCCTGCACGAAGAGCCAGAACTGGGCGCCGTAGCCGCGCAGCATGGTGATATTGTCGGCGAGGCTGTCCATGCGGCCGAGCTGGCCGAACTCGTCGAGGAAGAACGCCACGCGTGCTGAGGGCTTTCCTTGAACCGCCGTCATGGCGTCGAGGGCGAGACCGATGAACCCCCGCACGAAACCGAGACACGCCCGCAGGCGATCCGGGGGCAGGGCGAGGTAGACTGTCATGCGGCGATGCTTGAGGCCGCGCAGATCGAAGTCATGGCGGCTGAAGGCGCGGGCGAGGCGGGGATCGTCCAACCAGGCGGTATGGCGGACGAGGGTGGAGAGCACGGAGCCGCGTTCTTTCTCCGGCCGGTTGAGGTGGGCCGCGGCGGTACGGGCGACGATCCGGTGCCCGCGGAGCGGGTCGGCCAGCATGTCGGCGAGCACGTCAGCCCAATCATCCTCCGAGGCGGTGAGGATGGTCCTGAGCTCGCTCATGCTGCGCTGCTCAGGCGGCAGACCGGCGACATAGATCAGCAAGCCGCGGAGGAGTTCGCGCGCTGTTTCTGTCCAGTGCGGATCGTGGTCGTTGCCGGTCGAAACGACGAGCATCTCGGCCATGGCGCCGGCGAGGGCGACGACGTCCGGATCATCGGAGTTGAGGGCATCGAGCCAGTTCATGCCGTGGCTGGGCGCGCCGGTGATGCCGAAGGGATCGATGAGAAAAACGTCCTGCCCGGCATCGCGGCGGGCGCGGGCGGTGACGGCATAGTTCTCGCCTTTGAAGTCGAGGACGAAGGCGGAGCCCGGATAATCCAGGAGGTTGGGGATGACGGCGCCGATGCCTTTGCCGGCGCCGGTCGGAGCACAGGTGAGGATGTGGCCGTCCTGCCGGAAGCGACCATCCGGAAGGTTGCCGGTATCCCGGCGACCCGTGCTCCGCAGCCACCCCAGAACGAACGCATCCGCAGGGGCGGAGGGTGCGAGATGACCGACCGCGGTCGCTTCGTCGACTTCGCTGAAATGCGCTGTGCCATGGGTGCTGGGCGCCTGGGCAGAACCGAAGATCGCGAAGACGGACAGCCAGCCTTTCTTGAGCCGGGCGGGGATGAAGCGGTGGCCGCCGACGAAGAGAATTCCGAAGAGGGCGATCCAGAGCAGGCCGGGCCAGATGCCGTTCGGCAGAAGGCCGATCGAGAGCAGCAGGACCATCGGCAACCAGCTGAGTGCGGCGGCCAGGATGAAGAGGAGGGAGCCTTCGAACGCGGCCCGAAACCCGTAAAGCGCCATGCGCGGCTTGAAGCTGATGAGAGCGAAGAACGCGCAGACGGCGAGGAGGCCGAACAGCCCGTCCGGAATGACGGAGAGCTTGCGACCGGTGCGCGCCAGATAGCCGGATTGGGCTGGGTGGCTGGCAATGGAGGCTTGCAGGATGCGGAACTGCCCGTCCGCAATCGCGGCATGATCCGGTCCAGCTGCCTTGGCGATGGCGGCGGCCGCGGACGCCGCGTTGTAGGAGCCACGATCGGCATCCTGAGCGGCACTCACGGCAGCCTGATGCGCGGCCAAAACGGCGGCGTCGGTTGCCTGCACGTCCGGATCGATGCTCGCGGTGACGGCCTCGCTGAGTGCATCCGCCATCGCGGCGCTGCGGTCATAGGCGGCGTTGCGATCGACGATGAGGATCCTGGGGTCTTCGAGTATGCCGGCCATGATCCGGAAGCCGTCACCGAGGGTCGCCGGCACGGGCAGGTGGAACCCCTCGAATTGCTGGCGCATCCAGGCGAGCGTGGTCGCAAAGGGGTTTGGAGACATAGGCTGGGGATGGCCAATGCCGGTGTCGATGCTGGTGATGGCGTCGGCCGTCGTAGCGAGCGTGTTCAGAGCGCTGAGGACGGTCTCTTTATCCGCGCGGTGAGGATCGTCGGACGCGTCGATGATGACGTTGCGGCCAGTGATGATCGCGGTGGTGTGTTCCTGCCAGATCTGCGCGGCGGCCTGACCCTCACAGGTCCGGCTGCCGTATTTTGGATCGGTGGGGTTCCAGGTGTTGACGCAGCCGGGAATGGTCGAGGAGGGGCGGTTGAGATCGGCAACGCTATCGGCGGATGCCGGCACGGCCCAGGCGACACAGACAGCGACCCCAAGTCCGAGGCCCGACGCGACAACCAGTCCAATCCTTTGCGCATGCAAAGGGCGCCGGAGGACACGCGTCGCGATATCCATTGTGCGCCTCATTCGGCCGCGTCGGATATCTCGCTCGTCTCTGGTGTTGAACTCTCCTCCGCATCAGAAGCCGCATCGAGGCGGGCTTGCTTGCGGGCGCCGAGCTTACCGCCTTCTGCCTTGTATTGCTCGATGCTCCAGCCTTCGAAGGGTTCTTTGTCATTGGGGCGATCGATGCGGGACAGCAGCACGGAGAGATGCCTGGCCCATTGTTTGTCTTTGGCTGCGGCATCGAAGAGGAGACCGCCGGCGATGATCTTGCGGCGGGTATCGAGCTTACGTTCTGTCTCGGCCAATCTTGCTTTGGCTGCTTGGAGCCGAGCGAGGTGCTGATCGGCTTTTTGTTGCAGCTTAGTCAGTTGCTCGGCAGTGATTTTAGCCACGAAGAGTCGTCCTTGTTGCTCTGCCAACAGTTAGCCAGCGGTGACGATGTATGCGCAATCCTGGATCAGGAGTGATACCATACATCTGATCGCCAGAAGCGTCAACCCGAGCGAGATTGAGTGAGCAAGGGCGCACTTACGAGTTGCTGCGCAACTCAGTGCTGAACTATGCTGCGGCGGTGGCGATCTATCACCTCAGCATGAAACCGCTCTGCCGGACCCAGGGCCGGAGCGCCGTCGCGGCGGCAGCTTACCGCGCCGGGGAGGTCATGACGAACACCCGCGACGGTGTCGTGCACGACTATACCGGCCGGCGTGGCATCGATCATGCCGAGATCGTGCTGCCGCAGGCGGTGGCCGGTGCTGGCTGGGCCGGCGACCGCGGGTCTCTCTGGAATGCGGCAGAGGTGGCAGAAAAGCGGTCGGACGCCAGAACAGCGCGGGAGTTCATCCTGGCGCTGCCGCATGAGCTCGATGACGCGCAGCGGCTTGAGCTGACACGCGGGTTTGCGTCGCAGCTGGCGGATCGCTACGGCGCCGCCGTGGACATGGCCATCCACCAGCCGCATGAGGGCAAGGATCTGCGGAACCGGCATGCCCATCTCCTGATGACGACGCGCCAGGTTCTGCCCCGCGGGTTCGGGGAAAAGACGCAGCTCGAATGGGACAACAAGCGGCTGCTGTCCCAGGACCTGCCGACCTCGCATCTGCAGCTCCGCACCCTCCGGCAGGAGTGGGAGGAGCAAACGAACCGGGCCTTGGGGCGGGCGGGTCACGATATCCGGGTTGACCATCGCAGCCATTCAGAGCGCGGCCTGGAGATCGAGCCCACCCAGCATGTGGGCGTGCATGCGACCAGCGTCGTGCGTCGCGGCGGCGAGGTCGACCGTCGGCGGATCGATCCCGCCGCGGCACAGCGGAATGCGACGTGCATCCGCGAGCGGCCGGAGGAGGTTCTGGCGATCATCACCGGGGAGAAGAGCGTCTTCGACCGGCACGACATCGCGCGCGCCCTGCACCGCTATATCGATCAGCCGACCGCGTTCCAGACGGCCTTCGCGAAGGTGATGGCGAGCCCGGCTTTGATGGAGCTGCAGGCCGAGCGGCGGGATGCGCGGGGCAAGCTGGTGGAGCTCGCGCGCTACACGACGCAGTCGCAGTTCCAGATCGAGCGGGAGATGGCGCAGCGGTCGGATCGCATGGCTGTGTCGACGGGCAGCGGGGTCGCGGCCGCCGTTCAAGCCGCCAGGACCGAGATGAGCCTGGCCAACAACAGCAAGCTCTCAGATGAGCAGCGTGAGGCGGTGCGGCATGTCTGTGGGCCCGAGCAGATCGCGGCTGTGGTGGGCCTCGCAGGGGCGGGCAAGAGCACGATGCTGGCGGCGGCGCGGGAGGCTTGGGAAAGCGGTTCCGGGGAGCGTCGCGTGCTCGGGGCCGCGCTCGCCGGCAAAGCGGCCGAGGGGCTGGAGCAGTCGGCCGGGATTCCGTCGCGGACTCTGGCCTCCTGGGAGCTGAGCTGGAAGCGCGGCCATGACCTTCTGAAGCGGGACGATGTCTTCGTCATCGACGAGGCGGGAATGGTGTCCTCGGCGCAGCTGGCGCGCTTCGTGGCGGCGGCGGATCAGGCTGGCGCCAAGCTGGTGCTGGTGGGGGATCCCGAGCAGCTGCAGCCGATCAATGCGGGGGCTGCGTTCCGGGCGATTGCGGATCGCGTCGGCTTCATCGAGTTGGAAGGTGTGCGCCGGCAGACGGAAGCCTGGCAGCGGCAGGCATCTGTGGACTTTGGTCGCAACCGGACGGCGCAAGGGCTGGCCGCTTATGCAGATCACGGCGCCGTACGGTTCGAGGCCGATCGCGATCAGGCGCGGGCGGCGATCGTCGGGGACGTGGTGCAGGACATGGCGGCGAACCCGGAGAACAGTCGCATCGTTCTCGCCCATCGCCGCGTCGATGTGCGGGCGCTGAACGATGATCTCCGCGACGCGCGCAAGGGGCAGGGTGAGCTGACGAAGGAGGCGAGCTTCCTGACGAATGACGGGGAGCGGCAATTCGCTGCCGGCGACCGTCTGGTGTTCCTGGAGAACGACCGCAAGCTTGGGGTGAAGAACGGCATGCTGGGCACCGTGGAGCGGGCAGACGAGGGTGCGTTGCGGGTTCGGCTGGACCCGTCAGAGGGCAAGGGTCCCGGCCGGTTGGTGGAGGTCGATGCCGAGAGCTATCGGGCGGTCGATCACGGCTATGCCACCACCATCCACAAATCCCAGGGTGCGACGATCGACCGGGCCTTCGTGCTTGCATCAGAGAGCATGGACCGGCACCTCGCCTATGTCGGCATGACGCGGCACCGCGCGGCGGTGACCCTCTATGCCGCGCAAGATGAATTCCGCGATCTGGCGGCGCTGTCGGACCGGCTCAGCCGGTCGAACGCCAAGGAGACCACGCTCGATTACGAGCGGGCCGGCTACGCGGAGCGCCGCGGCCTGCGCGGCACCGGCCCCCATGGATATGGCCTGGTGCCCGAGAGCGAGATCGTCGTCCGCGACGTCGCGCGTGCGTCACCGAGGGCTGCCGGCCAGGAACAGGAAGCGCCGGCTCAGACGCTCCCGTCTGGGGCACGTCCGGCTGGGGCAACGCGACAGCCGGATAGCCTGCAGGCGAAGGTCCGGGTGGCCAGGGAGCGTGCGCAGCAGGCGGGGAACGAGCCGGCACCAGGTCCCGAGACGCCGCAGGATAAGCTGCGTCGCGAGCTGCGCGGTCTGGACAGCTTGAGCCTCGGTTGGGCAGTGAATGCGGCGACGGTGGAGGATCGGGAGACGGGCCGGCGCCGTCCGATGACGGTGGCCGATGCAGCACGGCGGGTATCGCCGGACTATGCCGCGGCCGCCGATCGGCTCGACGAGCTGCGGAAGGATATCGCCTACTCAGAGAGGGCGATCGAGACCTACGGCAGGCAACGGGACTATGCTGTCGACCAGGGCGACGAACGTTGGCGCCGCATGGGCATGCTCGCCCAATACGGCCATCGGACCGGGGTCCGTCCCGACTACGCGATGAGCACCCACGAGCGCGATGAGAAGATCGCCGCCGGTCACCTGGCGGCGGAGGAGAAAAGGCAGGAGGAGCGGAGGGACATGCTGCCTGCGGTCGAACGCGCGGAGGCCGATGCGCTGGAAAAGGTCCGTCCCCAGGCCGAGGCGAAGCTGGCTCAGCTGCAGGAACGCGCTGCCCTGGCACACGAGGTGCAGCAGGAGAAAATGCTGGAGCAGAGAGAACGCGACCAAGCCCGAGCGCGCGAGCGGGACCTGGGCAGGGGCGGTGACGGCATCGAGAGGTAGAAGGGGCAAGCGCTAGGTGAACTATTTAATGGCTCGGTCGTGAGCGGTGTCTTCTTCGTTGCCGTGCTTTTTGCCGCCATCTATCTCGACCGGCTTTTGGACGGCAGGAGAGGGAGGCCACGGTCGAGAGGTCAGTGTCGCGCAAGGTTCAGCGATTTCGTTCCGGCGTTACCGTTGCGCGGTCGCCAGGCGATCTCGCGGCGTCCGTGCTCTTTGTCCAGTGGATTAGCGCGCAAGCGGTGGCTTGACCCTCAAATCCGTGCATTGACCACGGAACCTGCGAGCTATGAGCAAAGAGCACCGCGCCTTAGTCTGCGTCGCTGACCGTTAAGCCTGGCTACGCATCGAAGTAGGCTTTCTAAATTGCGCTAAACAAACCGGGCGACATATTGTGCCCGTGCGATCAGAGAATACGCCACTGATCTCCAACTAACAAGAACCGTTAACTGGCCTCAAACTGCAAGCGTCCCGATAGCGAATCATAGAAGCAACAAGATGGCATCGAGCGCGATGCTCAGGGAGGACATACGTGACCGTCAAACGCGTTGTTTTAACGACATCTGCAATGGCACTGCTCGGGCTGTCATTTGGTGCGTCGGCTTTCGCCAAGAGTTCCTGCTCGGCCTATCCCACCGCCACCATCGACAAGATCGATTCGACGGCGACTGACAGCAAATATGGGGCGCTCGCCGCGCCGCCGCCAGGACTGCATTTTGCCTATGTCACCAAGACGCTGATCAATGAATTCTGGCAGGTGGTGGCTGCCGGCGTGAAGGCCGATGCCGCCAAATACGGCATTAAAGTCGATCTGCAAGCGGCGAATGATGAATCGTCACTCATTGAGCAGCTGAATCTAGCGCAGACGGTGATGTCCCAGAAGCCTGACGCCTTGCTGCTGTCTCCGGAGTCTGACTCGAACCTTGTGCCAGCCATCCAAGCAGCCAAGGCGGCAAACATCCCGACCATCGTCATAGACGATGCGCGAACTGCTGGTGCCAGTACCTACATCGGCACGGATCAGGTTGGGATCGGCGCCAAGGCGGCCGACTATCTACATAAACTATACCCCAATGGCGGGAAGGTGGCGCAGATCGAAGGTGCTGCCGGATCCCCCAACGCGCGCCTTCGCATTAAAGGCTTTGAGGACGAACTCAAGACCTTCCCTAATCTGCAACTAGTCGCCAGCCAGCCGGGCAACTGGGACCGGCTGACAGCCTTGAACGCGGCCGCCAACATCCTGCGCCAGCATCCCGATTTGGTTGGCATCTACGCCAATAATGACGGCATGGCTTTGGGCGTCGTCGAGGCGGTCAAGGATGCTGGTGCCCTATCAAGAGTTGCAGTCGTCGGCACGGACGGTATCCCTGAAGCCAAGAAGTCAATCGAGGCCGGTGAGCTTCGGGCGACAGTCGCCGAGGCGCCCTTCACTGAAGGTGTGCTCGGTGTGCAGATGGCGCTGAGGCTACTGGATTGCCAGCCGATCCCGGCTTGGGTTCTGTCGCCGCAGGTCGTCATCACAAAGGACAATCTGAGCGACTTCCCAAGTACGACGCTAAACTGAGGCTGACTGTCATGGATGCTGTTCAAAGCTCAGATGATGGTGCGCTGGAGGCGCCCGTTATGCTGCGTATGAAGGCCATCCACAAAACCTTCGGCGCAGTCCGAGTCTTGCAAAATGTAGATCTCACCCTGCGCAAGGGTGAGGTCCATGCCCTGCTCGGCGAGAACGGAGCCGGCAAGTCGACGCTCATGAAGATCATGTTCGGCGTCGTTCAACCGAGCGCGGGGCGGATCGAACTGGAAGAGCTCGGCCCTATCACCATCGAGGGCCCGCGGCATGCGCTGGCCATGGGCATCGGCATGGTCAGCCAGGAATTGAGCCTGGTTCCACAACTAGACGTGGCCCAGAATATTTTCCTGGGCCAGACGCGCGGCATTGGTATAGTACCGCGCGCCGCGCATCGCCAGAAGGCCACTGAGCTTCTGCGTGGTCTGGCGCCCCATCTCCACGTCGATGCCCGGGTCGAGTCGCTCGGTATGGCCGACCGCCAGCTGGTGGAGATCAGCCGGACCCTGGCGCGCGGCGGGCGCATCATCGCTTTTGACGAGCCGACCTCCAGCCTCACACCGGCGGAGCAGGATGCGTTGTTCACGGTCATTCGCCAATTGCAAGCCAGTGGTCGGGCCATCGTCTACATTTCGCACAGAATGAAGGAGATCCGCGCGATCGCCAACCGGGTCACCATCTTGCGGGACGGCGCCGTCGTCGCCTCCGGCCCGATACACGACTTCAGCGACGACAAGCTCAACGAGCTGATTGCAGGACGCGAACTGTCCCAAGTCATGAGCCATCATCGCGTTTCTGCCACCAATACAGCGCAGCCATTGCTGGAGCTGCGGGGCCTGTCCACGGCGCGGGTGCATGACGTGAACCTCGCGGTGCGGCCCGGTGAGATCGTGGGGCTTGCCGGGATGATGGGCTCGGGCCGCACCGCGATTATGCGTGCTATTTTCGGCATTGATGCATGCATGAGCGGCGATATTTTGGTCCATGGCAAGGCCGTAAAGATCAAACGCCCAGCGGATGCTGTGCATGCGGGGATCGCGCTTATTCCAGAGGATCGTCGCGGCCACGCGATCGTGCCGATGATGACGGTCGAGCAGAATTTCGGTATGGCGAGCCACGGGCGCTTTTCGCGTTTTGGCGTATTGCGGCGGCGCGCTCGCGGCGCGGCCACCCGTCGCTGTGTGGAGGAATTCCGTATTCGACCTGCGACAACCGGAAGCGCCATGGGCAGCCTATCCGGCGGGAATCAGCAGAAGGTTGTCATCGCCCGATGGCTGGCGACGGGTGCGCGGGTTTTGCTGTTCGACGAGCCGACGCGCGGAATCGACGTTGGGGCAAAAGCAGAAATCTATGCGCAGCTGCAGCGCTTGGCTGAAGGCGGTGCGGCTCTTCTGGTCATCTCCTCTGAATTGCCGGAGTTGCTGTTGTTGTCCGACAGAATTGGCGTCGTAAGCAGCGGCCGCCTCACGCACATGATCGAAGATGTCACTGACCTCACCGAGGAAACACTCATGGCATACGCAGAGCGCGGGGAGACGACATGAAGCCCAACGCGATCCAGACCCACCCGGTTGCGGGAGCCGATAGTGCCGGCTTTTCGGTCAAATCGATTCTTCGGCGCGGCGCCTTCCTCCGCCAGGCCGGCGCACTGACCGGCTGCGTCGGTCTGTTCATCATCTTCTCGGTGCTGAGTAGTAGCTTCTACCAACCCGCAAACCTGATCGACGTCATGTTGCAGTCCTCGATCAACGCCATCATTGCGGTCGGCATGACTCTCGTCATCATGACGCGCGGCATCGACCTTTCCGTCGGCTCGATCGTTGGGCTTTCAAGCATGGTCGCTTCCGACATGCTGTCGCATGGGTTGCTGATCGGTGTGACTGCAGGACTCATCACCGGGCTCGTCTGCGGCGCGATCAACGGCCTGCTTATTGCGAAGCTCAAGCTACCCGACTTCATCGTGACGCTCGGCACCTTGAGCGTGTTTCGCGGCGGCGCGTTGATCTACACTAATGGTCAGCCAATCTACGGACTGCCGCAGAACTTCCGGAATGTGTTCGCTGGCGCGATCCTCGGTATTCCGACGCCGGTTCTTTTTGCGGTGCTAATTGCCGTGGCGGCCTTTCTGTTCATTCGCCTGACAGCGCTGGGCGAACAGGTAATCGCCATCGGCGGCAATGAAGAGGCCGCGCGGCTTTCGGGCATCAGCATCCAGCGCGGCAAGATCCTCGTCTATACGGTCTCCGGCTTCCTCTCCAGCATTGCCGGCTTCATCCTGATTGGCCGTATCGGGGCGGCCGAGCCCATCGGCGGCAATGGGTTCGAACTGCAGGCGATCGGCGCTGCGGTCATCGGTGGCGCCAGCCTGTTCGGCGGCGTCGGCAATCCGCTTGGCTCCATCATCGGCGCGCTGACCCTGGGCGGTTTGCAGGATGGGCTGACGCTGATGAACGTGCCCTCCTTCTGGCAATACGTCGCCTCGGGTGTCGTCGTCATTCTCGCGGTCTACGGGGACCAGCTGACCCGGAAGCGCCGGTGACTTGGTAGATGAACCGTTTGCCATCGTCGACACGCATCAGCACTTTCAGGACCTGTCTCGAAATTACTATGCTTGGCTTTGTGACGACCGACCGCCCTCTGTTGAGGGCGACCTGACGCCAATCAGGCGGAACTACCTGCCGGCGGACTACGCGGCCGATGCGGCAGGCTTTGCCGTTACCCGGCAGGTGCATGTGCAGAACGGCTGGAATATGGCCGACCCGGTGGGCGAAACACTATGGCTCCGCGAATTGGCCGAGACCGCGGGAAAGCCCGACGCTGTTGTCGCCTTTGCCGACCTTAGCGACCCGGACGTCGAGCGCTGCCTTGCGGCCCATGCCGAGTGGTCCGCAGTCAAGGGCATCCGCCAAATCCTCAATTGGCACGAGACGCCAGCATGGCGCTCGGCGTCGCGCCCTGATGTGATGGAGACGCCCGACTGGCTAAGGGGCTTCAGGCTTCTTCACCGCTACGGGCTGAGCTTCGACCTCCAGATCTATTGGCCGCAGATGGACATGGCCCTGGCGCTAGCTCGCCGTAACCCTGAGACCTCCATCATCCTCGATCATTTCGGGATGCCGATCGACCGCAGTCGGTCGGGCATCGCGCATTGGGCGGCTGCCATGATGCGCCTCGCGGCCGCCCCAAATGTCTCCGTGAAGCTATCGGGGTTTGGGCTTGGCCACCCACGCTGGACACTCGATAACACGCTGCCGCTCTTGCGGCGCACCATCGACACCTTCGGCCCCGACCGCGTGATGATGGGCACGAACCTGCCGGTGGAGAGCCTGTTCGCCAGACCCACGGCGATTTTCGGAGCCGTGAGGGCGGCAGTCAAAGGATATTCAGAAACCGAACGCACTGCGATGCTGAGCGCGAACGCCGAGCGCGTCTACCGGTTGTAGAGGCTCCCGCTACGGGGCGATGCCCAGGGCCAAACCCGGGCTCGCGCGGAGTAGGTCAGGCGGCAGCCTGCCCGACGGCGGACCGCTGTGCCCAATCCTCCATGGCGCGCCGTAGCTCCAGCACGTCGAGATCTCGCGTCAGTTCGACATCGTCGAAGGTCACCATGGTGTTGATTGCCACGGGCCGCTTCAGCCGGACATGGCCCGCAAGCCCGATCGGCAGACCACCTATCGCCAAGCTCTTGGCGGCGGGGATCGCATTGGCCCAAACCATGTAGCCGCCTTCGCCGTCCAGCATCTCCCCGACCTTCAGGTCGCGCTTGGCCGTTGCGACGGCGTCGCCGCGAAACTCACGCGAACTCCCCGTAGGCTCACCGCGCAATACAGCCGAAAGCACACTGATGCTCGTCTCCAGCCCAATCATGTGAAAGGGTCGCCACATCGAGCCATACCAGCCCGAGGGATCCGTCAGTAGTCCATACTGCTTGAAGCACGCACGTGCATACTCGTTATGAGCCTTGAACGTTACGAAGACGCCATAACGGATGTTGTTGAGCACCTCCCGCCCGTCCGGCTCCTGGCTGGCCGCAATGTCAACCAGGCCGCTACGCGCGAGCCTGCCGCCATCGGCGGCCGGGCGAAAGACCCGTGCGAGGTCCTGAAGACCTGCCGGCGGAAAGGCAAGACCGTCATCCGGGCAGTCGAGCCCCGTGCCATTCGCGACGGCCGCCATTTCAATCGCCGCCTTCGTGCCGTCGGTGAAGGAGTTGTACATCTTCGGGTTGAAATCGCCCTTAGCAACCTCTTCCTCGCTCCAACCGAAGAAACCCCAGACCGTATCGGGCGTGGAATAGCGGTAGCGCGGCTCGAAGTTCATTCCCTTGCCCGCGGAGATCAGCTCGAAGCCGCAGGACCTTACCCAGTCAACAAGTTCACAGATGATGGAGGGCTGATCGCCATAGGCCATGGAGTAGACGAGGCCCTTATTCCGCGCCCGTTCGGCGAGCAGGGGGCCGCAGAGAACGTCCGCCTCGACATTGACCATCACAACATGCTTGCCGCCTTCGAGGGCGGAGATCGCATGACGGACGCCGGCTATGGGATGGCCTGTCGCCTCCACAATACATTCTATATCCGGGCAAGCCGCCAGCGCCGCGGCATCATCCAGAATGCAGGTGCCGCCGGTCTTCACCGCGTCGCTGAGCGTCTTTGCCGCGTAGCGCTCGCTTGGCCAGCCGACACGGTCTAGGGCCGCGCAGGCCTTCGCCACGTCGAGGTCGGCAACGCCCACGACATGCAGACCATCAATCCGCTGTGCCTGTGCCAGAATCATAGAGCCGAATTTGCCGGCGCCAATTAGCCCCATTCGGACAGGACGGCCGCCGGATGCGCGTGCAGCCAGCAATGTCGCAAGGTTCATCGCGATCGTTCCTTATTGTTTGGCGCAAATCTCGCTTTGCTGTCGTCTAGGACGAGCATAGCAGGCAAAGCGGTCGCGGCGCATGTGTGGTGGGTGGCCTGAGTTCCATCAGTTATTGTTCTGGCTGTTTTCCTCTTGCCCGTGACGCAAAACTAGGCGTGGCATCGCATGAGAGCAAACGAGATTTCTAGCGCGATCGATTAGCTGACCTAAATAATCCGACCGAGTTTAGCGCGCGACGTTTCTCGTCGCCGCATCACGCTCGCTGCGCAGCCAGTCGAGGAATACACGCACCTTGTGCTGTCTCAGCTGGTCATGGGGGCACACGATCCATTGCGTTGTCATCAATAGTGGAGGCGGGTCACGAACAGGGCAGGTCAGCAGGCCGCTGGTCATCTCACGCCACATCATGAAGCGGCTCTCAAGCGCGATGCCAAGGCCATCAGCCGCGGCATCTATCGCCATATGGCTCCGGTCGAACAGAATGCGCCGCCAGCGGGCCTGCTGCTGCACGCCTGCCAGCGTAAACCAGTTCGGCCACTGCGCCTGGGATTTTACAGAATGGATGAGCCGGTAGCCGACCATATCGCCAGGCGTCAAGCTGCCTGGCGCGGCATAGGCGGGTGTGCAGACCGGGACGAATGATTCCTCGGCCAAACCTTCGACAAAAAGTCCCTCCCAACGGCCGCTGCCGTGGCGGATCTCAAGGTCCACGGCCTCGCGCGTAAAGTCGGTGGCTTCGTTGGTGCCGTCCAGCCGAACCTCGATATCGGGTTGAGCATCTAGAAAGGACCGCAGGCGCGGCAACAGCCATTTGTTAGAGAGCGTGGGTGTTGCTCGCACGGTAAGCGTGGTCATGGCTCGATAACCACGGATATTTAGAGTCGCTGCCGAGATGCGCTCGATCTCGTCGGTAATACTTTCAAAGTAGCGCTCACCGGCCTCGGTCAGCACAACGCGTCGGCCGCTCTTTGTCATTAGAGAGGTGCCGAGCTGCACCTCGAGTGCTTGGATCTGCTGACTGATTGCTGAAGGTGTCACGTTCAGCTCGGTGGCTGCTTTCGCAATACTACCGGCGCGGGCCGCGGTATGGAAGACGTGAATGGCGCGAAGAGGGAGATGCATGAGACGGCCGTTGTTATATTAAGAAGTTCGCACCGCTTGCGGGTTCGCTCTCGCCCGCGCCGTCATTTCCCCGCGCTCTCGATAATCGCCGCGTTCAGCTCGACGGATTCTCTGGTGGCGGAGTAAAGGATCAGCGCCGCGCCACTGCTCACCAGCAGCGGCACCAGCGGCACCAGCAAGCCGAGTGCGATCAGTTTGCCCGGGTGCTGCAATACATACACCACCAACCCGCCGACCAGCCCCAGATAGATGGTGTGGAAGGTGATGATCTTCTCCAGGTAGAACCGTACAATCCATCCAGGAACTCGTGCCGCTTCCAACGGTCGGCAAGTTCGGCTGCGCGCTTACTCCCCAGTCATCCGAGCTTCCCCGTTTGTGTATGATAACTTCCTTGATCATACACAAAGCATTGCTTTCCTATCCGTAGAGCGATATTATGCATCAATTGATTGATTGGTGAGATCTTTATGAACCGCCGAATTGACGCTCACTTTGCCCGCACCCAGCTGGGCCAGATCATGGACATGGCTTCGAAGAACAACGACCGCTTCGTGGTCGACCGGCGCGGCGAGCCGACCGTCGTCATCATGAGCGTCCAGGATTTCGTCCGCACCGCCGCCCCTCCCCCAGACTGGCTGCAGAAAGCTTGGGCCGGCGCCAAGCGGCGTGGCTTAGAGGCCCTTACCCTTGAAGATGTGGACACTGAGATTGATGCCGCCCGGCAGGAGAGCGCTGGGCTCAGCGACGCGCGGTGATTCGGGCTGTCATTGATACCAATGTGATCGTGTCGGGGTTGCTGTCGCCTGCCGGCAACGAGGCGCTCGTCCTGCTGGCTGTCCACCAGGGCCTTGTCCATCCCTGCTTCTCTGAGACGATTCTGTTAGAATACCGGAGCGTGCTCTCCCGTCCGCGCTTCGGTTTCTCGCCAGAGGAGATCGAGGCGCTGATGGGGATGTTTCACACTAGGGGCGAGTTCTTCCAACCCGATCCCTCGTCAATCACCTCGCCCGATCCGGCCGACACCAAGTTCCTCCATTGCGCCCTCGCCGCCTCGGCCGATTACTTGGTCACTGGTAACAAGCGCGACTTCCCCGATTCACCCTACGGTGAGACCTACGTCGTCAACGCCGCCGAGTTCATCGATAGCGTGACGCTCGAAATGTAAGTCGCTCCTCGCGTCCAGGTAGCTTCGCCATTTAAACCACCCGAATTGGGCGCGGCTTGCCATTAGACGTTAGTCTGGGGATCTCTCTGCCCTGCCGACGCCCTTGATCGCCCAGTCTAGCGCAGTCGATCCGGCACCGATCGAAGGCCATAGCAGGCGACATCACGGTAACCACCCTCTCCTCGAACAACGATTTCCCAAAAGGGGAATCTTGATGCCCGCAGCCGGATCGGGCATGGAACGACGTTTTCATCGACGAAGATCGGCTCGAAGCAGCAGCATCTCGTGCATTTTGACCGCCGGAGCGACCTCAGCCGCGCCCTTGATCGGCGGTGCCGGCTGCTGAAGCTCGCGTTGGATATAGGCTAGGACTACTTGAAGCTTGATCTTTGGTGGGACTGCACTCCTGGAGTGAGTGCCAATCTCTCTGTCGCAGATTAGGATGATCAATGAGTCAGTTCGAGAAAAGCCGCAACCGCGTGGTCGTGGTCACCGGCGGCACCATGGGCGTCGGACGAGCGACGGCCATGGCATTTGCGGAATGTGGTTGGTCGGTCGGCATCCTGGCCCGTGGCGAGGAGGGGCTTAAATCGACAGAGCAGGCCGTGGCAGCGCTCGGGGTTTCTGTGCTCGGACTTTCGGTAGACGTCGCCGATGCAGCAGCCCTCAATGCGGCCGCAGACCAAATCGAACGCGATCTTGGCCCGATCGAGGCCTGGGTCAACAATGCCATGGCGACCATCGTGGCGCCTGCTCAAGACGTGAGCCCCGAAGAGTTCAGGCGCGTGACAGATGTTACCTACCACGGCCAGGTCTTTGGAACGCTGGCAGCTCTGAGGCACATGAGAACTCGAAACCGCGGTGCGATCGTGCAGGTCTCCTCCGGTCTCGGCATCCGGTCCGCCCCCTTGCAGTCCGCTTACTGCGGCGCCAAGAGCGCCGTCAAAGGGTTTACCGACAGCCTAAGAGCAGAGCTGATCCATGATCGCACGAATGTCAGCCTGACGGTTGTCTACCTTCCTGCCGTCAACACGCCGCAGTTCAGGAGAACGCGAAACCGCACCGGCCAGGCACAGAATGCGCCAGACCCGGTGTTTGATCCTCGCCTCTGTGCAAATGCCATTCTATCCGCGGTCAGGCGTGCTCCGCGCGAAATCTGGGTGGGCCGGTCGACATGGCAGATGGCTGCAGTTCAGGCTGTGGCCCCGGCGATGGGCGACCGGGCGGCCGCGAAGATGTGGGAAGCTCAACTCGGAGACGGACCGGCTCCCGGCGACGCCGGAGGCAATCTCTTTGATGTCGATAATGCCGATCCTGGTATTGACGGACCGTTTTCGGACAGGGTGAAGCCGACCCGGAACGAGTTCCTCAGCAGCCGCACCAGAGACGGCGTCGTCGGCATCCTAGGCGTTCTAGCAGCGATCGGCGTTCTGAGCCTTGCTGCACCTCTCGCATTCGCAACGCGTATTGGTAGAACGCCCCGCAGATAGCTTCTCACGTCTCGCTGCTGGTCACCGGGCCGCTCCCCGCGTCCAACACGTCCAGCACGGTGATCATAATGTGGCGGTCGACCGGGGCGCATTTACAAAGGCGCCTGTCTTAGGAGACGTGATGGACGGCCAGCGAAAGCAAGGTAGTGGATTGAATCTAACGCTTGGTGCCCCCGCCTGACGGCGGCGATGATTTTTTCTGGGTCTTTGGTCCAGTGGAAGGGGCGTGGATCGGCATTGGTCTCGGCCACGAAGCGGTTGATCGCAGCTTGAAGCGAGACAAGGGAGTGGAACACGCCACGTTTGAGTCTTCGCTTGGCGAGCTTGGCGAAGAAGCCCTCGACGGCGTTAAGCCACGAGGCCGAAGTTGGCGTGAAGTGGAATACCCAACGCGGATGTCGCTCCAGCCACGCCATGACTTTTGGGTGTTTGTGGGTGGCGTAATTGTCCATGATGGCATGCACCCGCTTTCCAGCAGGAACCTCGGCCTCAACGGCATTGAGGAAGCGGATAAAATCCTGGTGCCGATGGTTCTGCATGCAGCGGCCGATCACGCCGCCTTCCAGAACGTTCAAGGCGGCAAACAACGTGGTCGTGCCATTCCTGATATAGTCGTGCGTCATGGTGCCGCAGCGCCCCTTCTTCAGGGGCAACCCAAGCTGGGTGCGGTCGAGCGCTTGGATTTGACTCTTCTCGTCCATAGAGAGGACCACGGCATGAGCAGGGGGATCGACATAGAGCCCGACGATGTCGCGCAGTTTGGCGGCGAACTGCGGATCATTGGATAGCTTGAACTGGCGGATCCGGTGCGGCTGCAGGCCGTGGGTGCGCCAGATGCGCTGCGTGGCGCTGAGGCTGATCTTGGCGGCCTTCGCCATGGCCCGCCCCGTCCAGTGCGTAACCTCGCCGGGCGGGGTCGCAAGCGTCAACGCCACGACCCGATCAGCCACATCCGATCCCAGAGGGGCAATCCGCGACGGCCGCGTCTTATCCCGCAAGAGACCGTCCACGCCCGCCTGCATGAACCGCTCTTGCCAGCGCCACACAGCCGTCTTCGCCTTGCCTGTTCGCCTCATGATCTCGGCGGTGCCGTGACCCTGCGCTGTCAGAAGGACGATCTGCGCCCGCCAGACGTGTTTTCGTGGGCTGTTGCGGTCTGCCACGACCGCTTGAAGCCGGACCTGATCTCCTGGCTTAACCTCGACAACCATGCCTGTGCGCATCGTGCCAGACTCGCACATCCCGACAGCTCGAGGAATCCCTCAATGGACTCTTCCGTCAGGTTCTATCCACTAGCTTCTTGCGCCGGCCGCCGACACGTCCCTCAGCCCCGCGTTCCGGGCTCACGCCCGAGATCAACGCGATGTCCACCCTGGTGCTGCTGGCAGCCTGCGCACTCGGCACGATGGTGGCTGACCTGCTAAGCTATCGCGCGAACCACTGATCGGCACCATCGGCGCGGCTCAGATCCTGCTTGCCGACCGCGCCTACGACAGTGACGCCCTGCGAACAGAACTTAGCGGCCGAGGCGCGTGGGCAAACATCAAGCCGATGCCGGACCGCGTGAACGTCCCCTCCTTCGGCCCATGGCTCTACCGATACCGCAACCTGGTCGAGCGCTCCTTCAACAAGCTGACGCTTTTCAGAGCCATTGCCACCCGTTTCGAAAAGCACGACGCCAACTACCTTGCACTCGTCAAACTTGCCGCCGCCCGCTTATGGATGCGATTTATGAGTCGGTGACTTAGAGCTAAATCGTCACGTCGCCGTTCACCGGATTTCTATGCCTTAATGCTCGGGAAGCCGGGTGTATGCATTTTTGCACGGGGCTGTGCAAAAATGGTTGTCGCAACTGGCCGCGTGCCAACCACTTGATTGGTGCGGCGATTAGATCGGTCTGTTGACTGGCTCCCATGACTGCAATCTTGTTGAGAGGCGGAGACATCATGTCTGAGTCCGAAAAGGCTGACTATGTCGGCGATAGCCTGCAAGGCTTGAAGTCCGTTGGAGATGCGGCGCACAAGGCCGGTGACGCGCTCCAGGGCATCGGCGCTGACGTTCTATCCAAGGCGACAGAGACAATTAATGACGCACAGGTGCGTTCCACACATCTCGGGTCGGACATTGCCAAACAAGCCGAGGCGATTGCCGAGACCCAGAAGGACGGCATCGCAGACCGTCTCGAGGGCGTCGCTGGTGCATTTTATCGCTCGGGCCAGGATCTACGAGAGAAGGAGGCTTGGCTTGCGCAGGTCCTCGATAAGGGCGCGGACGAGATGACGAGCTTTGCCGCGACGCTTCGCTCGAACGACTTCAACAGCCTCGTGGGCAACTTGCAGAACCTCGCCCGTCGGCAGCCAGCGTTGTTCATGGGAGCATCTGTCGCGGCAGGATTTGCCCTCGCCCGCGTCGGACGACTTGCGGTGGTGGGAGCGTCTTCGGAGGGAACGGCGGCAGATCCTGCTGAGGCGCAAAAATGAGCGCGGGACACTACGAAACAGGGCCAAGCCTCGGAACGCTGTTGAGCGGCATCTTTCAAGATTTAAAGGATCTGTTTCAGAGCGAAATCAAGCTTGCCCGCATCGAGTTCGATCAGAAAATCCGCAGGTTCATCGCCGGGGCAATCTTTGTTGTTGGCGGTGCTCTACTTGCCTTCGCGGGCCTCATCGTGTTGCTCCTGGGTGTCGCCGCGGCTCTGGCGCTCGTCCTTCCAGTATGGGCGGCACTATTGATCGTTGGCGTAGTTATTGTGATTAGCGCCGCGTTGCTCGCGCGGGCGGGCATTGCCATGCTGTCTCTCAAGAGACTGGCGCCGGAGCGCACATGGTCGAACCTTCAGAAAGACGCACAACTCATTAAGGAGCATGTTTAATGGCCGATATTGTTCCCACTGAGAGCACCGCTGTTGACCGCGACCTGGATGTGACGCGCACGCGGCTGGGTGGGCATCTGGACCAGCTTCGGGATCGCATGACGCCTGGCCAAGTGTTCGATGACATCATGCGCTATTTTCGTGGAAAAGAAGGCGCCGATTTCGGCCGCAACCTCTTGAGCAACGTCAAAGAGAATCCTCTGCCGGCCGCGGTGACCGGCGTCGGCCTTGCCTGGCTTATGGCGAGCAATGGCCGCGCCGCTGTCGCGCAACCTGCTTCGATCGCGCAGTCAGACGTGGCTACAATGACCGGCGCCGACGCGGCATCCGCACAGCGGCGGGATGAGGTAACTGCAGCAAGAACACGGATGCGACTGGCGGAAGAGAGCGTGGGCCGCCGGGAGGATGAGTCTGATGATGCCTATAAGATGAGGCGAGAGGACGCGCGCGGCTATGCGGTCGGTGTGGCCCGTCAGCCTGAGGATACGCACGAGACCTTCGCAGCCCGTATACAGAGCTTCCTGGCGGACAGCAGGCAGAGCGTCGCCGACGGCCTTGACGGCGCAAAGGCGAGCTTTGGCGGTGCTGCTTCATCCGCTTCCGGCGCCATAAGCGGTTACAGATCAAGCGCTCAGGATGCTGTCGCGGACACCGCAGGGAGGGCCCGGGACGCCATGTCCGCAGGCGGCCAGGCGGCGGCGCAAGCGGGCAGCCGTTGGGCTGCTGCCTTGACCGAGAGCCCGGTCGTCATGGGCGTTCTCAGCGTAGCCGCAGGCGCTCTCCTAGGGGCACTGCTGCCGCAGTCAGAGACTGAAGAGAGCGCCCTTGCGGGAGTCGCGGGGAAGGTGCGGGACACCGCCACTGGTCTGGCTCATGATGGCATGGACAAAGGCGGCGAGGTAGCCAAGTCGGTTCTCGACGCTGGCACCGCCAGCGTCCACGGGCACGGCCTTGCCGGTGAGAAGTCAGTCGGCACGCTTGTCGATGCCGCCATCAGCGGCGACCTGGCGTCGGATGCGAAGCAGGTGGTGGCGGATGTGTTGCAGGCGGGTGACGATGCGATCCGCAAGACCCTGCCGGACGCCCAAAATCAATCCGCATCGAGGCCCGCGTGATGCCGGCCCCGATGGCTGAAGAGCCCCACGGGGGCCTCCCGAGCGAGGTAAAGGCCCATATGGCGAGTGACAGGACCCTTCGCTGCCGGACCGTCGCATCACACCCCACTCACGTCTCGGCCAAAATCCGGTCCCTTCCGGATATGCAGATTGAACAAAAGCTTGGTCTTAGCGACCAAGAGCCTGAAGCAACCCCATCCGAGCTGCTTTTGGCGACGTTGAGCGCCTGCCTCGCTAAGCGCATCCACGCCAATGCGGCGACCGGTAATATCGCCATTGCAACATTAGTGCTGGACGTAGAAGCGGATCTTGCCGTCAGTCCGATTTGGACCGGCCCAGGCCGCGAACCCGCCCCGGTCGGCTTCGAGGTGATCCGCGTCAATGTGCATCTCGATGCGTCAGCACCCCCAGACGCGTTGCGAGCCTTGTTATCCCATGCCGTGCTATGGTCGCCGGTCGCGAATTCGATGCACAGCCCGGTCCATCTCGATGTCACATTGATGCCTCGGGTGACGGCGTGACTGAACAGGTTCCCACTGGTCTGCGGATTGTCCCGAGAGACGCGCGTGAAGCGGTGCTTCAGCTTCACGCGGAGGAGGCCGTTGTCGGGACGCGCCTGACGCGAGGAGAGACGGTTCGCGTGGCGACCGTGACGCATGCTCATGACCATGTCGTGGATGTGCCACTGACACGTGAGGTCATTGAAGTCGAGCGCGTGCCGATTGGTCAGGTGGTCGAGGTTGCCCCGGCGATACGCTACGAGGGTGACGTCACCATCCTGCCCGTGTTGGAGGAGGTGGAGGTCGTCGTGATCGAGCGCCGCCTCATGCTCAAAGAAGAAATTCATGTTCGACGCCGGCGGCTCACGGAGACGCATCGGGAGACGATCTCCCTCCGCTCCCAATCCGCCGTCGTGACACGGTTTGTCGCAGGCCATGCTGATCCTACCCTGCCGTCGACGACATTCCGACTGACACAGAACGATTAACAACCCCACCATCAACAGAAGAGAGCTAATCATGCCCGAGACAATTGCTGCCGTTTACAAGACGCCGGCACAGGCCGAGAGCGCGGTTCAGGACCTCCTGACCGCCGGTGTGCCCGAAGCCTCCATCGATCGTCACATGCAAGGCGGAAGCTATCGTGGAGGTTCGTCCTCTCTCGAGACGCGTCCTGCCGAAAGCAAGGGGTTCTGGGCGAGCCTGTTCGGTGGTGAGACGCATGACGACACGAGCGTCTACGACGAGAACCTGACTTCCGGCGGATCCGTGGTGACGGTGCGCGCGATCTCAGAAACGGACTACGATCATGTCGCGGCGATCCTTGAGCGTCATGATCCCGTCGATGTCGACGATCATATGGCTCGCAACAGCGGTGTCGAGACGACGACGACCGCCACCTATGGGACAGCGCCGGTGGCGCCTCAGGCGGCCGCATCCAAGCCAGTGACGGCTGGCGTTGCCTCGGATGACGCGACGCTCTCCTTGTCCGAGGAAAGCCTCGTGGTCGGTAAGCGTATGGTCAACCGGGGCAGCACCCGCATCCGCCGCTATGTTGTCGAGAAGCCCGTCGAAGAGAACGTCACGCTGCATGATGAGAAGGTCACGATCGAGC
The DNA here is from genome assembly GCA_965199145.1 of Acidobacteriaceae bacterium. Lineage (GTDB taxonomy): Bacteria > Acidobacteriota > Terriglobia > Terriglobales > Acidobacteriaceae > EB88. The sequence goes on from CBDAQH010000006.1 coordinate 36,807, forward strand.
GGCGCCCGGTGACAGCCGGGAGTGCTGTCTCCGACACCGCTTTCACCGACAAGGTCATCGAGATGACCGAGACAGGCGAGGAAGCAGTCGTCGGCAAGACCGCCCGGGTCGTGGAGGAGGTTGCGCTTCGCAAGGAGGCCGTCGACCACGTCGAAACGGTCCGCGACACTGTCCGCAAGGAAGAAGTCGAGATCGAAGAGGTACCAAGCACGGGCCTCGCGGCCGATCGTCTCAACAAGCCAATTCCGAAAACTTGATCAACAGCAAATCAATGTTGAGGCGTCCTCGGGCGCCTCAACATTTGGAGGACAGTCATGTCTGCTACGAACTATACCCCGCCCGGGGCGCATCTTGTGGGCGAGACGACGACCACCGTGATGGGCGGCGGTTCCCATACCCACCGCCGCATATCCTGGGCCGCTATCTTTGGTGGCGTCATTTTGGCGGTGACGGTCCTCCTTGTCCTGAGCCTTCTGGGCAGCGGCATTGGCCTGAGCCAGGTTAATGTGAATGCTGGAACCACTCCGTCGGCCGGGAGCCTCGGTATCGGCGCCGGCGTCTGGTGGATCGTCAGCAGCTGCATTGCTCTCGCCTTCGGGGGTTTTGTCGCGGCTTGGCTCGCAGGGATCGAGCACCGCTTCGACGGCGTTCTTCATGGCCTCATTGCCTGGGGCATCTCCATGCTGCTGATCCTTTACCTGCTCAGCTCAGCGATTGGCGGCATCCTCGGTGGAGGGTTTTCTGCGCTCGGCAGCGTAACAAGCGCCGCAGGCTCCGGGATCAGCAACGCTGCGAAGCCGATGGCCCAGGCCGCCGGCGTTTCGCCCGATATGCTTCAGCAACAGGCTCAGGGATATCTGCAGCCGACCAATCCCGATCCGGCGACGATGAGCCCGCAGGATGCTCAGAAGGACATCGCAACCAACTTGGTCACCTTCGCCAAGGGCGGCAGCGGCGCCCCGGCGGCTAAGGAGCGGATCATCAACGTGATGGCTGCGCAGATGCATGTGAGCCACGACCAGGCTGCCAAGAAATTCGACGATGCACAGGCCAAGCTACAGCAGACGCGTGACCAAGCTGTGCAAGACGCCAAGAATGCGGCGGATGTGAGCGCGGCCGCGGCGTCCAAGGGAGCCTTTGCTGCCTTCGGCATGCTGCTTCTCGGCGCGATTTGCGCGGCAATCGGTGGTGCACTCGCCGTGCAGCGGCGCGTGCACGTGACCACTCGCAGCCTTCGCTAAGCCACGACGACTAGTACCAGCTACCGTCCGAAATGGCGGTAGCTGACGCAGCACACTTCACAACAAACCGGGATTATCATTATGGGACTTCTTGATTCAGTCGTCGGTAGCCTGTTGGGCGGTGCAGGAGGTAGCGCATCGCCCATGGGAGGCGTGCTGACCAGCCTGTTGGGTGGCGGCGGCGGCATAGGCCAAAATCAGGGTCAGGGTCAGGGCATGAGCGGTGGCCTTGGCGGCATCGTCTCCAGCTTCGAGCAGGCCGGCCTCGGGCATATCGCCCAGTCCTGGGTCGGCAATGGACCCAACCAGCCTGTCTCGCCTCAGCAATTGCAGAGCGTCATGGGTGACGATCAGGTGCAGAGCATGGCAAGCCAAGCCGGCATGCAGCCGAACGACTTTCTATCGCAGCTCAGCCAGCACCTCCCCAATGCGGTGCATGCCATGACGCCCGACGGTCAGCTGCCAGAGGGCACGATCTCCGTCTGACCTGGTTCGAACTCAGGACCGCGAGCATGGGAGCAGCCACGCTGCCGGTTGGCGCCCGTCGAAGTAAGAAGCACGGCCGGCGCCTATGGCGGGCAGGCGGCGGCATGGGCTTAGCCACCGCGCTTGCCGGCTGCGCTCTGGTGAACCAGAACCCGCCGCAGGTAGACGTGGCAAATGTTACTCTGACGGGCATTGGGCTCTTCAACCAAAGCTTCCTGGTGGAACTCTGCGTCACGAACCCGAACCGCATCCCGATCGCCTTCAACCGGGTTACGTTCCGGATCGCCGTTGCCGATGCCCCCTTGGCTGACGGAGTGACTGAATCCGCCGTCGCCATCCCAGCCTTGGCGTCGGTTCTGGTGCCCCTCGCGGCACAGACAACCGTCCGCAATGTGCCGGGTCAGCTGATGTCGACCTTGGAGACCGGAACTATCAGGTATCGCTTGACCGGCGTTGTGCAACTGACGAGCCTGCCCTTCGGCGTGCCGTTCAGCCGCGCGGGGCAGCTCTCCCTGCTTCAGGCCGGAGAGCAATATGCAGATACGACTGCTGTTCCGGCAGGAACACGCTGCCAATCTTCTCCGCCTCCCGTGGAACCCATGCAATGACGATCAAGCGTTCGCCATTCTCTCCGGCGGCGCCTCAGAAGCCGAGGATAACTGAGATCGCACCCGGGTCAGCCGAAACAGCATCTGAGAACCTTCTGCTTGCGTGCGCCGCCGAGTGTATCGGCACGCTTCTCCTGGTGCTCGTCGGAACTGCTGTGGCAACCGCAGCGGTCCTGTCGAAAGCAACCGCAGGTCCCGCTTATGATTCGCTGGCGGTCGCGCTCTCGTTCGGTTTGATTTTGATCCCGATCGCGGGGTCGCTCGGGCAAATCAGCGGAGCCCACGTCAATCCGGCAGTGACATTGGGGCTCGCCGTGGCCGGCAAGTTCGCCTGGAAGAACGTCGTTCCCTATTGGTTGGCCCAGATGATCGGCGCCATCTTCGCCTCTTTGCTCGTCTGGGCGGCCTACGGTCACGGCGCTTACGCCCAGGCCCACCTGGGACTGCCCTCTCCCGCGAACGGAGCAAGCGGGATGCAGGTGCTGCTGGTCGAGGCACTCATCGCCTTCATCCTTGTCTTTACCGTCATCTCGACGACAACAGACAAGCGCGTTCCACCCGGCATCGCGGCCATCTGCATTGGCTTCGCGTTATCTGCTGGCGTGCTGCTTGGCGGCCCGGTGAGCGGAGGTGCCGGGAACCCCGCCCGCGCTCTGGGACCCATGCTTGTAACGGGAATTCTTCCTGTCTGGTTTTTCTATACCATCGGGCCACTTCTCGGAGGCGCCGTCGCTGCGCTCATCTTTCGGCTGATTAGTCGTGCGAGCGCGAAGAAGGCTGCAGCAGAGTGAGCCGCTCCAACAGAAAGGAATTCGTGATGCATACACGGGCTTCGCGCGGTCTTCGCGGCTTGGCGGCCACTCTGCTCATCGGAAGCCTCTGTCTTCCAGCCCATGCCGACAACCAGATGGGCTACCGATTGCTGTCGCAGCAAGATGCTCAAGACCTGCCTCACAATCATGGCGCACTCGGGATGGATATTGAGGCCGCCCAGAGGATCACCGACGGCGGCATGACCTTCGACCTCATTCGCGTGAAGCAAGTCCGTTCGGGGTCACCTGGAGAGCAAGCGGGCTTTCACCCCGGAGATGAAATTATTGCCGTCAACGGGGAGGTTTTCTCGAGCCTCGCGGTCTTCGCGGCCTATGTCGGCTCAGTCCAGCCAGGCACGCAGATTGATGTAGACTACATTCCGGTCGGTGGAGGCCCACAACAGGCTCAACGCATTGCCGTTACCGTTGGAATGGCAGGACAGATGGCACAATCCGCACCCCAGGCGGACCAGGCCAACCAGCCGCGGTCGGGACTTTCCACCGGAACAAAAGTGGCAATCGGCGTGGGTGCTGTGGCGCTTTTTGGATGCTACGAACTCGGCTGTTTCTCCAGGCACCATCACGATGCCGCCGTCCCGCCTGGGCAGCCTAGTATCCAGAGCAACGCACCGCAGAACTAACGCCGAGCAGGACAGTCTAATCATCAGAAAGGAGCGACGATGAGCTTCCGCATTATCTGCAAATCAGGGCGGGTTCAGGAGCCGTGCCTTGCCTCGGATGGTGTTTGCGATGTCGTCCAAGACGATGCGTAGACGAGGAACGTCGCGATTCGCGCGATGGACAGCAAGGTAGATCTCGGCACCGGGAATAGGAGCGGCGGTGTTCAAGCGCCTGAGCGATGGCTCCGCATCTGCTCTAAAGCGGGGTAAGACCGCAAGCCCTGCGCCGCAAACTGTCATCGCATGCTGTGTCTCGTAGCTATCGGCGCGAGCAACCACGGCCCCGCGGTCGCCGTATTGCGAAAGCCAAGCCGCCTGGCGTGACAGTTCCCGATCGTCGAGCAGAGTGATAAGCTGATGCCCCGCGCAGCCTTCTGCGACATCTAAACCGCGCTTTTCAATGTAGGCGACGCTTCCAAACAAGCCGAAGGTAACCGACCCGATGCTTCGGACGATCAGGTCATCATGCTCGAAACGGCGAAGCTGCACGCCGATGTCGGCCTCTCGAGATGCAAGCGGCTCTTCGGACAATAGCGGAAGAGATTCGATCATGATGGAATGACCACGATCGTGTAGTTTGGCGAAGCACGAAGCAAGGAGATGGCTCGTCACGAGCTGAGAACTGGTGACGCGAACCAAACCGGCGAGTCTTACGTCTTGACCACCAACGGCGTGCACGATGGAAAGTACGTCATCTTCAATTCTACGGAGACGTTCAAATACAACCTCCCCCGCCATCGTCATCATGTAGCCGTCGTCCGTACGCTGGAGCAGTCGCACCCCTAGGCTTGCTTGCAGCGAAGCCAAGCGGCGGCCGACAGTGGACTGCGTGACCCTTAGTTCCTTGGCAGCAGCCGAGTGGGTGCGGTGCCGTGCAACCGCCAGAAAGAACCGAAGATCATCCCAGTCCAGCATGAGGTCTGTCCTCAGCACTTTGGTAAGGCTAACGGGCCGGTTGGAGCAACGGCGGGAGCGTGACGATCAACGAAAGCATCTGGCCAACCGTCAAATGGGAACAGGTCGATCTTCTCGCGATCCCTAGATGCGGCGTCTACCGACAATGGCGTGGTAGACTAGCAACACAACGATTGCACCAATGACGGCGACCACCATGCTGTAGATATTAAGGCCTGTGACGGGCGCCGCTCCGATGAGCGAGAACAAGAAGCCGCCGACCACCGCGCCGACGATGCCGAGGATGATATCCAGCAGCAACCCTTCACCGCTCTTGTTGACGATCTTGCTTGCAATGAAGCCAGCGATGAGGCCCAAAATAAGCCAGCCGATGATCGACATTCTCAGGTCTCCTATAGCGTGCTTCCATCTTGCGACATCGCAAGTGAGTTCGTCAGCAACGGCATGTAGTAGCTTGCATCATGGCGACTAGATCTAGTTTAATTCTGTTATGGAGCGGGGTCCGAAATACTCTGAAATTGATGATGGCAGGCGCGAGAGTCGTCGGGTGTGGAAGCGCCATCTCGGCGTTATTCTCGCGGCATCGGACTGTACCGCCCGCGGTTTATGCGCAGCCTTTAAAGGTTTCGGGCTTGTTGTCAGCCGCGCCGGCGCCTTACGGTGGCCAGTGCCGCCGCCGCGGCGGCGGCACCTAGTCCGTCGTCCTGATCGTGCACAGCTCTTGGCAGGATCATCGCCAGGACCACCAGCAACGCTACGAGCAAGCTCAATAGGGCCACCACATCGACGCCTTCACGCTGCCGTTGAAGCGACCCTACAGCACCTGGTGCCAGTGCCGCCATGGTTCCCAGTGTGTCCCTTCTACCTATTGAGCAGGTCATAAGCCCTGTTTGGGTCGCTCTTTTCTCCTACCCATACACCGAAGGCCGTAATCCAACTAGGTTACAAATACGCAACGGGTTGTGGAGTATCTTGATCCACCTCTACAAAGGAGGTCAAGACGGTGCTGCAATACCTGATGAGTGGCCTCGCACCCGCACATGCACGCATCTGGTTTCGCGCATGACAACCAAGGAGGGTCCCGAGGATGAAGCATGGCGATCAACGGCAGCGGAAGGTCGGCTCCTGCTCAAAGAGGCTCGGCAACGGCTTGAGGCGAACCGCCAGGAGATCGTCGCCCTGCACACGCGTCTCGCGGAAGCCAACGCTCGCTTCGAGGAACTGCAGCAGCTGGTGACTGAGCTAGATCAGACCTTCGGCAGGGTCAGTAGAAAACGACAGAGGCAGCCGCGACTTGGGCATTGAGCTCTCAGGAGACCGCCGACCTGCATTAGCTTCCAACACTCGGTCGCGTCTCTTGCGCGACGGCGCCTGCCTCGTAATTGCTATTGTAAGCAGCAACCTGTGCGGGAGTGAGCGTCTGGGGCTGCACCGTGCCCCCGTTCACCGCATCCGCGCCGCTGCTTGATCGTGTGTTCGAGAGCGTCGCGGTCGCTGTCTCAATTACCTGGCTCATCCAAACATCGGCGACGATCATGTTGGCGCCGCTATGGACGGAGCGGCTGTAATCGACGTAAACCATGATGACCCTAGTATACACGTAATCGGGCGTCACAACCTCATAAAGGTTGGTTGATGCCCATCCTTCGTTAAGTGCGGTAATCAAGTCGGTGCGATTAGAAGCAGACTGCGCGCACGTCATACACTGGGAAAATGGAGAGCTAACTCGGGTCATCGTCCGCGCACGAGGGGACGCGATCAGATTACTAGCAGCGCTGTATCCAAATTCTACTGCAGATAAAGAATCCGCTCAGTGAAGGAATGGCTCAAAGCGGCAAGTAGGCGGCAACGCACCAATCTGGCAGTCATGATCCATCCGTTAGAGCCTAGAGCTCTTGTCTGCTTGTTCGCCGGGACGGGATGTAATGTCGTGAGCAGACATGATCGGGCTACAGGATTTTGATCAAGTCGCTAGGCGCCGCACGGGTACGCCGACGCCCTTATGTTGACCATCGAAATTTTTTGTGTTCAGGGACGCAATCTACATGGACGCGGTGCTGAACCAGCTCCGCGCTGAAGGCTTTGACGTGCGCGCTGAAGATGTAGCCCTACGTCCATGGAGCGAGACTCCCCTGCCCTGCCGTCAAAGGCAAGCCGATTATCTCCCTACGCGCGATAAGTGGATTATGGGAGTCGCGGACGCCGAAACCGTGCTCCAGGCCGCGGCAGACTTCGCATTTTGAGCCGAAACTATCCCCTCCCTTCCAATTGCCTCTTGCCAAAGCGATTGCATCTGCCTTGCTAGGCTCACGAGCCGCGTGATTCTCTTTTGCCCAATGCTTCTAGGAGATCGGCTATGGCGCTGAAGGCTGCCACGGCAAAAGCCGGGTCAAAAATAGCTCCAAAAGCTTCCAAGACCTCGCCCAAGGTCAAGGCAGCGACAAAGGCGGCGTCTGCGCCTGCCGCCAAGGGAAACGCGGGGACTGCCCTGAAGCCGCAGGCCGCGGTTGTCGTCACGACCAAGCATCTGGCGGCGTCGATCGCCGGCCAGCAGGAGTTGCCCCAGAAGCAGGTCAACCTGCTCCTCACCAACCTTGTCGAGCTGATGGTAGATCATCTCAAAAAGGGGGATCGCTTGAGGATCAATGGCCTTGGTATTCTAGAGGTCAAAAGCCGGGCGGCCCGCCCAGGGCGAAATCCAGCGACAGGAGCGGTCATTCAGATCAAGGCCAGCAAGAAGATCGCTTTCCGGGCAGCGAAGGAACTCAAGGAGGCGGTCTGACGATCCGGGTCACGCCGTCGCGCCGGGAGACGCGGCCGGTTCGGAGCGACTATGGTCCGTGGGACGAGACTCCCCCTGCCTCCCGCAAAAGGCGTGCCAACTATCTCCCCTACGCGCGATAAGCGCACTTATCGCGCGTAGCTTGGCGGCGTATCTCCTGCCGGTGGCGTTCAGCGGGCTCGAAGATCGGGGGAATCGGACGCTCCGGCAGCCTCTGCGCACCCTACTGCAGAGTAAAGCTCCCACGGCGAAGTCAGGAGCTCACGCCCCCTTCCCTCGACAGCACGCATAAACGACCGCCCTAACACCTCGAAGCCCGACCGG
>CBDAQH010000007.1:0-47876 GCA_965199145.1 Acidobacteriaceae bacterium
GGGGTTTGAGCCGAATGCCATTCGCGCGCAGCTATTCGATTACCAACGATTTGCCGTTGAGAAGGCCATCCGCCTGGGCCGCTCCGCGCTGTTCTTAGATACCGGGCTGGGCAAGACGGTTTGCGAGTTGGAGTTTGCCAACCAGTGTTTTGTGCACACCGGCAAACCATCACTGCTTCTCACGCCGCTTGCCGTGGCCCGGCAGATAGAACGTGAGGCCGCGCGCTTTGGCTATCAGGCCGCCGTCATCCGAAACACGCACGGCATCCCCCCTCCCATCGCTATCTGCAACTACGATCGGCTGGACATGCTCGACTGCTCGCTGTTTGGTGCCGTTGTGCTGGACGAAAGCAGCATCCTCCAAGCGTTTGCCGGCAAGACGACGGCGGCACTCATTGAGGCGTTCCGCAAAACGCCATATCGCATGGCGGCGACGGCAACGCCTGCTCCGAACGATCATACCGAGCTCGGCAACCACGCGGAGTTCCTCGGCATCATGGAACACCACGAGATGCTGCTGCGATGGTTTATCAACGACACAAACCACACCGGGACGTGGCGGCTCAAAGGGCACGCGGTCAAGGCGTTCTGGGATTGGGTGGCGTCTTGGGCCATCATGGCGGAGACGCCGGAAGATCTTGGTTTTGACGGTTCCAAGCACGTCCTGCCGGCGCTGCACATCCATCGCCACAAGAGCATCGGCACCGCCAAGCCGACCTCTGGCGACCTGTTTGCGACGGACGTTTCGGCCACCACCATGTATGCCGTCAAGCGCGAGACCGCGGCTGCGCGAGCCGTGGAAGCCGCGGTGCTGGTGAACGGCAACGACAAGCCATGGCTCATCTGGTGCGACATGGATGCCGAGGCCGATGCGCTGCACGCCGTCATCCCGAACGCTGGCGAAGTGCGAGGCTCGATGCGAACCGAGGAGAAAGAAGACGCGATCGAGTGCTTCCAGATGGGCAATCTTCGGGTGCTCATCGGCAAGCCCCAAGCCCTCGGTTACGGCCTAAACTTCCAGCATTGTTCGGACATGATATTCGTCGGCCGCAGCTTTTCATATAAGGCCTGGTATCAGGCAGTGCGGCGCTGCTGGCGGTTCGGGCAGAAGCGACCGGTGAATGTGCACATCATCGTCGCCGAAGGCGAGGATCAAATCGGCCGCGTCATCTCGACTAAAGCCGAGAAACATGACGCGATGAAGCAAGCCATGCGTGAGGCGAATCGCCGGGCATCATCCCGCGAAAGCCAGGTGCGCATACCCTACAATCCAACGGCGTTCGCGCCGCTGCCAAAGTGGATGGAATAGTAATGGAAAATACGCACGCAGATAAACATTTCAACCAACTTACTCAGGCAGAAGCAGAAAGGCTCGCCTTGCTTGTGAAAGAATTCGGCGAATGCATCCAGGCGGCAGGCAAAATTTTGCGGCATGGGTATGGCAGCGCGCATCCGGAGAGCGGCATATGCAACCGCACGCTTCTAGAGATGGGAATTGGTGATGTATTAGCCTCCATTGCTCTTATGATACACAATCTAGACGTGGAAAGAAAGTTCGTCGAAGACGCAGCCTCGCGCAAGCTTGCTAGGGTAATGGAATATCCGCATCACGCCGCCGGAGATGCGAAATGACCTACGCCATTTCTTGTCTCGACAGCGTTAGTGGAGATAACTTTCAAGCCTACCACGGGGACTGCGTGGACGTGATGCGGCAACTGCCGAGTGCCAGCGTGGGCCTCTCTGTCTACAGCCCGCCGTTCAGCAACCTGTTCACCTACAGCGACAGCGAAGCGGACATTGGCAACAGCGCCAACGACGCCGAGTTCATGCGGCACTATGGCTACGCGCTGGACGAACTCACCCGCCTGACGCAGCCGGGACGGCTTTCGGCGGTGCATTGTTCAGACTTGCCGTTTACCAAGTGGAAGGATGGCGTCATCGCCATCAACCCCCTGTCAGACGAGATCACTAGGCTGCACCGGGCACGAGGCTGGCAACTGCACTGCCGGGTGACGGTGTGGAAATGCCCCGTTGTGGAAATGACACGCACCAATGCTCTCGGCCTGCTGCACAAGCAAATTCTGAAAGACAGCACGCGAAGCCGCGTCGGCATGGCTGATTACGTGCTGGTGTTCAGGGCGCCGGGAACAAACAGTGAACCCGTTGGCCGCGACGCCAGCAAGTTTCCGGTCGAACGGTGGCAGCAATGGTCGAGCCCGGTCTGGATGGACATCCGGCAGACAAACACTCTCAACGTGAGGCTGGCGAAAGAAGCCGCGGACGAGAAGCACGTCTGCCCGCTCCAACTCGATCTCATTGAGCGCGCGCTGGTGCTGTGGAGCAATCCCGGCAACACCGTGCTATCGCCGTTCATGGGCATCGGCAGCGAGGGGTTCGTGGCGCTCAAGCAAAGGCGCAAGTTCGTCGGCATCGAACTAAAGTCGACCTACTTCAAAACGGCGGCACGCCACCTGGCGGAAGCGGAAAGCAACAGCGCCAGCTTGTTCGACGAAGAATACACGGCGGCGCTTGCATGACGGCCGCAACCCTTCCGAATTTCATGGCTCAGCACGGCGCCCGGCTCACGGCGGCTGGCTACCACATCTTGCCGATCCAGCCGGGCCGCAAATCGCCCGGCGTGTTCGTGCAAGGGGAGTGGCGCGTGGTTGGCGGGTGGCAGCGACATTGTGACGTGGCCACCGCCGACGCCGAGTTGGACACTTGGGCCGAATGGCCGGAGTGCGCCGTTGGCATCGCGTGCGGATACACCGTTGGCATCGACATCGATCTTGTCGACGGCGCACTGTCGCTGCAAATCGACGCGCTGGCGCGGGAAATGCTCGGGGATACGCCGCTCGTGCGGATCGGACTGCCGCCCAAGCGGTTGCTTGTATACCGGGCCGATGTTCCCTTCCCGAAGCGCAGCCGCAAGCCCATCGAGGTATTGGCCCGAGGCAGCCAATTCGTGGCGCGCTCTATCCATCCCGACACCGGGCAACCTTACACCTGGCCGGAGGGGCAGCCAGAAGAGACGGAATGGAGTGCGTTGCCGCTGGTGACGGAGGCACGGGCTCTCGCCTTTCTGGACGCGGCTTACGATATGGTGCCCGCCGCGCTCCGGCCGCACAGCGTCATTGGGACCGCGCCCGCCGGCCCTAAGCAAGCCAACGACGCGCGCGGCACTCGCGCGGCCGTGGAGAGCGCGTTGCGCAGCCTGCCGAACAACGACATGGATCGCGACAGTTGGGTCAAGATCGGCCTCGCCATCAAGGGCGCTCTCGGCGATGCCGGGCGCGACATCTGGCTGGACTGGTCGCGCTCCTCGAGCAAGAGCGGCAAGAGCGGACGCGGCGACACGGCCGAACGTAAGTGGCACGGATTCATGCCAGCGAGCATCGGCGCCGGCACGCTCTATTACCTAGCTGGAAAAGAGGGCTGGACGCCTCCGGCCGGGCTGATCCTGAACGCGGCGGCGGCCGAGGCGGCGGAAACCGAAGAGCACCCGGCGGCGGCGCTGCTGGCGGAAGTGCGTGCCCGGCGTGAGCGTGGGCACGACAGTCAGGAACCCGGCATTTCCAGGCAGTCAGCACCCTTGCCCGCGCTGTCTGTCATTGATCCTACGCAGTGGGAAGGCGTCCCCGTGCCGGTTCGGGAATGGGCCGTGCATGAATGGTTGCCGATTGGGCACACCACCCTGATGTATGCGGATGGCGGCGTTGGCAAGTCGCTGCTAACGCTGCAGCTTATGGCCGCTTCCAGCTTGGGCGCGCCGTGGCTCCAGATAGAAACCCTGCACTGCCGCAGCGTGGGCCTCTTTGCCGAGGATGAACCGGACGAGCTACAAAGGCGACTGGCGGCTATTGCCGAGCACTACGGCGCCAGCTTCGCCCATCTCGGCAACATGCGGCTCATGTCGGGCGTAGGGCGGGCGAACCTGCTGGCGAAGATCGGCAAAGATGGCTCGATCTCCACGACTGACCGATGGGACGAGCTTCGCGGCGTTGCCTTGGAGCACGGGGCGCGCCTGGTGGCGGTGGACACGGCAGCCACGTCGTTCGCCGGCAACGAAAACGACCGGGCGGCGGTGACGCAGTTCGTGGGCGGCGTGCTGACGGGCTTGGCGCAGGAGATCGGCGGCGCAGTGGTGCTTAATGCCCATCCATCCCGCTCCGGCCTGGCGGAGGGCGGAACGCTGGATGGCGGCTCAACGGGCTGGCGCGCCTCGGCCCGGAGCGTCCTAAGCCTCGAGGTGCCCAAGGGCGAGGATAAGCTGCCGATCCGCTCGCAGCGCCTCCTGACGCGGCGCAAGGCCAACTATGCGCCCGATGGTGAGGCGCTGCGGCTGGAGTGGTGTGGCGGCGTGCTGGCGTTCAAGGAGCGCACCATGTCAGACGTGTTGGCGGATGCCTCTCGGGGCGCGCGGTGTTTGTCGCATGTGGTGGCGGAGCTGGGCGACATCTACCGGACCGGCGGGCATGTGGCGCGCAGTGGCACCGGAGGCCACGGCATGGCTAGCCAGCTATCGGGGCTTGGCAAGATGGGAGGCTACACCAAGCGCGAAATTGGAGCAGCCGTCGCGGCGGGCCTGAAGAGCGGCGAGATAGAGCTATACACGGCAGGCCGCGCCGGGGCGAAAATCCGGCCGCGGCATGCCCATGGCGCTCCATGACTACCGCTCAGCGGTGGCGCTTCGTCGCTTGGATGCGACTGCCACCAGCCGCGCCACGCATGCCGCCCGTGAGGCATCCCCGTCGCGTGCGGCCAGTGCATCGAGCTGCGCGATGACCGCGCCGGGGAGTGCCACCACAGCGACGGCACGGGCGGCACGGCTGCGGCGGTTGCGTTCGGCTGGGGTGAGCGGGGCGTCGGTGCGGGGCATGTCAGGCGACATCGCTGCTGTCATACTCGTCCACCGTGCAAGCGACCCCGCTGGCATTGCGCCAGGTAATTGCGCCGCCGCGTGTTGCGACATCAGCAAGCAGGCCGGCGCTGGCCGCGTGGATTGTGAAATCGCGCTCCCGCGCCCAACTGCCGAGCTGATCCGCAACGCCATCCAGTTCCCCAAGAATGCTTACGCCAGCACTCTGCATTTGTTGTTCAAAGTCGCTCCACGCAGCGTTTGCCGTTTGACCAACGCCCCAAATCGCCTCGTTGTTGGTTACTACAAAGCCCGCCGCCGTAATCGTGCTATTGGTCATCTTCTCTCTCCGTCTCACCGCCGCATGATCGCTTCGGTGAGCAATATGTATCGCGTTACGTTTGCCTCGTCAACACGAAAAGTGACGCGATACGAAAATAAATCCGCCACCCCTTTGAGACTGTTGCATAAAAGCCACTGTCTCAAAACACAGTGTGCCTTTCTAGTTTTTTGGACGATTGTGTTGTGTTGTTCGTTGCGCTTTCGGACCACACACACTATTGAGCAAAATCAATGACATGCTTGTGTGTGTGGTGTGTCCCCCCTAACACCCCCTCATATGGAGAGAGGGAGTCTCTCTCCATACCCTAAGGGGAGTGGCTGTAGGCCATCCCCTAGGGACATAAATGTTTCAACGCGCGCGATGTCACGGCACCTCCCGCAACCACTCGGCAACGCCACCGTGGAAATTACAGGTTCCGCGGCGATGATGCGAGTAGCTGATGCTTTCGTCGCGGCACATGGCTGTGGCCGCTCCGTATTTGGCATCGGGAGACTGCGTTGGGATTTCGACCATTTGGCCGTCTGCGGACTGGTATTTGCCGTCTCGGGCGGTCGCAGCCAGCGGCAAGCACAATCCAAACCAGAGGATCACACGATAATGAGCGAGCATGCCGAACCTTGGAGCACATCCGTGCGCCCGTCTAGAGATGCGCCGGACATCGGGCTGGCGGACTATTTGCGAGTCGAGACCAGTGGCGGAGAGTGGTTTGTGACCGTGCCCGGAGAGCCCGTCGCCAAGCCAAGGCATCGGGCGGCGAAGGGCGTGCATTACAGCACGGCTCGGCAGGTCGCGGCTGAAGCGCTGATAGCGCGCTGCGCCCGTGAGCAGAACGTCGGCCGTGAAATGCTGCGCGGCCCGGTGCGGCTGCGCGTGGTGTTTTTCCTGCCGGCGACGAAATCGCATCCAGCCGGCACGCAGTCTGATGGCAAGCCAGACGCGGACAATTTGGTGAAGCTGGTGTGCGACGGGATGAACAAAGCGGGATGTTGGGAGGACGATGCCAGGGTGACGACCGTCGAATGTCTCAAGGTGCACGGGCGGCGTCCCGTGACGCTCATCGCGGTGCGGCCGGCGTTGGGATGGCCGACATGGGCACATGACATGGCGCTGGCGGCGGGGGTGCATCCATGACCGAGACCGACCTGCCCCCGGCGATGCTGCGGGGCGTGCACATGGAGCGGCTTATGCCGAGCCTGGGGCAGCGCGAACGGGCAACGCTCGGCGGCATGGTGGTGGCGGGCAAGATCGGCACGGCGGAGCTGGTGGCGGCCAACCGATGGTTTCGGGATTGGGCGATGGCCGAGCACGGCGCGTTCGAGGGCGGAGACAACGTCAAGCCGAGCGAGGCGTTGAAGATGTTTCCGGCGGAGACCATGGCGGCGGCGCGGACGGCGTTGCGTGATGCGTGCGAGGTGATCGGTGCGGCTGATGCGGCCTTGATTGTGCAGATCGTTTGTCATGGGATTTCCATGCGTGCCATCGCTGGCCGTGGTGGCCGGGCAGCGATGAACGTGCATAATAGGGTTGGCAAGGCCCTCGGCGGACTGGCAGAGCACTACACGGCAACGGATGATAAGCGGCGAAAATGTGTTAGGTGATATCAGTTTTCTGGTTGACATAGCTTTTATAGGGATGTAGCTATTGGCCACATTCAACGGAGTTCATGGAAATGCGCTTTACTTTGATCGGCAGCCCCGGTGTTGTTTTTACCGCTGATCGCGTCATGGAGGTTGCGGGCATCCGTTGCGTTCACGGCACTGCTACGGCTGTGCGCATGAACACCAAGCGCACTCGTTACGTGGCATACGAGGTTGAGACAACTGCGCGCATTGAGGATGTGGAGATCGTGCCCGACGTTACCGTTAATGAGGTTGCAGAGGCGGCATAAAGAAAAAGTTCTTCTTTTATCAGTTTTCTGATTGCGGACGCTGGAACATGGGACTATAAGACTTGATATCCTCCAGGGAGTTAGGCGAAACCCGGCGCAGCGATGCGGCCGGGTTTTTTATTCCCGGCGCGATACAGATGCGCGGGATCGAGTGTTGCTGCGGGTGCGTCAGCAGATGTGCTGAGCTTAAACGACATCGTGGCGATTGCCTTGTCAGGCAACGCCTGCGCCGCCGCAACACTGTGACATTTTAGACACAAACAGACAACTAGAGGATTGCTCACGATGGCTGATGCTGCCGGGCGCAAAACCGGTGGCCGTCAGAAGGGCACGCCGAACAAGCGCACAATTGAAAAAGAACGCGCGATGGAGGCTGTTGCATCCGAGGTGTTGGGTGGGATGTCTCTGGATGAGATGGAGCACCTGCAGCCGCGCGATGTGCTGATGCTGGTGATGTATTCGGCGCTCAAGACGAAAAACCTGCCGCTGGCGATGGCGGCCGCGACCGAGTTGATGCCGTATTATCACCCCAAGAAAGCGCCGGTGGCCACGCCGCCCGATAATGCGCCGACGGCGGAAGAGATTGCTGCGGATGGCGATCCCGATATGGCGGAGTAGCGACCATGGAATGCCGCGTGTGCAATGATACCGGCATCGTCCAGGCCTACGAGAGTTGCACGCTTGCCGGTATTCCGGCGCATTTGTGGCGTTTGTGCATCGTGTTCGTTCCGCCGCGCCGCCCGGTCAAATCGCTTTGCTGCCAGGTGTGCGACACGGGCGCCGTGGCGGACAACGACCTGGAATGTGACCCTGACATTTACTGACGGAGTGCGCCATGCGCCCATATCTGCGCGCAGCATTGGCTGTGCTCTGTTTGTTGATCGGATACGCTTGTCAGTCTCGCGCGGCTGATTTGCGCCGGCAGTATGCCGCGCCGGATGGTCCAGTGAGCGCGACTGTCGGGTTGTGCCCTTCGTCCGACGGAACGGATACGGCGGTAGCATGCTCCAGCCCAGGCGCGGGCGCCAGTGGCAACGTGGCCGTTACTGCCCTGCCGAGCTTGCCGTCTGGGTCCAACACGATCGGAGCGGTTACGGGCACGGTGAACGTTGGCAACCTGCCGACAACCACGACTGTGGCGGGAGCGGTCAGCGTCAGTGCCCTGCCCGCTCTGCCCGCCGGCACAAACAACATCGGCGGCGTGGTGGACAGCAACAGCGCGGCGTTTGTTGGCGAGTTTGCCATGACGATCGGCACAACTTACCCGGTTGGGCGATCCTTCAAAGCCAACTGCACAGTGGGCGGCGTGGTGAGCAACACCTATCCGGATGGCTCAACCGGGCTGTGGTCAGTGGTTGTCGGCATTCAGACTGTGCCCGCTCAAGCGACGGCGATCAACAGCAGCGGGACAACGGCCACATGCGTTTACACCAACCTCAAGTAGGACGCCGCGCGCTGCTGCTGGGGGGGTCGGCCCTGGCTGCCATGGGCGCCGGGCCGGCGCTAGCGCCGCAGGGCAAGCCGCTGCGCATGACGGGCGCCCGGCCTATGTGGCAGCCGGTCACGAACCGCAACAGCACGAACGGCACGCAGGGCACGACGGGCACCACCAACCCCGACACGCTGAGCCGAGTGACCAAGACGGTTCAGGTGGCTAGCTCGCACCTGCGCACTGTGCTGATGGGGTTCGAAATGAACCCCTTTGAGCAACCCTTGCTAGGCAACAACGCTGGCGTGACGGGCGCGTATGCTTGCACTGGCGCGTCTGTTTCTATGGGAGGAACAAGTTACGCTGCCGGCGACGTGCTGACGTTTGCCAAGGGCACTGCGGATATGACGGCGCTGGTGCTGATCGTGACGCGCGCGCCGTCTGGTGTCATCACCGAGGTCAAAGTGGCCGATCCTGGCGCCTACACTGCGCCGCTGGCGGACGGAACCGGGCCGACCACGGCGGCCAAGCGCGGCGGCGGCACGTCTGGCACGGGCGCTCTGTTTAACTTTTCGTGGCAGGAATACGCCATCGCCGCGCAGCTCGGCATCGAGCCGGCTGGCACGCAAACCGGCACCAACGCGGCATCGGTTATCCCCGCCGGCATCGGTCTGCACTATGACGGGCTGGCGCCCAACACAACGCTGCTGGTGCCGGACGCCAGCTACGTTGTGACCGATCCGGTGCGCCTGGCGTTGCCGCAGGGAGCGCCTTATGCAGAAAGAATTGCGACCATTGGTGCGCCAGTCGGCACACAACGCACGACGCTTGGCGTGGACTACTTTGCCAACGCTGCGACGTTTCGGACTGGCGCGTTGTCTGCGACGGCGCTTGCGGCTGGGACTGGCAATGCCACGTTCGGGACGATAACGCTCGGCATCCCTAGCTCGCCTGCGCCATGGTATTGCATCGTCGGCGACAGCATCGACTACGGCATTACGGGCGGCGCCGGCACGACCGTTGACAGTGGCGATGCCCAGCTTAACGCCGGCTGGATTGAGCGCGGCCTGCAACTTGCCGGCGGGTTTGGTCTGTTGAGCATGACGCGGACTGGCGACGCGCTTGGCTCTTGGTATCTCACCAACAACCGGCGGTTCATGCGGCTCGGCATGTTGGCGAAGTTGTCGGATATCGTGAACTTCGAGACGTGCGTATTCGTGTGCGGGCTGTGCGTTAACGACATCACGGCGAGCACCACGAGCGCCAACGTCATCGCTATGATGCAATGGCTGATGCAGGATTTGCTGAGTTTCAACCCGGCGGGTCTGTTCTACAGCACCTGTATGCCGGGCGGCGTCACGAGCACCGACAGCTTTGCGACCGTCGCGAACCAGGCCGTCAGCAGCGTGTATGATACCAACCGCAAGGCGGTGAATACATGGCTGCGCGCGGGCGGTGGCGGTTTGCTCGCCGGCAAGTCGGGAAACACGCTCACGGGTATCGTTGATCGAGCGGCGGCCGTCGAGGTGCAAAACGCGGCCGGAAATGGCGTGTTTGCTGTCGGCGCAACCAACGACGGCACGCACCCAACGCAGGCGACGCACACGTCGACGCTTGCTCCTCTCATCCAATCTCTGGCCGCGGGGTTTGTGCTTCCGGCTTAGTGGGGGATCACTGCTTTGCAAACATTGCGTAGTCTTTTGCTGGAGGCGTTGCGCTGCGTGCTGCTAGCGGCGCTGTGCTTCGTGCCGGGTGTGGCCATGGCCGTTCCAGCCCCCGTCTTGCCCCCAACGGTGAACCTGCTTGGCCCGGACCAGACGCTGAGCAACCAACTGGTGCGGGTGCCAACGGGCATGGCCCGGCAGCTTGGCGCGCAGGACGTGTTCAATGCCCGGTCATATGGAGCGGTGGGAAGCGGCACTTTGACGCCGATCGGCACCGCTTACGGCAGCAACTTGGCGGCCCTCGCCGGCTACACAATCCCCAACACCAGCACGCAGCCCTTTAGCTGGGCGACGAACCCGGCCGCCGGGTTGACTTTCACCATCGTCACGACGGCGGTGCAGCCCGCCGCCAACCTCGCGCCGTGCGTCAGCACCCTCAGCGGCGGCGCCATCCCGACCGTGGTGTCGGTTGCCTGCTGGCAGGATCCATCGCACCGCAACTATCTGGTGCGTCCGGGAATGATCGTGACCGGCCCAACCACTGGCACCGGCGCGAATTGCATTACCGGCAGCGTGACCACGGGACCAATTCCCGCCACGCCAATCCGCAACGGTGAGCTGCTGCCGAGCTCGACCGACTGGGCCGCCAGCACGGCTTATGCCGTCAACGCTGTGGCGTTTTCCCCGGCCGGCGGGGCTTTCTACCGGGCGACGACTGCGGGCACGTCCGGCAGCACCGG
Organism: Acidobacteriaceae bacterium; assembly: GCA_965199145.1. GTDB lineage: Bacteria > Acidobacteriota > Terriglobia > Terriglobales > Acidobacteriaceae > EB88. Next base: position 10,923 of record CBDAQH010000007.1, read on the forward strand.
GCCAATCGGCACGGGCTCCGGCATCGCTGACGGCACGGTGCAGTGGACGTTTGTGCAAACCGGCGACACGCTGCAGCTCCCGACGGGCAACATCGCTCTTGTCGGCAACACCAGTGCGACGCTGTGCCCTGCCGGAACGGCAATCACGCTCACAATTTCGCCTGCGCAGATGCAGGCGCTGTCCACCGATTACCTCGGCGTTCAATCTGCCATCATGGCGTCGTGGCAAGCCGCCACTGGCACGGGCGCGTTGGCGTATATGCCAGCCGGCAATTACCAGATCAACCACTCGCTCATGAACCCGCAGAGCACCGTTGACACCGTGCGAATGACGGGGAGCCTTGGAATTAAGGGCGACGGCTTTCCCCTGACGCAACTGACCTTTCCGGTCGATCTCGGGCAAGATCAATGCGGCATGGCGGAGTCCAACCAGGGGCCGAGTGCTGGTAGCCTGACGCGTTATAGTGACTTCTCGTTGCACGGTCCCCCGACCAACAGCGCTCGCAACGGCGTGTCGCCGAGCGCGATGGATGGCTTGTGTGTGGGGCGCAGCGCTTGGGTTGAGAACGTCGGCGCCGTGGCGATGCACGCAGGCCTCATGCTGACGCGCGATCACCAAACCATCATCGATCCGCAGTTCGGCAACAATGGGTTCGGGATCGGGTTCGGCGTGACGGATGTTATGGGCAACCAGACGATTAAGAATGGTTCGCTTGATGGCAACTATATTGCTTCGTTCCTGATCGAGCCGGGCGGCCAGATGGACAGCGCTGGGCTCGATGCCGTTCCGGTTGGGTTCTCTCCATACGGTTGGTATTGTTCTCCGGTGACGCCGAACTACTCCGTGACGCAAGGCGGCGCTCTGACGGACTCAACCATCACTAACACTGCCGTTGAGGCAGTGGGCATCGCCGAGATTTATTGCCCCGGCCCCAACGGTGGCGTGAGCAATAACACTTGGACCGGCGGCGGCATCGTTGGCATGCAAGCTGGCGAGAGCATCAGCAACGGGCAGGGCGGGCTTGTGCCGGCCCCGGCGCTGTTCGATGTGTTTTCTTTCGACAGCAACACGTTCAATGGCACCAATACGCCAGTGTTCGGCAACGTCTCGCAGGCCGTTGTCGTGGCTGGGCGTGAATGCCGAGCGAACACCTGGAATGACGATTATGGTTTCGCGTTTGGCGGGGCCGGCGGCGTTCCGAGTGCGAGCGTGCCGCACTTCAAATGCGGTGGGCATTCGCAGGGCAACGCGGTGCGAGGCGCGTTCGGGCGCGGCGAGTTCCGCTTGGCCGGCGGTGGATCTTCGTGGACGCAATACGAGCTTTTGCAAGACTATGACGGGTATTACGCCACCGGCTACGGCGACGGTGTGCAGGACCTTGGCTTGGCGGGCTACGCGTGCCCAGCTGACAACAACAGCGGCTGTCTGGTTTGGCTCGAAAACCCGAACATCGGTCCGATTGCCGTTGTCGGCGGGCAGCAGGTTGTTGCTGGTAAACCGGTGTTCGCGACCAACCTCGGCGGCGCGTCGTTGCCGGGTGTGCAGCAAGGCCTCGACTCCACGAACGCGATCGGCGTCGCCCTCACGTCCGGAACCGGCAGCGCGTATATCTCGCTCCGGCCAATGTCCGCCGGCTCGCCGGGCGCAGCATCGAGCGTGACCATCAGCGGTGCAGCGGTCACGGCTTCGTTCGCTTACGTCAATCTAGGCAGCGCCGGCTCGCAGAATTACCAAGAGGTCATGACGGTCTCTAGCACGTCGGCGGGTGCGGTGGCGGTTGGGCAGGCGGTTGTCGCTACCGGAGTGCCGATTGGTGAGGCGGTGCAGGCAAACCTGACCGCGACCACTTGGCAGATTGGTGGCAGCTTCGGAACGGTGGCGAGCGAAGCGGTTACGCTCGGCACGCCGGCCAGCGCAGCCTCGGTGGACATCACGGCGTCTAGTGGTGCTGGCGCGGCGCTGGTGTTGGGGCTGACGCCGATCGGTTCGGCGCCGACCGTTTGCAACGACACCGGCACCGCGCAAACCCTTATTCCGCCGATCGGCGGCACGTTCCAGGGCGCGCAGGCAACTGCAAGCCTGGCACAGGGCGTGTGTGCGCCGATCCGTCGGACGGGAGCGTTGGCCTGGCACACGTAGGACAAAACTAAGCGGGGGCGGTGGTTTGGCGATCATACAACACCACCGCCCCAAGCTGACGGGGCCGCAGGCTGCGATCTACCGGTCAGGCTGGCGACCGGAAGCGCGGTTTCGCTGTTCGCCGTGCGGAAGGCGGTTTGGCAAGACGTTCCTGGCGGTGGAGGAAATCCGCCGCGCCGCAAGGATGGCGGCCAAGCTTAAGGTTCATCCAGACAACGAAATCTGGTATGGCGCCCCGACGTTCAAGCAAGGCAAGCGCGTATTCTGGCGGCGCCTCAAGCGAGGCATTCCGGCGCGCTGGATTGTGGGCAAACCGAACGAGACCGAGTGCAGCATCACGCTGATTTCCGGCCACGTCATCCGCATCGTTGGCTTGGACAATTACGACAACCTGCGCGGGTCTGGGCTGTGGTTTTTCCTGGGCGACGAGTGGGGCGATGCCAAGCCAGAGGCGTGGACGGAAGTTATTCGACCAATGCTTTCGACGGCCGGCGGGCATGCGCTGTTTATCGGCACGCCCAAGGGCTTCAACGACTTCTACGACAAGTTCAAGCGCGGCCAGCCCGGCGCCATCAACGAGGACGGCACTCCGGTTGCGGGGTGGATGTCTTGGACGTTCACGACCCGGCAAGGCGGCAACGTTCCACCGGAGGAAATTGCCGAGGCGATGCGGACCATGGGGCCGCGGGAGTTCCGGCAGGAATACGAGGGATCGTTCGAAGAATATGCCGGCCGCGTCATCTACGCCTTCAACCGGGCGGAGAACGTCGGCCGCTATCCCGTCATTCCTGAGCTGGATTTGCACGTCGGCATGGACTTCAACGTCAACCCGATGAGCGCCACGATTTGGCAGAACGTCAACGGCAACGACTATCAGGTTGGCGAAGTCATGTTGCTCGGCAGCAACACCGACGAGATGTGCGACGAGCTGCAGCGCCGCTACGGCCGCGGGCCGCGCGTGGATCACATCGCGATCTACCCAGACCCGGCAGGCGCGCAGAGACGCACAAGCGCTCAGGGGCGAACCGACATCGGGATTTTGCGCGAGCGTGGCTTCAAGGTGTTGGCGATGTCATCTCATCCGTTGGTGCGAGACCGGCACAACATCACCAACGCGCGCTTTTGCTCCGCCGATGGGTCTCGTCGGGCTTTCGTGGATGCCGCCTGCGCCAAGTCGATCGAGGCTTATGAGCGCCTGGTTTACAAAGACGGCACCAACGAACCCGACAAGGAAAGCGGCTTCGACCACCCGGTGGACGCTTCCGGATACTTTCTATTCGCCCGCTACGCCTACAAGCCGCCGAGATCGGTGGCGAACGGCATGGTTGGACGCTAGCCGCTCACATAGACGCCCCGCATGCGGCACGGTGGCGCACACAGGATTGAGCCATGAACCTTAGTGACATTTACGTTGGCGGCAAAGCCACGTTCCGGACCCTCAAGATGGCGCCCAATGCGCCCGACCATGTGGGCGTCGTGAAGGCGTTTCTCGACAGCGTCAAGGGCGCATGGGTCGAGCTTGAGATGGCGGATGGCGGCACGTATCGCACCCGACCGGCGCTGGTGAAAAGCTGCACCAAACCAAAGTCAAAGTAGTGCAGGAAGGTGAGATGCGCCCGCCGAGCTGTGGCCGGGCGCATAATGGCGGATGGGTTGCTCCGCGCTGTTTCATGTCTGGCAACATCATGAACTACGTCTTGAACGGCTTTATGATCGTTCGTGGCGAGGAAGTGTTGCATTCGTTTATCGCGGAGACTCGCGAGGGTGCGGAGGCTTACGCCACCACAGGCGAAACCAAGGCCTGGAAAGATTTTGAGGCGCAGGGATGGCGCATTATTCCCGTGCGTGTGACGGCCACCCGCATCGACGCATAGGAGCAAGGCATGGATTGGAAGGCGCTCCAAGACAGCATGGTTCTGACGGATAACGACTATCCGCAGCGCAGAGCCAGCATCATCGCTCGACAGCGCGTTCTGGACGGTGAGCAGTATGACCACCTGGGCTACCCGTTCTCGGTTGAGAAGGGCGCGAGCGACGAATACATCCCGCTCGACAAGCGCCGCCCGTCCGTCCGATCCGGATGGTGTCGCACGGTGGTAGACGACAGCGTGAGCATGTTGTTTGGACAAGGGCGCTGGCCAAGCCCGTCCGCCCCCAGCGAAGCCGGCCAGGAAAGCCCCACGGTGGCTGCCCTCAAGGCGATGATTGAGCGCACGTCGATGGCTGCCACGATGGTGGAAGCCGCCACGGTCGGAAGCGTTGGTTCGGTGGCCATCCTGTTCCGGGTGCTGAAAAACAAGCCATTCTTTGTGGTGTTCTCGACGGCATACTTGGCGCCGATTTGGCGGCAGGATGACCCTGATGCGCTGCTGCAAGTGACGGAGCGCCGCAAGGTAAAGCGGGCCGACCTGATCGCTGCCGGTTACAGCGGGCTCGATGAGCGCGTGGATACGTGGTGGTTTCAACGCGTCTGGACTGATGCGGAAGAAGTCTGGTATCGGCCCTGGCCGGTCACGGAGCAATCTCAGCCCCAGCGAGATGAAACGCGCAGCGCGGTGCACGGATTGGGTCTCGTTCCGATGGTCTGGGTGCGCAATCTTCCAGGCGGCGTGTCGCCGGATGGCGCCTGCACGTTTCTGCCGGCGCTGGATACCGAGATCGAGGCAGACTATCTCCTGTCTCAGGGTGGCCGCGGCCTGAAATACAGCAGCGACCCGACCCTGCTTATCAAGGAACCGGCCGGGCCTGACAGCGTGCCGGCCAGGATTGGCGGGTCTGCCTCGGCGTTGATTTTGTCTGGCGAGGGGGACGCCAAGCTGCTCGAGATCAGCGGCGCGGCGACGGGCGCCGTCATCGAGTTCACGGGCGCGCTGCACAAATGCGCCATGGGTGCGATGCACGGGGACGGTAGCGACCGGGACAAGATGAGCACGGCGCAATCCGGCCGCGCCATGGAGCTGATGAAACAGCCCTTGGTGTGGCTCACCTCCAGGCTGCGCATGAGCTACGGCGATGGCGCCCTGCTGCAACTGCTGCGGATGGTGTGCGTGGCCTCGGCCAAGATCAAAGGCGGCGTCCTGTGCGGCGATAAGGCAGAGACGGCGTTGGATGCGACAGGCTTGACGCTCGTTTGGCCTCCGTTCTTCCATCCGACCTATGACGACAAGCAAGCCGAAGCGGCGGCCGTGTCGATGCTGACGGGTGCCGCTTTAATGTCGCGCCGCCAGGCGGTGACGACGGTTGGCGAGAGCTACGATCTTGCAGACATCGACGCGGAGCTTGCCGAGATCGCCGCCGACGAGGCGGCAGAAACCGTTCTGCTCGCGAACCGAGCGGCGCAGACAACGGTGACGGCCAAGCAACCGGCCGACGCCTGACGAGATGCCGGGGCAACCCGGCGGGCTGGCGGCGCGCCACCAAGCGCCGCGGAGTGGGCCGGCGATAACCCGATGTGAGCGGGCGCCGGCCCGCTGACCCTTCACAGCACAAGGATTGACCCATGAGCGAAACCGCCCCACCGGGCAACGAATTACCGCGCCAGCCCGGCGAACGGCGGGAGCCGCGATTCGATCCCTCCGGCGAGTTGGCGACGATCTACCGTGAGCGCGCGCAGAAGAGCGATACCGACTTGGCGACCGAGCGATCGGCGCGTGAGGCGCTTGAGAAGCGCGTGACGGAGATGGAAGCCGCCACATCGCAGCGCATGAAAGACGCCGAGCGTGCGGCTGATGAGCGCGTGATGCGGGCTGAACTGCGGCATATCGGCGCTTCGCTCGGCCTGGTTGATGCCGACGTGCTCAAGCTGGTGGACCTGAAGGCTGCCGGCCTCAAGCTAGACGATAAGGGCGACGTGGTTGGCGCCAAGGAGGCCATCGAGGCGCTGAAAGCCAGCAAGCCGTGGGCTTTCAAGCAAACGGCCGCGGACAAGGGTAGTTCATCGAGCAATGCGCCTTCGCCTGGCGCCCCCAGCGCGGAGCCGAAAGACGCTCGCACCATGACAGACGCAGAATACGCCGCCCTCCGGGCATCCGTCACTCGCCGCCGGTAACGCGGCCTCATTCAAGCTAGGACCTTATCTTGGGCATCCAGAATTTCCCCCTCGTGCTGCAGCCTATCATCCAGCAGAACATGCTTGAGCGCGAGTTTCACCAGGCGCTTGTCAGCCGGCTCGGCTATCGCATGATCGCGGATCGCGAAGAGTTCTCCGCTGGCATCGGTGAAACGCTTACCAAGACGCGCGCCGGCTTGAAGCCGAGCGTCACCACGCCGCTCGCTCCCAACACGAACACCAACCTTGACAACGGCTTGACCTCCACTAACTGGGGCGTTGAGCAATACACACTGACGATCAACCATTACGCCGCCACGATGGACCTGAACATGGTTACGTCGCGCGTCGGCATCGCCGGGCAGTTCCTGCAAAACGCCTACGCCAACGGTGAGCAGGCCGCGCGCTCTCTCGATGAGCTAGCCCGGAACGCGCTTTTCGGCCAGTATTTCGGTGGCAACACGCGCGTGCGCACCACGCTCGGCAGCGCCGGCCCGGTGGTGGCCGTCGACGACATCCGCGGGTTCCTGACCGTTTACGTCAACGGCGTGGCAACAACCGTTTCCGGCGCCGCGCCGATGATCGTGACCGTGGGTTCCGACGCTTACACTCTGGTTGGCGCCGCGGCGGACGTGACCAATGTTTCTACGGTTGCTTTTGCGGGTGGCGTTTCTGGCGTGCTGACGTTCAGCAACAGCGTGAGCGTGGCAGACGGAACGGCCGGCAACGCCGTCGTGGCTTCTACCGCCCCCGTCATTCATCGCCCGTTTGCTCGCACCAACACCGCGGCCCTGCAGGCAACCGACCTGCTGACGATGAGCGTTCTGCTGGACAGCGTTGCTTCGCTGCGGCTGAACAATGTGCCGGACATCGACGGCTCGTATAACTGCTACCTCGATGCGGTCAGTGCCCGCCAGCTGTTCGCCGACCAAGACTTCCAGCGGCTCTTTCAGGGCGTCGGTTCCGTGAACCAGGTGTTCAAGACGGGCATGGTCAACGACTTCCTTGGCCTGCGCTTCATGCCGACCACGGAAGCTTTCGTGCAGCCCAGCCCGAGCGTGCCGGGTGCCTTTGTGCGCCGCCCCATCATTTGCGGCAAGGGCGCGCTCATCGAGGGCGACTTCGCCGGCATGGCGGATAGCGACATTGCGCCGAAGGATAGCATCATCTCCATCGTGGACGGCGTTGCGATGGTGACGCGCGAGCCGCTTGACCGCCTGCAGCAGATCATCGCTCAGTCCTGGTATTGGATGGGCGGCTTCTGCGTTCCGAGCGACACCACCACGAACCCGACCACGATCCCCACGGCGACGAATGCGACGTTCAAGCGGGCCGTTATGATCGAGCACATCGGCTAATGGCGAAGGGCAACAAGGCTCCGGCGGGATCATCCCCGCCGGACGCCGAGGCAGCGAGCGTCGTGCCGCAGACCGACGAGCAGGCCTCTCTCGACAACGATGAGCGCGACTTGAAATCTGACCACGCACCCGACCCGGTGGAGCCGGCAAACCAGAAAGGCCGATTGTTCGCGTTGCGGCCTTTCAACGTGTCGCTGCGCCGGCAAACTGTGACGCTGCCTCCGGGCGAAATCACCGACCCCGATTTGCTGCAGCACTTTGGCGACAGCACGCCGGACGGAACGGAGCGCCGCTAAATGGGAGACACCACCACACCGCTGACTGGACCGGGCGCCTACATCGAGGCGCCCGGCACGTTCGTCGTGGCCGATAAAGTCGATATCCGCCGCTTCTGCTGGTATCCTGCCTACGGCGCTGGAGCGTCCGGTTTTCAGGGGTGGCGGTTCTTTCAGGCCGATGGCTTGATGGAGTATCGGCTGAACAACATGAGCCCCGCTGAAGTTGCCGTCATCCAGACGACTTACCTGACGCCACTTCGGCAGCTTGAGACGGACATCCCGGCTGTGCGCTCCAATCTTACGGCCGACGCTGCCGGCCCCTACACGCACAACAAGAGCGAGGCTGGCGACCGCATGGCGCTTTTCGATGCTTGGCGCAAGCGGTTGTGCCAGTTCATGGGCTTGCCACCAGGCCCGTATTGCCAGAGCGGAAGCGGCGCCATTATCATCTAGGAGCCGCCATGACGGCCTCGACCATCGAAAGCCTGATATGGCAGGGCTTTGGCTTGGCGGCTGCGCAGATTGGATTTCCCTACGCGCAGTATCGTCCATCTGGGCCAACCAACCCGACCTCCGGAACGCCGCTGAACGCCGCCCTGCTGGTGGCCGCAAGCGCGAAATACAACAACTTCGACGCCGCCGCGATGTGGGAAAAGCCCGAGCGATTCCTGTATCTTGACGGAACGCAAACTCAGGCCGGCGACTACCTGACGGGCGGACCACTTGGCACTCTGGCGATTATCTCGCAGGACCCAATGCTGCCGATCATGGGCATCATCTGCAATCGCGTGCTCACGTTCAAGCGGCCCGTGGCGCCGGCCGGGCTGGGATTGCAGCCTGGCTATAGCGGAGATGTGGAGGCGGCCGAAACGCCGCTGTTGACCGGCTGGCCGGCCTATGTCGGCGTTGGCGCCCGTGGCGTTCGCGGGCCGGCGGACTTGCCCGGCGATGTTGAAATACCACGCATGGACATCCGCCTACCGATGCTTGCCGGCGTGGATCTGCTCAACGATGACGTTGCCTACGATGACCAGGGGCGGCGCTACAAGGTGATTTCTGCAGAGGGCACTCCGCTGGGCTGGAAGATTACCGCCCTGCTGATGGGCACATAAGGAGGCGGCATGGCGGACGAAAGCGACGTTGAAAACGCGCTGGCGGCGGCGTGTGCTGCGGCCATCTATCCGGCCGGAAGTGGCTCTCCGCCGGCTGGTGGCTATCCGACGCGAATCTACGCCGGAGAGCCTAACGCCAACGCGCTCGACGCGGACCTGACCGCAGGCATCGTCAACGTGGCCATCACGCTTGTGGACAAGATGAGCCGCAAAACGACGCGCTACACCGGACAGTGGCAACCCCTTGCGTCACCAGCGCCCGCCATCACGGCCGCGCTTTCCGGCAACGTGGTGACGTTTGCCGGCCTCGGCGGCGCGGGCGCCATGCTGGGAGTGCAAAGCGCCGGAGTAGGATACGCCTACGTGACAGTGGCTGGCGACACACCGGCCAGCGTGGCGGCGGCGCTTGCGGCACTGATACCGGGCGGCGCGGCCCAGGCGGCCACGCTCACGCTGCCGTCGACGGGAGGCGGCATTGGCTTGGTGATCTATGCGCCCACTGAAGCGATTTCCGAGTTGCGCCGCCAGGAGCAGGGGTTTTGCGTCAACGTGATGGCGCCAACCCCTGCCGCGCGGACGGCAGTGGCCTCGGTGGTTGATGCCGCTTTGGCTGCGATTGACTTTCTGACGCTGGCAGATGGATCGGGTGGCCGCCTGCTGTATCGGCGCACTCGGATCGATGACGTTCCCAGCAAGGCCAATCTCTGGCGGCGCGAGCTGCTTTACACGGTCGAATACGGCACTACGAGCACTCAATTCTACCCGGCCATGACGCTGGGCATCATCAACCTGCCCGCCATCCAAAGGACGGCCGGCGCATTGCAACAGGCATCATGAGCACCGAACACCATCTTGTTGTGCGTCACCCGTTCGGCGATTACGCCCGCGGCGACGTGATTACCGACCCCGATACGGTCGAAAAGCTCAAGGCCGAAAGCGCGGACCACGTCTTGAAGATTACCCCCCCGGTCGCGACCGAACAGAAGTAAGGAGCCGCAATGCCCATCACGCAATTTGGCGTGCTGAACACGACTGCCCTCACGGTTCCCGACCTGTATGTGCAGATTGTTCCGCCGGCCATCATATCGCTTAACGGCGTTCCATCCAACGTCATCGGCATTGTCGGCACGGCCGTTTGGGGACCAGTCAACAATGCCGTCGTTGTCGGTTCCTACGGCGGCTGCGCAGCTCAGTTCGGCGCTCTCCAGCCGCGGCGCTACGACATGGGCACGGTGGTGTATATCGCGCAGCAGCAGGGGGCGGCGAATTTCCGCCTGGTTCGCGTGACAGACGGGACCGACGTCGCAGCCTCGTTGACGATCACATCCGGCATCACGTTCACAGCTTTCTACAGCGGCTCTCTGGGCAACCTCATCACGGTGAGCATCGGCGCGGGCAGCAGCGGCACTGGCTACAAGGTGACGGTATCCTGCCCCGGCATCAACTCCGAGGTGTTCGATAACATCCTGCCGACCGGCACGCAGTCATCCTGGCAGGCCATTGCCAGCGCCATCAACGTCGGCCAGGCGAATGGCGTCTCCGCGTCGCACATCTTGATTGCGTCGGCCCCCGCCGCGACGGGCACGCCGGTTTCTGCCAGCTACGCGTTTGTGGCGGCCGGCACGGGCTACACTGTTACTGCGGGAACGGATGGCGCCAGCGGCGTCACGTCCACCACCCTGGTAGGTGTGGACGGAGCCGGTTCGGGCCGGACTGGGATGTATTCCCTGCGCGGCCAGGGCACGGGCGCCTTCGGCCTGGCTGACGCCGCCTTGCCGGCCTCTTGGTCTGTTGAGGCGGCTTTCGCGATCTCGGAAGCGACCTACGCCGTGGACACTGGCCCGTCGGGCGATACCATCACGAACGCAACGACTGCGGTGCAAACGTCGGGCGCGCGCAATTCCTGGCTGAAGCTGATGTTCGGCGACTGGATTTGGTGGCAGGACCCGGTCAACTCTGTTCTGCGGCTGGTTTCGCCGCTCGGCTTTGTGCTCGGCCAGCTTGGTGCCAGCGCGCCAAACCAGTCCACTCTGAACAAGCAGCTATTCGGTGTCGTGGCATCGCAACGGAGCGGCATCAACTCCGGCAGTTCGACGGGAACCTATAGTTCGGCGGAGCTGGCGACGCTGGTTGCGACCGGACTGGACGTCATCGCCAATCCCGGCGCGGGCGGTTTGCCGATTTGGACGTGTCGCATTGGGCACAACTCCAATGCTACCGACGGCGCCATCCAGTCCGACTCATATACGCGGATGAACAACTACATTGCCAGCACACTACAGGCTGGCATGGGCGCCTACATTGGGCAGCCGATCACTCCAACGCTTCTGAAGAACATCACGGCGACACAGGTCAACTTCTTGCAGAACTTGTTGAACGCTGGTTATCTTTCGATCAATGCGGACGGTTCGCTGCCGTATCAGGTGAAGTGCAACGCGCAAAACAATCCGCAGTCGCGCACCGCACTGGGCTACGTCCAGAGCGATGACGCGGTGACAATCCAGGGTATCAACGAGAAGTTCCTGGTGAACCTGCAGGCGGCCTCGAGCGTGGTTACGTCCCAAACCGCTACGGCGCAGGCATCCGGCCTGTCTGTCCCGGCCAACTATTAAGGAGGCGCTTAAATGTCAGCAACGGGCGTCTTCACCGTCGGCCGCGACGGCTCCATCGTTATCTCCGTGGCAGGCTTCGGCAACGTCACCCCTCCTCTGGGCACGATGTTTCGCGGCACCCCCAAGTATGCCAAGAAGCGTTCGAGACCGCTCAATTCTCCGCCGATCGAGTATGAGTTGCCGGACGGATGGGAGTGGGAAATTGGCCTTGATCGCAGCAATCGACAGATTGACGATTTGGCTTCCGCCATTGAAAGCAACTTTTGGAACGGCGGCACCATCGGGCAATGCACGCTCACCCAGTATGTGAGCGAAAACGACGGCAGCACGTCGACCTACTCCTATGCGGCCGGCTCGCTCCGGGTCGAAACGGGGCAATTTCAGGGTGACGATCTCGTCAAGCAAAAGCTCATGGGCTTCTCGCCGACGCGCCGCAAGGTGTCCTAATGACGGAAATCATTGAGGACGCCAAGGGGCGCAAGCTCAAGCTGCGCGATGTCGATCCGACATACATGCTGTCTTTGACGGAGGCGTGCGAGGGCGTCAGCGATAACGCGGGCTTTGTCCGCTTGGCTTCTCTCTACATGCTGGTGGACGAGATCGACGGCATCCCGCTGCCTTTTCCGCAGAACAAGTCGGGCATCTACGCGGTCGCCAAGCTGATCGGCAACGAAGGAGTGGCGGCCCTTAGCGCTCATGTTCGCGGGCCAAAGGCGCGCGAGGAAGAGGAAAAAACAAAAAACTAGCAAGGCATCCCGCGCTTAGGAACGTGCTGTTTCTGGCTGATCGCGGGGTGCCCTATGACCTGGCAATGCGCATGCCGATGTGGAAGCTGCGCGCATATTGCATCGCCCGTCGCGAGCTAGACGGCGAGGTGTATGACTTCGAGCACGATTCATGGAGCCGGCCAAATGCCACAAGAGTTTGACGGGCTGGCCGACTTCATCCGGTTCCTCGGCAGTTTGCCGGTGGCGATCCGTTCGGCGGAGCAGAGAGGGCGCCGAGCTGCCGTAGAGGTGGTGCGGCGCGAGGTGGTTGGAATACTTGGGGAATATCAAGCTGAAAACACAGGCCCGTTTCCGGCGTGGCAAGCGCTGGCCCAGCAGACGCAAGAGCGGCGCGAGAAAGCCGGGTTTGAGCCAGACGCACCGGAGTTCGTTACAGGCGCGCTTCTCGACAGCGTGACGGGTGCGGTGGAAAGCGACGGCCGGGCGGCGGTGGGAGTTGCCAGCGAAATGGTTGGCAGTGGCTCACCCGGTGACGAGATGCGCGATATCGGCGCGGTTGCGGTGGCGCAGGAGTTTGGCACTGACAAAGTGCCGCAAAGGTCGTTCCTGGGCGTCGGTGCATTCCGTTCGGCGGAACGCGCGGCCGAGGTGTTCACCGCCCCCGTCATTCGTGCAGTGACCGGTTTGCCTCCAACCAACCAGCCCGCAGAGGTGTTGCCGCATGTCGATGATTGACGCCTACACGGTTGGCGTAAACCTCGTCCTGGGCGGAGACTTGGCGGAAGGGATTAAGACGCTCATTCCCGGCCTGGAGCAACTCGACAAGCACCTTACCAGCGCAAACGCGGAGGCGAAGGGGCTGGCGCAAGAGTTGCGCGGCATCGGCAGCGCGGCCGGCGGCATTAGACGAACCGCCGACGCGCTCGCCCGCATGAACGATACGATGGCCACGCTCAACCAAAGGATGCAGGATCATCGCGAGGGCGGCGGCTTTGTGTTCGGCGAGCCGCCAGCGGGCGGCGGCCGAGACGGCGGCAGCAGGCGGCAGCCAGGCGGCGCCTTGGTGGAGCAGCCATACCGGCCGGATTTCACGATGCCACCCGCATCTGGAGGCGTGCCGGCCGTTATTGAGGATGAGCCGTTCAACGCCGAACCGCGCATGCCGCTTTATCCGAACGGCCGCCGCGGCGGCGCCGAGGAGGTGGCGGAAGAGCGCGCGCGTCGCGGTCATCACATGCCGGGTGCGTTTGACGCCGTCATTCCCGCGCTGTTGGAAGGCGAAGCGATCAAGAGCGTGTTTGGCGCATCATTCGATGTGGGCGCCAAGGAATCCGAGCTGCTAGCGAACGGGTGGACGAAAGAGCAAGTCGATAAGGCCCGCGGTCTGGCGCAGCTCATCCAGACGGAGACGCCTGGCGCTACCATCGGCGGCGGGTTGGAGATCGTTAAAGATTTGGGCGTGCTGTTCCGCAACAAGGATGGCACCCCGGATACCGACGTGGCGCTTCAGGCGTTGCCGGAATACTCCAAGAACGCACTGTTGCTGGGCATGCATGGCCACGGCGATGGCGTCGCGGAGCTATTCAAAGCCGCGCAGGCGGGCGACCTCAAGGGGGCCATCAACAAACCCGGCACCGACGAGATAGACCCGGCCAGGTTTTCCGACTTCATCCACAACGTCATGCTGGCGGATCGCGTCACGGGCGGACGCGTGACGCCGCAGATGATCCTGCAGAACATGCGGACTGGCGGCACGTCTGCGGCTGCCATGAGCGATAACGAGACGTTCGGCGCCAACTTAGCGCTGCTCGAAGGGCTTGGTTCACAGGCCGCTACAGCGCTGCAGGGCTTTAATCGCCAGTTCGGCGCGGGCCGGATGGGCAAGGGCACCGCCACGGAGCTAGAAGGCATTTTTCCAGGTCTGGTGGGGCACTGGCATACCGTCGGAATGGGCCAAGTCATGGTCGATCCTGGCGCCATGGGCGATCCGCTGGAGATGGCAAAGAACCCGCTGGAGTGGATTAAGCAGAACCTGCAGCCGGGCGTAGACCGGCTGATCCGCAGCCGCATGCCTGGGTTCGACGCCCTGCCTGCGACTGACAAGCAGGTGCTTGAAAGCCAGGAGGCTTCGCGTTTATCGAGCACCACAACGGGCGCGAAAGCGATTTCCGAGACGTTCCGCATCTACGCCCAAATGCAGCGCGAGGCGGCGGCGTTCGAGCAAGAAAAGCACGTTGATATCTACGGCATTGAGCAGCAAAACAACCCCGAGGTAAAGGCGAAGGCATTGTCCGCCGCATTGAACGCCTTTGAAGTGTCGCTTGGTGAGGCCGCGGTCGGCCCCGCCGTGGCGACGCTGACGAGCATCACGGGCGTGCTGAACGACCTGGCGGCATTTGCCAAGGCCAATCCTACCGGCTCCAAGATCGCGCTAGAGGGCTTGGCGGCTGGCTTGGCGGCCTTGGGTGTCGCTGCCGTCATTGCGGCCATCACCGCCCTTGGCGCGCCCGCCCTTGGGCTGGCGGCGGTGGCGGCTGGGCTGGTGGCGCTGTGGGAAGCCGTCAAATCCTTTGGCGGCATCGGCGGCGTGGTCAAGAAGCTGAATAACGGCATAATGGGCGGCCCGGGGTGGGACGATCCGAAATCTCCCGCCTTCAATCCGTTGCCGTATATTCCGGGCGCATACCATCCGCCACCGGGGCAGTCGCACGGGCCGACGGTGCAGCAAATCACTTACCTTCAGGTTGACGGCCGCACGCTCGCGAAGTCTGTGACGCATCACCAGATCGACATGATGGGTGGCCAAGTCTCCGGCACCCTCCGGCCGGACCCGTCCATTGCTCCGCAATACGGAGCGCATCTCGTGGAGACGTAGCGCATGAGCGGTGTATTGGGCGTGCTTGGCGCAATCAACGCGCTGGTGACTGGCGGCAGCATGTCGCTCGGCTCTATCACCTTCACCGGCTTTGAGGTTCCCGAGCGCGTCAATTTCGGCGGTAATCAGAAGCTGGTGGTGCATCGGCTGCCGGGCGGAACCCGGATCATTGATGCCATGGGAGACGATCCCGTCAAGCCGCAGTGGTCCGGGTTTCTGAGTGGACCGTCGGCCGCGGCGCGCGGGAGGCAAATCAACGCACTGCGACTGGCTGCGGTTCCGGTGAAGTTGAGCTTTGGCCCCTACAGCGTCCAAGTGGTGGTGGAGCGCTTCGAGGCGCAGTTCGAGCGTTCCGGATACTGGATACCCTACACCATCCAATGCGAAGTGCTTCCGCCGCTGCCTTCGGCGCAAGCGCCAGGCGGCAGCGCGCTGGCGAGCCTGATAGGATCGAGCGCGGCGAGTGCCCTCGGAAGCGTTGCGGCGGCGGCCCAGCAGGTTCAGGGCGTGGTGACGCAGGTGGCGTCGTTCGCATCTTCCGTGCTGTCGCGCATTACGCCGCTCGCCAATCTGGCGGGGATCAACCTTGGTGGCATCACCAACGCACTGAATAGCGGAACTTCAATCGTCGGCAGCGTAACCAATCTGGCGCTTGCGCCCGCCGCGGCGGCGAATGCTGTAGTTTCGTTTCAGTCGGCGGTGTCCGGCATCGGAGGCGCCCTCACTTCAGTCGGCGGCGGTCTATCTTCGATAGAAACCACGGCGCAACAAGTTAACGCAGCCTCCTCCGCGCCGCCGGCCACACCAGACCCGGTATCAAGCGCCCCCGATCTTGCAAATGCCTCCGCCCTGCTGGGCACGCAAGCCCAACTGGCGCAGGCGCAAGGCCCGGCTCAGGTGGCCAGCATGAACGCGACCATTGCATCTGGCGGAGGATCATCCACGGCCGGCCCCCTGCAATCTCTCTCATCGGTTTCGTCGCATTCAACGACGCTCAACCCGAGCGATCCATTTCCGAACGACGCCACGCTACCGGCCGGAATGCTATCCACCGCCCCCGTCAGCCGGGCGCCAGCGCTATCTTCGAACTCCGCAGCCGGCATCGTTGATTAAGGGGCACCATGCAAACGATCGTTGTCACGAACACCAACCTCTTTGCGGTGGCGGCGGAATACCTGGGCGACGCGACGCAATGGGTGCGCATTGCCCAGATCAACGGCCTGCCAGATACCGTCATCGCGGAGCCCATTCTGATAGCGCTGCCGCCGGTTGACGCGACGGCGACCGGCGGCGTGGTGACGGAGTGAGCGGCGCATCGAGCGGCATCTTCAATCGCCCTCGCATGCGCATGTTGGCGAACGGAGCGCCATTCGCTCTGGTCAACGCCGAGGTGACGCACGACGGTTACTACAGCGCGAGCAAGTTTCACGCGACGCTGCCGCTCTACGGTAACTCCACATACCGGCCGTCGTTCTGGGATGGCTCTCAGTCGTATGACGTGGAAATCCAGGGGGGGTGGCTTGCGGCCGGCGCGGCTGAGGGTTCCGTTACTTGGCAATCGCTCTTCAAGGGAACGGCCGACGAAGATATCAAGTTGAACATGGATGCCGGCACTGTTGTGCTGTCAGGCCGGGACTATTCTGGCAAGCTGATAGACGCCAAGACGGCCGAAACCTTCAGCAACCAGACGCTCGCCCAGATCGCAACCACTCTGGCGGGCCGCGTCGGCCTAACGCCGAACGTCAGCGGCACGGGGCAGTTGGCCGGGCAGTTCTACGAGATTGACCACGCTCGCACGTCTCACGACACGTTCAGCCGGTCAACGTCATACTGGGAGCTGATAACCTACATGGCCCAGCAGGAAGGCTATGACGTATGGGTGGACGGCTCGACGCTGAATGTGCAGCCGAAAGACAGCATGACGGGAGGAACCGCATTCACCGTCAGCAACCAGCTTACCTTTTCATCCAGCGGCATCCTGACAGCGCGGACAAGCAATGTGGAGGGCTTGTCGATGACGAGCCGCGCCGCCTTGGCGAAGGATATTCAAGTGACCGTCAAATCGTGGGGCAGCAAGCGCAAGGCTGTGGTGACGGGTGTTTCTGGGCCAGCAAGCGCGGGGCAAAAGGTGGTGAAGACGTTTCCCAACCTTTCTGCGGCGCAGTGCTCGGCGCGCGCCAACGCGATCCGCGCCGAGTTGGGGCGCCATCAACGCATCGTGTCTTTTAGCATGCCGGGAGAGTTTGCCTTGCGCCCTCGCCAGCCGATCGCCGTTCAAGGAACCGGCACTCAGTTTGACGCTACATTCTTCGTGGCGGAGATTGAGCGCCGATATAGCTTCGAGGGTGGCTTCTGGCAGTCAGTAACGGCAAAGAGCCTGCCGCCGCAAGATGACCAGGCGACGCCGTGAGCATCCAGCGCTGGCAAGAGGCCAACCGGCTGCGCGCTTCCGGCATGGACGGGCAGCGGAGCGAACCGCGCTATGGCATCGTCACATCGGCCGATCCGGTGCGATGGGCCATGAAAGTGACGTATCAGCCAAGCGGCGCACTGTCCGGATGGTTGCAGGTAATCACGCCGTGGTGCGGGCCTGGCTGGGGCATGCTGGCCCTGCCTCCGGTTGGCGCGCAGGTTGCTCTACTCCCCTTCGAGGGCGACGCCGAAAACTGCATTATCCTTGGCGCTACGTTCAACGACCAAGACACGCCGCCGGTCGGGTATCCCGCCGGTGAGTTGTGGCTAGTGCATCAGTCCGGATCGTTCCTCAAGCTGCAGAACGACGGGACCGTGCAGGTCATGGGCGATCTCCACGTCAACGGCGACGTGTATGACAAGCATGGCTCGCTCGACCGGCTGCGCCAGAACTACGACGCGCATGCCCATACCGGCGGCAACGGCGGCGCCGGCAGCACGGGCCTAACTAACCACCCAGACCCGGAGTAAGGCATGGCCGATATCTCGCACGTTTGGGGCAGCGACCTCACGCTAGCAGCCAGCGGGGACCTCGCGCTTGCCTACGGGGTTGAGGGCGGCCGGCAGCGCGTGTTGCGTCGCCTTCTGACAGCGCTGGGCAACGACATCTGGCATCTCGACTACGGCTGCGGCTTGCCGGAGATGCTGGGCAATCCGGCCGACCCCCTCTCGATAGAGGGCATTGTTCGCCAGCAGATGGCATTGGAGAGCGCCGTCGCCGCAGACCCGGAGCCAAGCGTTGCCGTCGCGACAGACAATGCGGGCGGAGTGCTGCTTTCGATTTCCTACACGGACGCGGGCACGGGCCAAATTGTTGCGCTCAATCCCGCCGATTTCACCACATAGGGGCTTGCATGTTCCCCAGCTTGCAGAATTTCGCATCCCTCATCGCCAACATGGCCGCCGCTGCGCAGGGGGCTTTGCCCGGTGCGATCCTGCGGTTTGCTCCTGGCAGCCTATTCGGCGCGCTCAACAACGGCGTGGCTTCCGTCATGCTGTGGCTGCAATGGCAGCTTGTGCTGCTGTGGCAAAGCATTCGCGCCGCGACCGCCACGGGAACCACGCTTGATACGTGGATGGCAGACTTTGGCATTGTCCGCGAGCCGGCGACATACGCCACCGGCAACGTCGTTTTGAGCCGGTTCACCAGCACGGCCTCTGCGTCGGTTCCGGTGGGGACGGTCGTAATTACCGGAGACCTGACACAGCAGTTTCTCATCACTGCGAACGCGAGCAGCCCATACTATGTGGCGGCATCGAACAGCTACCTAATCCCCGCCGGCACCGCAACCGCCGCCCTGCCGGTTCAAGCCGTTACGGCCGGCACCGCGGGCAACGTCGCGGCCGGCGCGGTTTCGCTGCTGGGCAGCGCGGTAGCCGGCGTGGATACCGTCACCAACCCGGCGGCGTTTACCAACGGCGAGGCGGCCGAGACTGACGCTGCGCTGCGTGCCCGCTTTGTGCTGTTCGTAAACACGCGCAGTCTGGCGACACCTTCGGCGGTGGCCGCAGCCGTTATTGGCGTGCAGTCCGGCCTGATTTACTCCTTGTTCGAAAACGTAAGCAGCAACGGCTCGGCGCAGCTTGGCAACTTTGTCGTCGTGCTGGATGACGGATCGGGCACGCCGTCGAGCGCGCTGCTGGCAAGCGTGTCATCTGCCATTTCTCTCGTGCGCCCGGTCAACTCCACCTGGGCGGTTGTTCCGCCCATTGTGTCTACCGCGGTGGTAGCGATTGTTATCACGCCCCCGTCCGGCGCGACGATCGCCTCAATCGCGCCGGCCATTCAGAGCGCCGTCACGGCATACATCGACGCCCTTCCGATCAATAACACCGTCGCCGGCACCACGGCAGCCAGCACGCTCTTTCTGACCCAAATCTCCGGCATCGTTGTGGCGAACAGTCCGAGCGGGACCACCGTAACCAGCGTTACCATCAACGGCGGATCGGGGAATGTTGTTCCAGTCGCCATGGGCGCCGTGCGTAGCGCGGGAGTGACTGTCACATGAGCGTCGGAAGCATGAGCGACATGCTGTCGCGGATCAAGTCCGTTTTGCCCATAGGATGGTTTCCCGTCACCGGACAAAACGACACAGAAAGCGCCACGCCAGTTCTAGACGCCGCATTGAGCGGGCCAGCATGGTCGCTATCGTGGTTTTTTACGTTCCTGTCATACGTCGTTCAGCAAACCCGCATTAAAACGGCCACGGGAATGAACCTAGACCTCGTGGCCGCCGACTTCTTCGGCAGCGCCATCGTTAGGGGCAACGGCGAAACCGATGCTCGCTTTCTGGTGCGCATCCTTGCCGCGCTCTTTCCCAACCACGGCACCCGGCAAGCCGTTCTCGACGCCGCCACGGCTGCGGCGGGCGGGCGATGTGCGATCTTTGAGCCGCATTATGCTCTCGATGCCGGGGGGTGGGACGTCGGCACCACCGGATACGACGCACCAGGATCCTGCGGTTGGGGCACCGCCCTCATGCCTTTCCAGTCCTTTCTCACATGCCCAACGGAAGAACAGGCGAACGTATATGCCGCCGTCGAGATGGCGCGGCCCGTGGCAACCATCATTTGGACAGAGGCATAATGGATCGCATTATCGCATATCCTTCGCAAGTGCCGCTGGTGGAAAACTTCCTGCAGCAACAGAAGAACACAAGCGCGGCCGTCGGCAGGCTGATCGAGGCTGCGTTTGGCACCACCACGTCGGCGGCCGGCCTGGCTGCCACGATTTCCTCGAGCGGAGTGGTCACGATCGCGCCCGGCTCGCTGATGGCGCTTGGCGTTGCTGACACTTTGCAGAACGGCGTTCTGGGGGCAGACGCGACACCGCAGATGAAGCAGGGGATTGTCAACACGCCCACGACGCTTTCGCTGTCGTCCGGCACTCTGGCAACCGGACAGTCGGTCAACATCCTCGTTCAAGCATCGCTGGCAGACGCATACGCCGGCTCGGCCGTGCTGCCTTACTACAACACGAATTCCCCAACCACACCCTACAACGGATCGAGTGGCTCTGGTTCCGCGCAGCCCACGGGCATCGCGTGCGCCATATCATTCTCATCGATCGTCGGCACGCCCGCCACGTCCGGCACGCAGGTCACACCGAATGCCGCGGCCGGGTGCGTCCCGCTCTACGTGGTGACGTGGCCGTATGGTGGCTCTCCGAGCATTGCCGTTCACCCGAGCGCGCCGCTGATTGATCCCAACGCGACGCTTCGCGGGCTGCTGCCGGGCCGGCTAATCAATCGGCAGAAGTTCACGGCGGTTGGCGTCACGCAGTATGTCCCGACGCCCGGCACGAAGGTGGCCGAGGTGTTCGCGCTGGGCGGTGGAGGCGGAGGCGCTGGGGGCCAGGCGGTTACGGGCGCGATGGTTTCCCCCGGCTCCGGCGGCACTGCTGGAGCGTCTGGGAGGGGGCGCTACGCCGTTACCGGGCCTGTTTCCGTAACCGTCGGAGCCGGCGGCGCTCCGCAGGCCGGCGGCAGCGGCTTCAACGGCGGCGTCAGTTCTTTCGGGGCGCTGCTAGTAGCACCCGGCGGGCCTGGCGGCGTCGTGCTGGCGCCGACTGCCGCAGGAACTGCCATTGGCGGCGTGAACGGCGCGCCGGCATCTGGCGGTTATTTGGGCACGGACGGAGTGCCCGGCGGCATATCGCTCGGGCTGACCGGAACCACGGGCTACGGCGGCGCGGGCGGGGCATCTGTCTTGGGCGGCGGCGGCGCACCGATTGGCCAGAACAGCAACGGCATTTCGGCGGTTGCCTTCGGATCAGGCGGCGGCGGCACGTGCGCCACAACCGGGAATGGAGCCTTAACTGGCGGAAGCGGTGCGCAGGGCATTGTAATCGTCGAAGAATACACCGGTTAAGCAGGTAAGCATGTCAGAAGAGAATGATAGCCGTCGCCGTCATGGTGGCGGCTTTGGCGTTTATTTCGATCATATTCCGGTGCTCATCAGCATCCTATCCATTGTCGGCGGCGCCGTCTGGTGGACGAGTGCGACAAACACGGCGCTTAACGAAAGGGTGCTCACAAACACCGCCCAAACCGTGCAATTGCGCGCGGATTTCACCGAAGCCATCAACAACATCAGGGCTCAATACACAGACAGGATGGATAGGGAAGACGCCGACAATGCGCAGCGTCGCGTGGCTCTATACGCCAGGCTAGACGCGGATGAGAAAGACACCAAGAGCGCCGCAGCCTTTGTCAATCAGGTGGACAACAGGCTGACCAGAATGGAGGCGCAACTCGATCTCGTGGTGAAAAATATTACAGTCGCACCCCAATCCGGCCTTCGCCGATGAGGGTGATGCTGGTGTGCCTCGCGCTGGCAGGGTGCTCGCCCGCAGTCAACCAGCCCGCACCCCCGAAAATTATCTACCTGCATGATGACTGCCCAACCCCAGACCCGATCATCATGCAGCCGGAAATCGTGGCGGCAAAGCAGCGCACGGCAACGGTATCGCACAAAGAGCAGGCGCTGGTGGAAGAAGCGGGCCGCTACGCCGTCGCACCGCAGTCCAAGCCGGAAGTAATCTCGGAGCTTGGCACCCTTACCGCCAACGCCTCCGCCGCCATGGAACAACTCCGAGCGGCGCGCACCATCGGGGAGCGCGCCGCTGCCCTCCCCGCCGCGGAGGCCGCCGTCAACGCACTCAGCAACTACCTGCAGATAAAGGGCAACGAATGACCGAGGCATCACGCCTGGAAACCGAGGCGGCTGCCTTCATTTCGCAATATGGCGGCATTCGACCGGCCGCGGCGGCCACCGGCATCAGCTACAGCACGCTGCACTACCGGGCCAGCAAGGCAGCGAAGCGCGGAGAGTTTCTACAAGACGACATTCCCCATGAGCCGGAAACGATTGAGGAATTGCTTGAGCGCCGCCGCAAGGCGTTCAGCCGCAAATCCAAGATGCACAACTCCCGCTCGCTCATAGCGGTAAAGGTAAAGCTGGACGGGCCGATTGGCATTTTGCACACGGGCGATCCGCATCTTGACGATGATGGGTGCGACTTCACCACGCTAGAGCGCCATATCGAGCTAGCGCGCAGCACCGAGGGCCTTCTAGCGGGCAACGTGGGCGACGCCACCAACAACTGGATTGGCCGCCTCGCGAGGCTCTACGGCCAGCAATCCAGCACGGCCGCGGAAGGTTGGCGCCTGGCTGAATGGTTCGTAAACGCGATGCCGTGGCTCTACCTCATCGGCGGAAACCATGATGCGTGGAGCGGCGCGGGCGATCCGCTGAAATGGATTTCCGGTCAGGCGGGCGTGCCCTACGAGATGCACGGTGCACGGCTGGCGTTGAAACTCCCGAACGGCCGCGAGATAAGGGTAAACGGGCGCCACGACTTCAACGGGCACTCGATGTGGAACCCGGCGCACGGTCCGAGTAAGGCGGCGCAGATGGGGCCGGAAGATCACATCTACGTCTGCGGCCATCGGCATGTGTTCGGCATGGCGTGGAACAAGCGAAGCTCCGGATTGTGGAGCCTGGCCTTGCGCGTCGGCACCTACAAGCATTTCGACAGCTACGCGGCGGAGCGGGGCTTTCGCGACCACAACATTCCCGCCGCCGTGACAATCATTTTCCCCGACGCCAGCGAGGAAGGACTTATCGAAGTGTTCAAAGACGTTGAGCAAGCCGCGGATTTCTTGAAATGGGCACGCGCGCGCCACGCCACCGGAAAAACGGTGAAAGCGGGAGGCGGGCGGTAATGGCGGCAGATGACATGCGCAGTGACGATCCATTTGGAACGGAGCCACTATCAAATCAGGCTTTAACCCAACGCAATATACTGGCGCCCTATATGTGCGCAAGCTGCCCTCGTCCGCGTAGCTGCTATTCTCAGAACGATTGCATGGGATTTACAACAGAGCCCAAGCGCAGCCGAGCGCATGCTCCCCTGGATTTTGCCTCTTGTTTAAAGGCTCAATCTCCGACTTCTGCAGACGGCGGCGGCTTGCGTGACAACGCGGGAAAGATTAGGTATGACCTAATTCCAGCCGATGCTTTGCACGAACTGGCCATGGTGTTTACGCAGGGTGCAGAGAAGTATGAAGCGCGCAACTGGGAGCGAGGCATGCACTGGATGAAGTGCTTTGCCTCCCTCACGCGGCATACCTGGGCTTGGGCACGCGGACAAAGCCGGGATCCGGAAACCGGCCGGCTGCACATGGCGCACGTCGCATGGAACGCGATGGCTTTGGCCTCTTACGAGATGCGCAAGATCGGCACCGATGACCGCCCCAAAGTGGCGCAGCACGAGGAACACAAATGAGCAAGCCAAAGATATACCTTGCCGGCGCGATCTCGGGACTGACGTATGACGACGCCGAAGCGTGGCGCATCAACGTTGCGAAGGCTTTATCTCCTGACATCGAGTGCTTCTCACCGCTGCGCAACAAGCAATACCTACGCGTCGAGGGGGTGCTGGAGCAAAGCTATCCGCATAACGTATTTTCCAGCGACAAAGGCATCAACACCCGCGACCATTGGGATTGCATGACGAGCGACCTGATTTTCGTCAACCTGCTTGGCGCTTCTCGCGTGAGCATTGGCACTGTGATGGAAATTGCCTGGGCGCATGCCTACCGCAAGCCGTGCGTGGTTGTTATGGAACAAAGCGGGAACGTGCATGAGCACCCGATGATTCGCGAGGCGATTGGCTTCCGGGTGCAGACCATCGAGGAGGGGATCGTTGCGGCGCGCGCGATTTTGCTGCCATGAACGATACGCCCCCAGTCGGCGCGTTGCCTTTGGCGGCGGGTTCCATCGACCACGATGAAGGCTTCGTGCCGCATGCCTATTGGGATGCGCTGGGCCGCGTGTGGACTATCGGCAGCGGGCTCACGCGGCTCAATGGCGCACCCGTCACCATGCACACGCTGCCCATCACCGAGGCGCAGAACGATGCCGCCGTAGCGAGCGAGCTGGCCGCCACGGCAACGCTTATCGGCCGCGTGGTGCAAGTCGCGTTGTCCCCATGCGAATGGGCCGCGCTTGCCAACTTCGCCTTCAACGTCGGCGGGCATGCATTCTCCACTTCCACGATGCTGCGCAAGCTGAACGCCGGCGACAAAGCCGGAGCCGGTGCGCAATTCCTCGTTTGGGTGCTGTGTGACGGCAAAGTTGTGGAGGGGCTGCGCAACCGCCGCATTCGCACCGAAGCCCTATTCGCCGGGCAGAATGTGCCCGGCGTCACCGATCGGCCCGGCATGCCCTCCGCAGCCGTGCGCCGTGCCGTCCCATCCACAGCAAAGGAAACAGCATGACTTTTGACCAACTGATGACACTTGCCGGCGCAGTTTTGCCACCGCTCGGCGCGCTGGCGGTAGTGATGCTGAATGCGGTCCACGTCCGCAACGCGCAGGCCATCGCCCATGACGCCACGCAAACCCTTGGCGACCTCGCCATGGCAATGCACGGCAACGTGGCCGGCGTGGCCGTCAAGCTCGCCGCCTCTGCCCCCGCCCTTGTTGCCGATGTGGCACAAGTCGTGGCGGACGCGCAGCCCGCGCCGATCCCCGTCACCGTCACGCAGGAGAACAAATAGTGAACGCACGCACCCTCGCACTGCTCGCCGGATCTGCATCCCTCGCCACCCTGGCGGCGGGCTGCTCCAGCACCGCACCTACGCCCGCCCTTGTCACCACGGTTGCCACGCAGGCGCCGGCCGCCCTCGCCACCTACCAGGCGGCCCTGGGCGCTGCCCAGCAGGCCGAAGCCGGCAACCCGGCTGTGTCTGCCACCATTGCCCGAGTGGCCGCTCAGGCGGCGCCCTACGTGGCCGATGCACAGACCGTGGCGGCGCAGGCCAGCACGGCCCCTACGCTGGCGGCCCTTGCTGCGGAGCTACTGCTCGACGCGGCGCCGTATATCGTGGTAGCACCAACCGCGGCGAAGTAGCCTAATACGCGATTGCACCGGGGGCGCGTTCGCGCGCTCCCGGCTCTGCGGATCGATCTAGTGTGATCTCCGCATCTCGGCCGTTGCAGACCGAGCACCGCCACCGCAGCGCAAGCATGTCTTGCCCGCCGCGCCCCTGCCGGCGCAGTTCTGCCAAGTTGGCGTCGGCGGCATGGCCGCATCCCCCGCACTCGACCGATACCCGCCAACCGCGCTTGTGCGCCCTGGCAACGTTAAGAGGCTTAGCCACGCTGCAGCGACACAAACCGCCCGTTGCTCCGGCAGATCATGGGGCCAACCTGCAAGTCTGGGTTTGCTCGAAGCTTATCGCCCATCACGATGATGTCCGGTGCGGCGTGAGCCGGCACCAGAACCGTCACCGTCACCATGCCGCCCTCGGCCTTCCGCGCTCGGTAGCGCGCCATGCGCTCAGCAGACTGTGAGCGCTTTCGATCGGCGCGAGAGATTTGGGAAACGGCTTGCATGCTATTGCTCCAAAGCGTCACAAGTAACGCCTCATAGCATACCGGGAATAATCCGGGAATACCTAAACGATTGCCACGGGAATAATGTCGCGGAACAACTAGTTATGCGTTTATGTGGACAGACACCCCCTCCGCCATGCATTTGTATCATGGCACACCAAAGCGGCTCAATCATTGGCTTTTCCCGCATTGCGTTGTCCCATAGTTCTCCATTCGTTCCCATGGCATCCGCAGAACATCCGGGTTAAAACCGGGAATACCTTAAACCTACTCCCGGTTCTCACATGCCGCTATCCGATGCCAAGCTGCGCACCGCCAAGGCCGCCGATCGCCCATACAAGCTGCCAGACGGCCGCGGGCTGTATCTGCTGGTAATGCCCTCGGGGCTACGTTCGTGGAAATACCGGTGGGAGCGGGCCGGCCGTGAGCGCACAGTCGCTCTCGGAGACTATCCGAAGATGGGTTTGGCCGCGGCGCGTGATGCACGGGACGCGGCCAGGATGGCCATCCGCAACGGTGTCACCGAGGCTACGCCAAAGGCCGGCGAGGCGTTTGAGAGCGTTGCCCGGCGCTGGCACGCACAAAATGCCGATCGCTGGGCCGACCGTCACGCGGATGACGTGCTCTCCAGCATGGCGCGAGACTTGTTCCCCGAGATCGGCCGCTCCCCCATCGACGCGTTGGATGCGCCGACCGTGCTGGCGGCGCTGCGCAAGATCGAGGCTCGCGGCTCGGTCGAGACGGCCCGGAGGATAGCCCAGCGCGCCGGCATGGTGTTCGTGTTTGCCATCGGAGAAGGCATTGCCAGCATCAACCCGGCCGCCACCGTGCGCCCCGCCCTGCGCCACCCGACGCGCGGCCGGCAACCTGCGATTGTGGCGTTGGATGACCTCCGCACCATGCTGCGCGCCGCCGAAGCCCAGCCGGCGCACCCAACCACGCGACTCGCGCTCCGCCTGCTGGCGCTCACTGCCGTGAGGCCCGGCGCGATCACGGGCGCGACCTGGCGCGAGTTCGAAAGCCTGGAAGGGTTGCAACCCGTTTGGCGCGTTCCGGAGGAGCGGATGAAGGGGCGCGTTGGCGCTAAGATCGAGCACGTCGCCCCACTGGCGCCGGCCGCGGTGGAAGTCATGCGCGCCGCCCACACCATCACAGGCCGCGCCCCCCTCGTGTTCCCCAGCGTGCGCAATGCCCGCAAGCCTATGTCTGGCAACGCCATCGGCTACCTGCTGCACCGGGCAGGCTATCATGGCCACCACGTTCCGCACGGGTTCCGCGCCGCTTTCAGCACAATCATGAACGAGCGGTTTCCGGCAGATCGAGCCGTCATTGACCTGATGCTGGCGCATACTCCCGCCAACGCCGTAGAGAGCGCCTACAACCGGGCTGAGCACGCAAAACGGCGGCGCGAGCTGGCGGAGGAATGGGCCGGGCTGCTGATGGACGGCGCCCGGCCCGCGGCGGAGTTGCTCGGTGGAGCGCGGCGCTAGAGATTGGTTAGCGGCAATAATCCGGCAGCGGACCATCTGCTGCCGCCCAAGTCCCGCACCAATCGGGCTTGATGGTGTATCGGGGAGCTTCCACGACGGCAACCGGCTGCGCCTTGGCAAGAGCGGCGCTCACTTCCGCCAAGTCGTCGTGGCAAGGCTTCACCAAACCTTCCAGCGCCATGTTTTTGATGGCCTGGCGGGTCGGACCGGACTGTAAGCAGAGGAACTCGCGAGCAACCGGATTGTTCATTGCAGCCTCGATGCGACACGCTCCGTCAAACCCGTTGCCGAGCCCGAGCTGCGCACCCACGCCCTGAAAAGACACGCCGGCCGAAATCGGCGATCCTGCACACCCATTGGAGGTGATGATGGCCGGCGCGGACACGGCGGGAGCCTGCAGGCGATCTTGAAAACTCGTGACGTTCCCGCTCGAGCCGTTGGCACTCGCGCTACCGCCATATCCGTAGCCCGCGCCGCCGGTCGATGTCGACGCCGACGTGGAGGGCCCGGTTACGGCTTGGCTGTTCGAGCGGCTTGCCGCACGACTTGACGCGCGACTGACGGATCGAGACGCGGCACCGGCCGTCAGTGTATTGGTGTTTGCGTTCAAATTGGCATTGGCGTTGCCGTTGCCGTTTGAGCCGCCGTTGTTGTTGTTCGAATTCAGCGTCTGCGCATGGAGCGCGAACGGCGCCATGCAAACTGCGGCAAGCAACAGGTTTCGCATTGTAGGTTTTTCCTTAGTTTCTAAGCGTGTTAGGGGCGCGGTAAGTTTTCCCTCGATCCACCGCGATACGTCTCGTTGCGACCAAGCGACGCAGCGAGGCGTCAGAGCAACCGGCTTGGGAAAGCTGCCATCCTTTATCAGCCGATACATCGTGGTTCGGCTCAAGCCGGTGCGGTGCAGCACTTCCTTAACGCGCAGCATGCGCGCTGGCGCTTTCACGCCTCGTGGACTTGACTGTTTTCGTGCCACGACTGCACCGCATTCAGCAGGCGATCACGATCGTCAACCCAAGAGCTGCTGAAGAAGCACCTCGCACGAGCACAGTCCGCCGCGCTCATGCTCTCACCCGGATGCAGGCCGGGCATGTCCGCCGCCACGTATTCCACCTTGAAGTCGTCAGAGTCCTCGATGGTTTCGATACCTGGGCGCAGCCAAGTCAGGCGAAACCATATGCGCATGTCGCGCGATCCACCAAAGGCGCCGCCATACTTAAAAAGGCGCAACGGATGCAGTGGCAAGCCATTAACGTCTGGTGCGCAGTCTGCGCAGTTATACCGCTCCCATTCGGCAAAATCCGAGGCGGTCGCAACGATGTTCGTGGTGCTGTCGAGCATTGGCGCGTTGTCCCAAAGCGTTTCAATGGAACCTGCTTATTGGTATTCCGATGGCATGTCAACCGGAAAACTGATACCGACCGCTCTCGTCAATAATGCGTTTGTATCATTATTGGCACAAGAATGTGGTTTTTTTCTACACGGATTGGTTGCATACGACCGCATCACATTGGTATGGAGCGATCCTCACGCCAGCGTGAGAAAACACAGGAACGACATGCAAAATGCAGCAGCCGGTTGTCAGTGATCTTGCGCCGATAGACCCTTTGGACGAGTGCCGGCAGACCGCTTGTTGCCCTTGCCGGGCACCTTGCGTAGCTTTTGTGGAGCTATCTCGCCTGGGATTTCGCGAGTGGTATCATAGTTCAGTCCTGGAAAACCCCGAGCGTCCCCGGTTGCGAGGAACACCATATACGGGCCAGCCTCCAGGCCCAAATGATGGCAAATCTTCACCATGGAACTGAACGGCGGCGCATAGCTGCCCTTTTCCCATTCCGAGAAATTAGACTGAGAAATGTCGGTTCGGCGCGATAGCTCGGACTGAGAAACACCGGCCCACTCCCTGATCGCGCGCAGTCGGCATCCTAGCTCGGCGTGGTTCTCCGCGCCCTTCCCTGGAGTTTTCCTCGCGCGCTTCGCCATCAGAATCCATCTCAGCAATCAGATGCCGTCCGCGTAGCACGATGAAAAAATAATTCATAGCAATCGGTTTCTCGATTGACGGGATATCGGTTTGCTGGTAGCTAAAAGCCACCATGCGACATGACGACATCATCACAGCACTCGGGGGAGCAAAGTCAGTTTCGCTGCTGACGAATGCAAAGCCTAAGTCTGTCAGCATGTGGGGCGTTCGCAACTCGATACCGCGCGAACACTGGCAAGTCATCGCCAGCGCCGCGCAAGAGCTATCACGTCAACTTGGGGCAGTAACCGTAGAAACACTAGCAAGGCGCACATAATGACACTCTCTAATCGCGTGACGCTGGACCAGCTAAGCAAAATGGGAAGCAAGGAGGTTGAAGCCCTCCCAGTGGATCAGATTGCGCTGCTGCTTGAGGCGGTCTCAGAACAGGAAAAGGCGACCAAGGCGGCGAAAGAAAAGCTGCACACTGCATGCGTGCTCCGTTGGGGTGCTCGCGCGCAAGTGGAGCGACGCTCGGCCGGCAAGGATACCGGAACTGTTACGCTTACCGAAGGCGAATATACCATCAAGGCCGATCTCCCAAAGGCTCCGGAATGGGATCAAGACATCCTTGACCAAATCGCCTGCACTATTCGCGACGTGTGGAAGCGGGAACCCGCCGAATACATCGAAGCGAAGCTGTCGGTTGCGGAAGCCAAATACTGCAATTGGCCTAGCGATCTCCGCGACGTTTTCACTCCGGCTCGCACGCTCAAAACCGGCAAGCCGACTTTCAAATTCGACCTGAACAAAGCGGAGGCCGCGTAACCATGTCCATCATTCTCGCGCCAGAACAGCGCGGCGCCGCGGCGTTTATGCCGGTCATTCCCGTGCTGCGCCGTGGCGGTTACGCGCCGGGCACCTCCATTCCGCCCGGAACGACATGCTGCGCCATGGAGGCAGCGGCTCTCTATCGAGGCGAGCCGCTCTCAGACGAGAGCGCCTCATCTTCTCCGGTCATTGCGGCGTTCGTGCGCTCTTGGAACGACCGGCTCAATGACGCCGACCGCAATGCGCTGCTGCCGCCGTTTGTGCCGCATCTCTGCGGCACGGCGGCGACCGCAGACACGGAACGGCGACGCGCCCTAATGGCGTTGGACTGGCTGGTGCGAACGCAGGCGCCGGTATGGCTGATTGCGGCGGGCCTGCTGAAGCACGCCGACGAAATATCGGCGCTGCCAGTGGTGGTTGTGAGCGGGGGCGAGGGCGACGACTTGACCCGCGGCGCGCTCTTTTCGGCCAGCTTGTCGGCTTCCGTGCTCTTTCAAAACGCCAGGCGCGCTTTGAACAAGACGCGAGCGGCGCATCTCAAGCCGCATTTGGTGCGGGATGGATGGATCAAAGCAAGCTCGCTCGTTGGGGAATCGGCGGGTAACGCAGCACAGTTGGCTGCTGTCGCCCATTTCGGCCCGGATCGCTCGGTAGGCCTGGCGTCCAGCGCGCATGAGGTCTGCATCAACGCCGCCAAAGCAACGCTGCTTTCGGGTCCGAATGCGATGGATGCAATGTCCGAGGCGCGCGCCGAACTGCAGAACTCGGCAGCCCGTTTGCTATGGCGCATGATTGAAATGGAGACCACACCATGAACATTGACACGATGAGCGCGTCTCCGTCGACGCGCGCTTATGCCGACGCCAGCGATGACATTCTGGCGGAGGTGTTTCGCGCCAAGTTTATTTGGCCGCGCAACTTCGCTTCCGCCCACGAGGGATACGCCGTTGTGCTCGAAGAGATGGATGAACTGAAGGCTCACGTTTGGGCCAAGCAGTCCGAGCGCGATCTCGTGGAAATGCGCAAGGAAGCCATCCAGGCGGCGGCGATGCTGCTGCGGTTTGCGGCCGAGTGCTGCGGGCCGGTGACGGGGAGGATTTGACCATGCGGGCGGATCATTTTGCCGGGCTGGTGTTCGCACTCTTCTGGTGCGTCGGCCTCGTCTACACAGTTCACCTTCTGCTTGAGGCCTACTGATATGTTCGTGCAAGGACAAGAATTATCCGATCGGGAAAAAGCAATAGCGCGGCAATCCATGCGGTCTATGGCGGATACCACAGCGGATACACTTGAGGACCTCATTGCCGCAACCCCCCGTGAATGGACCCCCGAAGAAACCCTACGTAACGCTGCTAAGGCCATTCGCCGATCGGCAGCAAGACAATGGCCCGACACAATCAAATTGCCCCAAAGGGATGACTAACCATGGCCACCACCATTGACATGCTCCAGCGCGGGAGCGTTATCAAACCGCCGCGCATCGTGATCTACGGCCCGCACGGCATCGGCAAAACCTCGCTAGCATGCTCTGCGCCGAACCCAGTCCTGCTGCAGGTGGAAGAGGGCGCCGGCATGCTCGATGTCCTGCGCACTCCGCTTCTTGCGACGTTTGCGGACTTGCTGGAAGCCGTCGACCTGGTTGGCACCAACCCCAACCTTGGCGTGCAAACCCTGGTGATTGATACGGTGGACGCGGCCGAGGTGTTGGTTCATGCGGAAACCTGCGCGCGCAACCGGTGGGCAGACATCGAGACGCCGGGCTACGGCAAAGGATATGCGGCAGCGCTGGACACATGGCGTGAGTTGTTTACGCGCTGCAACATGCTGCGGGACCACTGCGGCATCGCCACCATCTTCCTGGCTCATGCCAAGGTGCAGCGATACGACGCACCCGACACAGACGGATACGATCGCTACCAGATCAAGCTGCAGGACAGCAAGAACACGTCGGCCGCCGCTTTGCTGCAGGAGCACGTCGACTGCGTGCTGTTCAACAACTGGCGCACCACAATCCTGCGGGACCAGCAGAAGGGCGACAAGAAAGGCGAGGGCCGCACCCGTGGTGTGGGCGGCGGGCAACGCCTCGTTCACACCGAAGAGCGGCCGGCCTTCCTGGCGAAAAACCGCTACTCGATGCCTGACATGATCGAGTTGCCAGACGAACCTTCGCAGGCATGGGGCGCCGTCGCCCGCCACCTTCCGTTTTACAACCAGCCCGCGCCTGCCGCGGCAGCATAAGGACAATCGCACATGGCAAGCCTTGGCAAGACTTTCGACGCAACCACCGTAGAGCCCCGTGAAGCGATGGAGGCGCTGCCTCCTGGCGATTACCACGGTCAAATCGTCGCCAGCGAGTGGAAGGACGTCGCCGCCCCCAAGACTGGGCGCTATCTTGAGTTTCAGCTTGACGTCTTGAGCGGCCCTATGGCCGGGCGCAAGGCGTGGGACCGGCTCAACCTCGACAACCCCAGCCAGCAGGCGGTGGAAATCGCGGAGCGCAACTTGTCAGCCATTTGCCACGCAACCGGCGTCATGAACGTCACCGATACCGACCAGCTTCACTTCAAGCCGCTGATTTTCAAGGTGGGGCCGCGGCGGGATCAGCCGCAGCAAACCGAGGTGAAGGGCTACAAGCGGTTTGAGGGTGTGACGCCGGCCGTCGCTCCCGCCGCATCCGGCAAACCATCTGCAGCCCCCGCAGCGCGTGCTACGCCCGCCTACACTGCCCCTGCCCCCAAGACACCGGCCTACGGCACGCAAGCCGCTCCGGCGCCTTCCTACGGGGCGCAACAGCCAGCACCCCCTCCGCCCGCGCCGAACGGCCATGCGCCAGGGCCGTGGGCACGCTGAACTAACCGGATCCCAGCCGGGGGATCAAACGGCTTGGCTGGCGGTGACGTAAGCCGGGTCAAACGCCGGACGCTAGGCGTGACAGGAGGGAGAGACCCCGACCCAAGACTTAGGATCGCCCTATGGCCGCACTCCCTCCGCCTCGTAGCCCGACCGTCGACGCCATCTATGCCAGCTACGAGGCGGCCGATCTCGGTTATCAGTCCGAGCGCATTGGCGCGGCATCCATTGGCACGCCATGCGATCGGGCGCTTTGGTATGCTCTGAGGTGGGTTTCACGCAAGCGGTTTGACGGCCGCATGCTTAGGCTGTTCGAAACCGGCCATTTAGAAGAAGCGCGCTTTGTCGCCAATCTGCGCGCGACCGGCGCTGAAGTGCATGACGTAAATCCGGACACGCAAAAGCAGTGGCGCTTTCTCGACAGCACTGGGCACATAGTCTGCAAGATAGACGCGGCTATTCTTAACCTTCTGGAAGCACCAAAGACTTGGCACGTTGGCGAATTCAAGACGCACGCATCTGAAAGCTTTAATAAGTTAAAGAACAAAGGATTACTAGAAACCAAACCAGAACATTGGTGGCAATGCCAGATTGGAATGCATCTTACCGGCATGACGCGAGCTTTTTATCTAGCGCGCAACAAAGATACAGATCACCTGTGGGCGGATCGTCTTGAATACGACAAGTCGGCCTGCGAAATGCAAATCCAGCGCGCGCAACGCATCATCGGCAGCAACGTGCCGCCAGCGCGCATCAGCAACGATCCATCCTGGTTCGGCTGCAGGTTCTGCGACCATCGCGCCGCGTGCCACGAAAATGCTCCCGTGCCGCGCAACTGCCGAACCTGCATGCACGTCACCCCAGCCGATGGCGGAACGTGGCGCTGCAACCAACTGGGCGGCGCAGTTGATCGCGAAACGCAGAAAGTCGGCTGCCCTATGCACGCCTACATCCCCGCACTGGTGCCAGGTGAGCAGATTGACGCCGGACAGCACGCGGGCGGCGTTTGGGTGCGATACAAGTTACGCGATGGTTCCGAGTGGGTGGATGGAGTAGTGGAACCTGTTGTGGCGCAATGGAACCACGCCCTGGAGCGTCACGAAAATTGCACTCAAACAAACTGTAACATTTGCGAAGGCGGATTGGCCGGCTGCACAACATGCGGAGGCACAGAAGGAACGCTCTCCCGCGACTGTCCTGGGCGTCAAACAACAACGGTGGAGCGCGATGGCATAATGAACGGCACGCTAGATTACATTGCCGGCGAGTGGGTGCAGATGCGCAGCAGCCCGGCTCAACCGCGGTCCCGTTCTTCCAATACATTCGACCCGAACAAGCCGCTGCCCGCCGACTGCCGCAACGGCACTCCGGACGGCACCGGATGCGATCTCTGCGACGCCTGCGAACATTGCTGGATACCGTTTTGATGCTGCAACTTCGCCCCTACCAGCGCGAAGCCGTGGACGCGCCATTCGCCTATTTCCAAGAGCACGCCGGCAATCCGCTTATCGTGGTGCCAACCGGCGGCGGAAAGTCACTCATCATCGGCACGTTTGTTCGCGAAGCGCTTGAGCGCTACCCCCGCACTCGCGTGCTCATCCTCCAGCATGTGCAAGAGCTAATCGAGCAAAACTACCACGAGATGCGCCAGCTATGGCCGGAGGCTCCAGCGGGCATCTACAGCGCCGGCATTGGGCTGCGGCAGATCGGCGCGCAAGTGCTGTTCGGGGGCATTCAGTCGCTTCGTGGCAAGTCGGCTGACGTTGGGCATGTTGACCTGGTGTTGATTGACGAAGCGCACATGATCCCTCGCGCCAGCGATGCGACATATCAAACTTTCCTGCGCGAGCTGGCGACTATCAACCCCTACGTCAAGGTCATCGGCTTCACTGCTACGCCGTTCCGCCTTGACAGCGGCATGCTGCACAAGGGCGAAGGCGCGATGTTCGACCATATCGCCTATGAAGTTCCCATCCGGCTGCTGTTCGATGACGGCTTTCTCTGCCCGCTCATCACGCCGCGCGATCTTGGCGACGCGGCCGCTCTGCCGCAGATCGATACAAGCAAGGTAAAAACGCAGGCCGGTGAGTTCAAGGCCGGTGAGCTTGACAGCGCCGCGGCAGACCCATCCACCGTGCTGGCGGTATGCGACGCCATCGAACAACACGGCCACGACCGGGCCGGATGGCTGGTATTTGGATCCGGCACGCAGCACTGCGAAGCGCTCCATGCCGGACTGGCGACCCGAGGCTACGCAGGCGGGGCGATCTTCGGCAACACACCCAAGCCGGAGCGCAAGCGCACCATCGACGCCTTCAAAGCGCGCGAGCTGCGTTACCTGGTGAGCCTTGGCGTTCTGACGACGGGCTTCAATGCGCGCCATGTGGACTTGCTCGCGTGCGCCCGGCCCACGAAGTCAACCGTCCTATGGATACAGATGGCCGGCCGCGGGACGCGCTGCGTTGGGGCCAACCTGACCGAGAGCATCGCTGCCGGGAAGGCCAACTGCCTGGTGCTGGACTTCGGCGGAAACATTGACAGACACGGGCCGATCGACGCGCCACGCCTCAAGAAGATGGAACCCGGCGAGGCGCAGGGCCGCGAGGATGTGCCAATGCGGGCCTGCCCCACGGCGCCACTGTGCCCCGAAATGAACCCCATAGGGCTGCGGTGCTGCGCCCGATGCGGCGCCCCCTACCCCGACTCTGAAACGTTGATCGCCACGGCCGCAAGCAACGCCGCCATCATGTCGACGCCGGGTATGGCCGAGGGCGCGGCGGAATGGGTGCCGGTTGATAACATCAGCTACGCACGGCATGACAAGATCGGCAGTAAGCCATCGCTCAAAGTGACGTATCGCAGCGGGCTCTCGCGCTATGACGAATGGGTGCTGCTAGAGCACGAAGGCTTCCCGCGTGACAAGGCGTGCCGCTGGTGGCGCAAGCGTAGCGGCGCCCGGCAAACACCCGGCACCGTTACAGACGCGCTGGCTTTATCGCCCACGCTTCGGGTGCCATCGCAAATTGCCATCAAGAAAAACGCCAAGACGGATATGCTCGAGGTGGTTGGAGTTCAGTTTGGCGTCGCCGTGAGCGTGGCGGCTGAGTGATGGCAAAGAAACCCGCACCCAAGCACGCCGCAGACTATGACCTGTGGGCACGCGAGCACGCCACGGCCACTCCGGCCGCGCCGCCTTCAGCGTTTCCGGAGGGAACGTTTCGCGTCACAGACGAGCGTGCAAAACTGTGGGAGCCAGCCGGCCCGGTGCAGTGCTCCGCGTGCGGATCGTGCGATTGGTGGCGCGGCAGCCATGACGGCGGCTGGCAGTGCCGGCCGTGCAACCCGGCGCCGGCCGGCATGGATCGAGAGGCGTTCCGGCTGGCGTTCCGCAGCGACGAACGCGCCATCGATCGCGCGAGCAACGCGGGCGGCGATTGGCTGTGCGCAACACAGCTCGCGAGCGTGCCGATGATGGACTGGCCCGTGAAAGATTGGCGGACATTTGTTGAAACGATGTGCGAGAGTTACGTAAAGCCATGAGACTAGAAACACAATTTAACATTGGCGATGTCGTTAACGTCGATGGGCATATCGACTTGTGCGCCGTAATAACTGCTTTTATATTTCGAGGCAAAGAAAGCCTTGACATTGAATTATCTTGGATATGCGGCGGTGACGCCAAATGCCGGAATATCGAACACTGGCGCGTAACCAAAGCAAATGCATAAATCCATGAACCAAGATTATCTCGCCTTCCTCGCGAGCAAAGCGCCCAAGCCGCAGCCGCGGGGGTTT